>CALFDH010000213.1 GCA_937950405.1 uncultured Meiothermus sp.
ATGGCTTTGCCCACGGTAGTGCCCTTGAGACCCTTCACATCAATCAACCGACCGGCCGAGTCGCCGGGCGGGTTCTTGAAGGCGCAGCCCGCGCTTTTCTTTTTGGGTTGGCCTTTGCGGGCCGCGTCTACCAGGGCTATCCGAGCCCGCACGGCTTCTTTGCTGGAGGGGGTTAGTTTGAGCCTGACCCTCGTCACAACGCTACCTTCGGGCAGTTCGGAATGGCGGTATTGGAAGCCCAGCTCCGAGGGCCGGTAGCGATGCAAACGGCCATCGTGGAATAGCTCCACTACCTCCAGGGCATCGGCCATCTCGCCGAAGCGGGTGCCGGCGTTCATCTTGACGGCCCCGCCTACCTGAGCGGGCACCCCATGCAAGCCTTCCAGCCCGCTCAACCCCAGCCGTGCGGAGGTTTGGAGCAGGCTGGGCACCAGCGCCCCGGCCCCCACCCAGCCCGAGAGGTCGGGGTTCCACTCGGCAAACTCGCCCGAGAGCCGGATTACCCGCTCCGGTACACCGGCGTCCGAGACCAGCAGGTTGGAACCGTTGCCCAGCACCCGGTAGGGGGCTTGGGTGGCCTGCACCAGGTCGGCCAGGGTTTCCACCGTCCAGACCTCGGCCTCGCCCCCCACCCCGATGGTGGTGAGTCTGGCCAGCGGTAGACGGGCTATTTTCATGACAGTACCTCAAGGCTGTTGCGTTTCCCGAGCCCGGCGCCCCTGGCCCTGACCCCGGTCATACGGCCTCCTTCTGCGCAGCCAAAAGACGACCCAGCCTCGAGACGCTCCCGGCGCCGATGGTCAAAATCAGATCGCCCTGGCTTGCGGTCTGGCGCAGGTAGCTCAGGATGTTATCCCAGGTGTCGTAGCGGGCCTGGTGTCCCCGCGCGTGCAGGTGTTCTAACATGCGCCCGGCAATCTGGGCGCTGGTGAGATTAAGAGGGGTCTCCTCGGCGCTATAGACATCGAGAATCAGAGCTTCGTCGGACTGCTCGAGGGCCGTAGCGTAGAGGGGCCACTCCTGCTCGCTCCTCCCATAGCGGTGGGGCTGGAAGACCGCCCGCACCCGCAGGCCGGTGTTGCGGGCCGCTTTGAGCAAGGCAAAGAGTTTGGTGGCGTTGTGGGCGTAGTCGTCCACAATCAGGGCTCCGTTGAGCTCGCCCACCTTTTCAAAGCGGCGGCTGGCCCCGGTGTACTGGTAAAGCCCCTCCCGAATGGCCTCGAAGGGAACCCCCGCCACGAGCGCGGCTGCCGAGGCGGCCAGGGCATTGCTGATGTTGTGCTCGCCGGGCACTTGCAGGCGCACCCTGCCCAGGGGCTGGCCCTGCCAGACCAGCTCAAACTGGCTGCCGAAAGGCTCGAGGGCAATATGGGCGGCGTGGCAGTCGCCCTCCTGCAACCCAAAGCTGCTGCGGGGGCGGCCCTGGGTGAGGTCGTCCAGCAGGCGCCAGCGGGGTTCGCCGTTGTAAACGACGTGCCCGGCACGGCTGGCAAAAGACCGCACGGCGTCCTGGAGTACCTCAAAGGAAGTGTGGTAGTTGGGGCGGGCCTGCCCATCGGGCGAGACGTGGTCGGCCTCGAGGTTGGTGATCACAGCCACATCGAGCTCTAAAAAGCGAAACAGGGGGTCGGACTCGTCCACCTCGGCAATCCGGTAGCGCCCGGAGCCCACCTTGGCGCTGCCGCCTATCAGGCCCAGCTCGGCCCCCAACAGCACTGTGGGGTCGCTCTGGGCAGCGATAAAAATGCTGGCCAGCATGGAGGAGGTGCTGGTCTTGCCGTGGGAGCCGGTCACGCCCAGGCTATAGCCCCCCTTGAGAATTTCGTCCACCACCTGAATCCGCCGCCAGACCGGGATGCCCAGGGTGTGGGCCGTGGCCAGTTCGGGCTCGCTGTCCTTGATGGCGGTGGAGGCTACCAGGACATCCACGCCCTCGAGGTGCGCCGGGCTGTGGCCCTGCTGAACCTGGATGCCCTCGCGCTCGAGCTGGCGGGTCAGGTCGGAAAGCTGGCTATCGCAGCCGCTGACCCGGTGTCCGTCCTTGCGCAGAATGCGGGCCAGCCCGCTCATGCTGATACCGCCAATGCCCATCAGGTGATAATGCTTCACGCCGCCTCCAAAACGATCTGGGCCAGCCGCTGGGCTGCTCCGGCTGGCGACAACCCCTCAAGTCTATCGCGGATTTGGGCCCGCGTGGAGGGGTCGAGCAGAGTGTTAAGCTCGGCCCCAAACTGCGCCCAGGACTGAAGCCGCAGGGCCGCGCCGCGCTCGGCATAAAAGCCCACATTGGCCCACTGGGCGCCCCCGTCCAGGTGGCGCGGCAGCGGCACCCCCAGCACCGGCACCTGGTGGTAGGCCGCTTCGGACATGGTACCGGCCCCGCCCCGGGTGATGGCACAGTCGGCGGCACTCCAGGCCAGCACGCTGTCCACATAGCCCCGCACGAGGTAGTGGGGCCGTTCTTTAGCTTTGAGTTCCGGCTCCCAGCGCACCCCGCACTGGTGCAGGACCTGCCACTCGCCCAGTATCGGGTAGAGTCGCTCGGGTAGTTGCTCGTTGAGCTCCTTGCTGCCCTGGCTGCCGCCCAGAATCAGGAGGGTGGGGCGGTGGGGCTCGAGCCCAAGGTCCGTCCGGGCCTCGGCGGGGGGGCGTTTTTCCTCCCGCACCGGATAGCCCACCACCTCGGCTTTACGGGCCAGCCCGGGGGGCAGCTCCATGGGGGTGGCCAGGGTAACCCGCCGGGCCAGCCGGGCCAGCATCCGGTTGGCCAGGCCCAGTTTGGCGTTTTGCTCGTGGATCACCATCGGCACCCCGCGCATGGCCGCCACAAAAGCCACCGGAAAGCCCGCATAACCGCCCATGCTCAGTACGGCTCTGGGCCTTAGCTCCCGCAGCACCTGCCGCGCCGCCCAGAGGCCCCGAAGCACTTTCATTCCTTCCGCAGGTCGCAGGGCATCGCGCGAGAGCTTGCCCGCCGGAATCATCCGGTAGGGCAGCCCGCTATTCGGCAGAACCCGTTCTTCAATTCCACCCAGCGCCCCCACGTAGGTTACCGGCTCGCCTGCTTCCAGCAGGGCTTTTGCCGCCGCCAGCCCCGGATAGAGGTGGCCGCCGGTACCCCCGCCGGTCACGATCACCATGGGCCTCCTTTATGGCCCAATGGAGCAGGGCATAGCAGAATGGAGGATACGCAAGGTGAGCAGGGGAGAGCAGCCCCCTTCGAGACCCATTCCAGAACCGGCAGCCTGCCGATGCAGGGCTTCCATGCATGCTGCATTCTTGTTCCATTGCAGGGTTTCACGGCTGCGCCTCCTTGACGCTGCGCTCCTGTTTGTGGGCGAAGGCTTCGCGTGAGAGGGCCTGCAAGAGCCCCATGGCCAGACCGGCCATGATCATCGAGTTGCCGCCCATGCTCACCATAGGCAGCGGGGAACCCCCAATCGGGATGGTGCCGATCACGGCGGCGATGTTCAGGGCGGCTTGCAACACCAGGTACAGGGTGAGGCCCAGCGCCAGCACGCTCCGGGAACCTTCCAGGTTGGCGGCAATCTGGAGCCCCCGGGCGAGTATTAGCCATAGCGCCAGCAAAACCATGAAACCCGCCAGCCAGCCCCCCGACCAGATGATCGAGGCCAGCACAAAGTCGTTGTGGGACTCGGGCAGGTTGGGCATCCGGGCCCCCACCCCCTGCCCGAAAGGTCCCGCGTTCACGATGATCTTGTGGGCTTGGGTGATCTGGTACAGGGGGCCCCGGATGACCTCCGGGCTCAGTTCGCTTACCCGCCCGCTGACATAGGTGCTCCAGCCCTCGAAGCGATCCCGCACTTTCTCGAAGCGATCCAGGTACAGCCCCGAGACCGAGAGGGCCAGAATCCAGGCGGTGGCCCCGATGGCCAGCAAGCGCCGCAAAGGAACCCCGATCACCACCAGCAAGAAGCCCGAAAAAAACAGCACGAACAGGCCCGTGTCCAGGTCGGGCGAAGCGATGATCAGGCCCGCGGCCAGGCTGATGGCAATGATGGGGCCGATGATGGGGTAATCGGTGGGCTTGTTGTGGAAAAAGGCTGCCAGGTAGAGCACCACCGCCAGCTTGGCCAGCTCGGAGGCTTGCAGGTTAAAGGAGGTGAAGGGCAGGTCAATGAACCTGCGCTCACTGCCTGGTCCGAACCCCACCACCAGGTTCGCAGCCAGCAGAAGAAGCGAGAAGAGAAAAAAGGGCCGCGCCGCCCAGATGGCCCACTGGGTGTGTAGGCGCGAGACTGCCACCATCAGGGCCAGCGAGATGGCGATGTTGCGCAGGTTTTCCAGGCTGTGCTGCTCCGGTGCGGCCCGCATCCAGTCGGAGGTGGCCACCCCCAGCGCCGAAAGGGCGAAGAGCAAAAGTTGTGCCAGTAGCAGAATGCTATCCACGAATACCTCCCAGTTGCAGCACCACTTCCCGGAAGACTTTTGAGCGTTCCTTGTAATCCTTGAACTGATCGAACGAAGTGGCCAGTGGGGCCAGCAGCACGCTGCCCGAGGTGAGCCGCTGCAGGGATTCGCCCACGGCCTGCTCGAGGGCTTTGCGCCCGTTGGGCTCGGGGATTTCCACCACCTCCACCAGGTTCTTGAAGGGTGCGGCCAGCCGGCTGCCGTCGCGGCCAATGGCCAGAATTAGCCTGACCTTGCGGGCCACCACCTCGCGCAGTTCCTCCACTGGGGCGCCCTTGTCCACCCCTCCCAGCACCCAGGCCACCGGAGGGGGCGCGGCCTCCAGGGCCATGCGCACCGAGTCGAGGCGTGTGGCGATGGAATCGTCTATGAACAGTAGCTGGCCGATGTGGGCGAAGATTTCGTAGCGGGCTTCGGGACGGGGGGCCGAGGCGCGGAAGGGCTCGAGGGCGGCGGGGGTGGCCTCGAGCGCAAGAACCCGCTCAGGCTGTTCGCGCCGGATGATGTGGGCATAGGCCAGAGCAGCTTGCAGGGCTGCGTTCAGGTTGGTTTCGCGGGGCTCGCTCTGGGGCTCGAAGGGGTAGCGCTGGGCCGGATTGCCTTCGAGCGCGGCCAGGATCTTGGGGTCTTGGGCATTGTAGACCAGGGCGTCTTTGGCGGTGAGGTTTCGGATCAGGTTGAGCTTGGCGGCATGGTAGGCCTCCAGGCTGCCGTGGCGGTCCAGGTGATCCACGCCGAGCAAGAGCAGCACCGCCACCCTGGGCCTGAAGTGCCGGGTGCGCTCGAGCTGGAAGCTGCTCAGCTCCACCGCCACCACCTCGGCCTCGTCCACCACGCGGGCCAGTGGGGGGTCAATGTTGCCGCCCTCGAGGGCTTTGAAGCCCAGCGCCCGCAAAAAGTGCCCGGTGAACAGGGTACAACTGGTTTTGCCGGCGGTGCCGGTAATGCCGATGAGCGGGGTTGGGGAGTGGCGGTAGACCAGTTCGGCCTCCCCAAATACCTCGGCTCCGCCAGCCCGCAGGGCTTGCAGGCGGGGGTGCTGGATGGGTACCCCGGGGGCTGCAATGACTTCATCGTAGCTGCCGGGCCTGGGATCGGGCTCGAGTTCAAACCCCAGCGCCTGGGCCTCTACCGCTTCTTCGGGCTTGAGCTGGTCGTCGTAGAAACGGGCCGACAGGCCGTGCCGACGCAGGTAGCCCAGCACCCCCAGGCCACTGCGCCCGAGCCCATACACCAGCCGCCTCATACCGGGCCTCCCCAGAGGTGCACTGCAAGTGCCGTGCAGAGTGCCGTGACCACAACAAAGCGAAACACCACCTTGCTCTCAGGCCAGCCCGATAGCTCGAAGTGGTGGTGCAGGGGGCTCATCTTGAAGAAACGCTTGCCGGTACGGTGGAAGTAGCTCACCTGGATCACCACCGAGAGCACCTCGAGCACCGGGATCAGGGCCACCAGGGGCAGCCACCAGAGCCTGCCTTCCAGGATGAACAGTCCGGCCACCAGCGCCCCCAGGGCCATGCTGCCGGTGTCGCCCATGAAGACCGTGGCCTTGGGCGCGTTGTGCCACAAAAAGCCCAGCAAGGCCCCCACCATAACCTGCGCGGTGGGGAGCCCCACAAAGGGCAGCAAAATCACCGCCGATACACTGGCCAGTAGCCCATCCACCCCGTCGGTGAAGTTGAAGGCGTTGCAGGCGGCAATGATCACCAGGGTAAAGAGCAGCGCGTCCAGCACGGGATAGGGCGTATACTGCACCTGTCGGGCTGCCCAGATAGCAAAAATCAGGCTCATCAGCGACTGCACCACCAGCTTCTCGCGGGCCTTGAGGGGTCTGCGCAGCGAACCGGCCAGGTCATCGGCCAGGCCCAGGAGGGCCATGCCCAACACCAGGAGCCAGAGCCCGGCCCACCTGTCGCCCCCCGAGAGCCCGTACACCAGGGCGGCGGCCAGCAAAAAAGCCACCCCGCCCATGCTGGGGGTGCCCATCTTGGCCAGGTGGCTCTGGGGTCCGTCGGCCCGCACCTGCTTGCCGAGCCGCAGCACCTGCATCAGGGTAATCCAGAGCCCCACCAGGAACCAGCTCAGAAGGGTGGCAGCCGCAAGGGTGTTCATCGCACCTCCGGTGAAGCGAAAAGGGCGGTGGGGGAGACGAGGTTTTGACGCACTGGAGCCCAGGCTGTGAAAGCAGAGCGGCTGGCCACATCCAGATTGAGCTGCAGGGTGACCAGACGGCCTGCCTCGAGGGTGTAGAGATACGCCCCATCGGTCTGTAGACCGCTAAAGGCTCCGGCCCGGAAGCCCAGGCGCAGCCCCTCCGGGCTGAGCCGGAAGAGGCCCTCCGGCGTGAGGACGTAGAGGTCTTCCAGCACCACCGCCGCCCTCACGCTCCCCGGCAGAGGTACCCAGATGCGGTCGGGTAGGCGCAGGGCCTCGCGCCCAAAGGCGTACACGTAGCGTTCACTGGCGGCCAGGAAGTTGAAGCGCCCCTCGGCCAGCCGCCGGCGCTCGAGGCTGATGCCTTCATTGTCCAGCCAGTAAACCCCCTCTTTGGTGTTAAGCGCGTCTTTGGCTTCATAGAGCAGCGTACCCAGCCCCGGCACGTAGAGCCGGTCGGCCAGGCCCACCAGGGGTAGGGGTCTGGCTCGCACAAAGGTAGGAACCCCTGGCAGGGGCAGGCTTTCCCGAATAAAGCCGTTCTGGTAGGTGAGCAACTGAAAGGGGTAGGCGGCCAGCAGGGTTTCGCCGTTGCGGGCGACCAGCGGGGTGGGGCTGGGCAGGGCCAGTTGCAGCCCGATGGCCCGTACCAGCCGGCCCTCCACCACACCGCCCTCGATGAGGATAGGCTCCGTGGCGGCAGGGGTCGGGGAGGTTTGCTGCTGGGGTGCACACGCCGCCAGACCCAGGTAGAAAGCCACCAGCCCTGCTCTCATGCTTCCTCCCTGGGCCAGAGCTCGAGCAAGCGCTCCAGGCCCACGCTGCGCGAGGCCTTCAGGTACACCAGGTCGCCAGGCCGCACCTGCCCGGCCAGATACAGGGCGGCTTCCTCGAGGGTCTCCACGGCGGTTCCCCCCACCAGGGCTGCCTGTTGCTGGGCGAAAGGCCCGATGAATACCAGATGGGGGCTGACGGTGGCCGCCAGCCGTGCGGCCTCGAGGTGGTGCTTGAGGGCCTCCTCCCCCAGCTCGGCCATGCGGCCCATCACCAGCCACTTGCGCCCCGGCTGGGTTTGCAGGAACTGCATCCCGGCCCGGAAGGATAGGGGGTTCGAGTTGTAGGCGTCGTGGATGAAGTCCACCCCCCTCAGTTGCAAGCGCTGCATCCGGCCTGGAGGGAGCCGGAGGGCGGCCAGCCGCTCGATGGTGTCGGCGAGGGGTTTGTCCAGCATCCGGGTGGCGGCCAGGGCGGCCAGCGCCCCCATCACCGGCCCGACCCCTGGATAGGGCAGGCTGACCGGGCGGCCTTCGAAGTGGAACCGGCTAGCATCGAGGCCAAGCTCGAGGTTTTCGGCCCGAAAATCCCCGGCCTCAATGCCGTAGGTTTTCAGGTCTGGCAGTTGCACCATCTCGGCGGCCTGTGTGCTGGCCAGCCGCATGGGGCTCACCTGCAAGAGCCAGCTTTCCTCGCGGATCACGTTCTCCAGATTACCGAGCCCCTCCAGGTGTTCCTCCCCCAGGCCGGTGAGCACGGCAAAGTCGGGCCGGGCCAGGTAGGTGAGTTCGGCCATCTCCAGAAGCCGGTCTATGCCCAGCTCCACCACAGCACCCTCGCCCTCTTCCAGATGCAAAAAGAAGCGGGTCAGGCCGGGAGCGTTGTTCAGGTTGCCCTCGGGGGCTGGCCAGCCCAGGCCCTGGGCCAGGCATTCTTTGGTGGTGGTTTTGCCCGAGCTGCCCCCCACCGCCAGCACCGTACCGCCAAACCGCTCGCGCAGGGCCCGCCCAACCGCCAGCAAGGCCCGCTCGGGCTTCTCGACCTGCACCGCGCCCGGGTGCGCCAGGTCGGTGACCACAAAGGCCGCCCCGGCCTGTAGGGCTTGCGGGCCGAAGGCCCGCCCGTGGGTTTTTGCGCCGGGCAGGGCGAAAAAGGCTATCCCGGGCGCTACTTTCCTCGAGTCCCAGTGCAAGTCGTGGGCCACGGTAGCGCCTTCGTGCACTTTCCCACCCGTCAGGCTGGCTACCCACGCAGGTTGGAGTTCTCTAGGCCCTTTGATCTGCACCATAGCCTCACATGAGTATTGTCCTCAAGTTGCACAACACACTCATCGGTTGACCAGTTTACCCTTGCCAGATGAGTTGTCCAATTGGGGCGGGGTGCCCCAGAGTGCAAAGAGCCGGGCTGCGATGTCCCGGTAGATGGGGGCTGCCACCTGCGAGCCGTGGATGCGCCCCCCCTTGGGGTGGAAAAGGTTCACCACCACCGTCACGCGGGGGGTGTTGGCCGGAATGAAACCGGCAAAGAGCGCCGCATAGACGCTGCTGCTGTAGCGGCCATTCACCACCACCTGGGCCGTGCCGGTTTTGCCGCCCAGGACATAGCCAGGCAGTCTGGCATTTTCGGTGATGCCCTCGGTCAGGGCTTTGCGAATCTCACGGGCTACCTGGGGCCGGAATACCACGCTGCTTTGGGAGGTGTTGCCCTCGAACAGAATGGGCTGGCGGTAGACCCCGTCATTCGCCAGGATGTTGTAGGCCGCCGCCAGGTGCAGGGGGGTAATCAGGAAACCCTGGCCGAAGGTGGCGTTGGCATACTCGGCAGGGCCCCAGCGGTTCACCGGGCGCACCTGGGGGGCCGCAACCTGCACGGCAATCCGGGGCTGATAAGAGAGGGGTGGCAAAAGTGCCGCATCCATGAAGTGCATCTTCTTGAAGAAGTTGAACAGCGTCTCACGCGGAATTCGCTCGGCCAGGGTGGTGATGCCCACATTGGAGGAGAATTTGAGCACCTCGCTCAGGGTCAGGGTCTCGGGGTGTTTGACCACATCATTAATGGTCCAGCCTGCGATGCGTCGGCTCATGGGGGCATAGACCCGGGTGTCCAGCCGGGCCACGTTTTCCTCCATCAGCACCGCAGCCGTAAGGGGTTTGATGGTTGAACCGGGTTCCAGCGCGTATGCGAAGGCGTGGTTGCGCCAGGAGGCGTCTTGCTGGGTACTGCGCCGGGGGGCGGTGGGGTCGAAGGCCGGGCCATTGGCCACCGCCAGGAGCCGCCCGGTTTTGCTTTCCATCACTACCACCGAACCCCAGTCGGCCTGGGCGGCCTCGAGGCCCTTCCACAGGGCTTGCTCGGCGATGGACTGCACCAGTGGATCCAGGGTCAGGCGTAGGCTTTGGCCCTGGGCGAGCAGCTTTTCCAGGTCGAGCTCGAGGCCCGAGAGCCCCTTGCCGGTGCTGCGCTCACCAAAGCCAATGAGCTGGGTGGCCGAAAGACCCAGGGGATACAAGCGCGCTTCCTCCGGGGTGCTGATGGCCAGCGGGGTGCCGTCGGCGGCTTCCAGGCTGCCGCGCAAAGGAGGTGCATCCGCGCGGGACGAGATGGGACGCAGGGGAAGGCTGGGAGCGTTGTGCCACAGCACATAAAAACCATATCCCAGCCCTAGCAGAAAAGCGGCAAAAGCCACCAGCACCACCCAGCCCCGGCTCAGGCTGGCCTGTTCGCTCGTACCCAGGCGGTTCAAGGGGCGCTCCTTTCTGGCGGTACTGGGCTGGCCCAGCGGGCCAGGCTCATGGGGATATAACCATTGGCCTCGGCCCACTCCCGCAGCGCCAGTGGGGAAACCAACTGATAGCGCTGCAAGAGCAGCCGGGTCTCTTTTTGCCTGAGGTCGGCTTCGGCGGCCTGAAGCGCCATCAAATTGGCGCTCAGTTGCTGGTTGTAGTGCCCCAGGGCGGTCAGGCCTGCTAGTAGCAGCAAATACACCAGGCCCCATCTCAATACCGTCTTCATGCTATGCCTCCATCTGTGCGCTCGGCCACCCGCATCTTGGCGCTGCGGGCTCTGGGGTTTGCGCGCTGTTCGCTTTCCGAAGGAGTAATGGGCTTTTTGGTGAGGGGTTTTAGCAGGGTGGAGTCGCGCAGGAAGTGCTTGACCAGGCGATCCTCGAGGGAGTGAAAACTGATGATGACGAGTCGGCCACCGGGTTTGAGCACTGGTTCTGCGCCGCGGAGCAATTGCTCTAGCGTCCCCAGCTCATCGTTGACGTAAATCCGCAGGGCCTGGAAGGTCTTGCGGGCTGGGTGGCCGGCTTGGCGGTAGCCGGTGGCCCGGCGGATCACCTCGGCCAACTGGGTGGTGGTGGTGATGGGCCGGTTTTCCACGATGAAGCGGGCGATGCGACGTGAACGCGGCTCTTCGCCATAGCGGTAGAGGATGTCGGCGATGTCTTCTTCGGGGTAGGTGTTGACCACCTCGGCTGCCGTGAGCGCACCCTCGCCCATCCGCATGTCCAGGGGGCCTTCCTGCTGGTAGCTGAAGCCCCGCCGGGCATCGTCGAGGTGAAAGCTGGACACTCCTAGATCGGCCAGGATGCCGTCTACTGGCGTGAGGCTCCGCTTCTCCAATTCCGGCACAAGGTCACGGAAGTTGGCCTGCACCAGCGTCAGGTTGGGCAGGTCCAGTGCCTGGGCTCGGGCAATGGCCTCGGGATCCTGGTCGAAGGCAATCACCCGCCCGCCTCGCTCCAAGATGCCCCGGGTATGGCCCGCTCCCCCCAGGGTGGCGTCCACATACACCCCTCCAGGTCGAACCGCCAGCCAGTCCAGGGCTTCGTGGTAGAGCACCGAGGTATGGCTCACACCCCTCCTTTGCTGAACGGGTGGCTGGGCGCTTGGAAACCGTGTAGGGGCCGCATACATGGCTCATCCAATCAGGCCGCGCAGGGCCTCGGGGGTGGTGGGGTTCTCCACAAACTTGGTGATGTTGGCCCACCAGCGGCTCTCGCTCCAGAGCTCTAACCGGGTAGGCGCGCCCACCACCACCGCATCATTGGTGTCCTCGAGGCCCGCAAACTTGCGCAGGGGTGGGGGGATGGTCACCCTCGAGGCGTTGTCCATCTGGGTCTTGTGGGCGCCGGAGTACAAGAAGCGCACCAGCTCCTGGGCGGCCCGGTCAATCAGGGGTACGTTTTGCAGCTGGCGTTCGATGTTGCTCCAGGCCAGTAGGGGATACATGTAAAGGCAGCCCTCGAGGCCCCGGGTGATGACCACCCCGTCCTCGATAAACGAGCGGAAGGACTGCGGGATCACAACCCTTCCTTTATCGTCGAGGCTATACTGGTGTTCACCGAAGGGCATCTCGTGTTCTCCTGCGCAGATTCGGTTTTCAGGCTCGTCTCCCCACGAGCGTTTCCCACCGGAGGTGCTGTTCTGAACAGTAATGTACCACGCATTCCCCACTTTTTACCACTACCTCCCACTAAGGCCCCACTTTTTCCCACCTAACCCGAACACATTGGGCTGCTTTCCCACCTTGTATTGCTACGAGATAAAGGTAATAGAAGGTTTGCTGAACCGAAACAACCGGAAGCATGCGAAAACGTGCGATAGGGACGTGGAAAATATCGAATCCGTAGTGGTAAAAAACGGGACTAAACGGAAGCTGCTGACGAAACGACATAAAGGTAAAAAAGAACGACATAAAGGTGAAATTTGAAAACGATGAGAAGCTGGTATAGTACCCTTTTTTGATATATCCTTATCGTAGTCTCTCACCTCAAACCCGAGGAGATCCTGGAGCGTTACCGCAGGGCCTGGGAGGCCATAGGGCCTGTCGGGCGACTGGTCCTACAAAGACCCATATAGACCCTGGGGGCGGCATGCCCTCTTCGACTGGTGGCCTAGGGTAAAGGATATAACGTGAAGTGGTAGAATACCGGATTCAAAAAGATGCTTCACCAAACCAAAAGCCCCAGGGGCTATCTTTTTTAATCCTAGAGCACTCCCTTCGGTCGGGTTAGTTCGTTACCGAATGCTGACGAACTAACCGAGTCTGGTATAAGGGGATACTGTAAAAGACAGCCACCCTGAACTTTATGCGGTCGTGAAGGGTGGCAAGTATTCCTATGGTGGGGGAAGGGGCGTAAGCCGGGTTCTGTTTCCGCAGCCATCTCTCTGGGATGAGCGTCGCCGCTCACCTCGAGCGTCCCCGCCGCAGGTCGTAGCGAACCGGGTCAGTTCTGCCTGTCGGACTTACGGGACTTGCAGCAGATGGGGTTTGCCTAGCTGCTCCTGTTTCCAGGGGCACTGGTGCGCTCTTACCGCACCGTTTCACCTTGACCGGGTTGCCCCGGCAGTCTGCTTTCTGTTGCACTATTCCGTCGGGTTACCCCGCCCAGCCGTTAGCTGGCATCATGCCCTGTGCTGCCCGGACTTTCCTCTGGTGAAGCACCAGCGGCTGCGCCCCCTTCCCACAGCTACATTCTAGCTCAGAACTGACCTTTCGGTAAGCACAGTACTAAACTTGACTGGGCGCCCCTGAAGCTCAGGGCTGCCCTCCAACCATCTTCTCTACAACCCTCTTCACGCGATCCCCCGGCGCTACCGGCCCCAGGGCTTTGGTCACAATCCCAATGGCCGCCATGGGGGACTTGAGCGAGCTAAAATCCACATTGGCCCGTACCCAGGCTTCAATTTCGGCCTCGCTCATCTCCTGCGGCAGATATTTGTCCAGGAAAGCCATCTCAAACGCGTTCTGGTTTTCCTCCGCCGTAACCCGCAGGGCCTTTAGTATTTTCACGGCGTCGGCGTCGGGCAGGGGTCTGCCGTCGCCTTTGCGGTCGAGTTCGGCCTTGACCACCCGGGCAAAGTCGCGCCTGGCGGCGTTGCCCTGCTTCATGGCCTCGACAATCTCCTTCTTGATTCCGTCGTAAATAGCCGTGTTCATGTATTCAGTCTAGCCTGCCCCGACATGCCACACCGTTGTAAAGGTGCCAATGGACGAGCGCGGCCGTGGGTTTATACCAGCCCGGATAGTTACTTAAGTGGAGCGTCCCAGAACCCCCACATCCGACGACACCCCAGGTACGGTCAATCATGTTCCCGTCACGGTTCGTAAATAGCGGGGGCAGGGTGTCGCCACCTTCTCCCGCTCAGGGGAGAAGGCAAGGGGTTCAAATAGATTCCTTCGTGTGCTACTTGATCTGAACTCCGAGATGTGAAAAAAGAGGGGGTGCTATGCATCCAGACCGCGAGCACCCCCTCTACTATCTTGACGCAGAAACCCTCCTGACAGCTACCTATATCTGGGTAGATGATCA
>CALFDH010000214.1 GCA_937950405.1 uncultured Meiothermus sp.
GCCGCCCCAGCTTTTGCGGTTGTTGGGGTTGCGGTCGTCCACGTAGCTTAGGGTGCCCCGAACCTGGGAGTTCAAAGGGTCGCCCACCCGGTAGATCTGGCCCTGTTTGAGCGGTCCTTTGAGGTCAACCGAAAGAATACGAGGCGCATAGGGGGGAGGGTTGCTGTTGGGGTCGGCAAAAAAGTGCAGGCTCACTCGAGCCGAGTCCTTGAATACGTCTCCGCTCACCCGAATTTGGGGCTTGGCAGGCAGCCTGCCCAGGTCCAATCCGCGCACCTGAAGCCGGAAACTGCCACCCGTGGCCGGGGTGAGCCCGGTTTGCGCCAGGGCCAAGGCGGCCAACATCAATCCCATTACCCATAGTCTGGTCATGCTCCCAGGTAAACAGAGTGCACCCTGAGGGATATGAAAGTTCTGTGGAAGCTTCTTGATTTTGCAGGGGCCGGGTTGCTTTGCCTAAAAGTGCGACGGGCAGGCTTTTAGGGGGTCGGATGGTGCAAATGAACCAGGTTTGGGCTTAAAATCGCTTAACTTCTGAGTTACAACGCGACGGATGCGTTAGGTTGTGGAGGTTGATATGAAACCTAGGGGGTTGGGTCGTATAAGCCTGTTGTGTTTATTGGTCTTGTGGATTGGGGGGGTGGCCCTGGCCCAAACCTTGCCGCGCGACGTGCGCGAGCGCATTATTGCGGCCACAGTGTTTATCACCTACCCCACCGGCAACAACTCGGCCAGTGTGGGCTCGGGAACGCTGATTAGCCCCCAGGGCTTCATACTGACCAACTACCACGTGATCGGCGACCTCGAGAACCGTCGCATTGCCCCGCGCCTTTTTGTGGGCACCATCCGTTTTGTGGATCAACCCCCCGAGGTGCGCTTCCAGGCCGATGTGGTGGCCACCGACCCCAACCTCGATCTGGCCATTCTGCGCATCACCCGTACCTCCAATGGTCAGCCCATCGGCATGTCACCTTTCCGGCGGTTCCCATTGGCGACTCCAACAAGCTGATTGTGGGCGACCCCATCTATGTGTTTGGCTTTCAGGGAACCGGGGGCAACACCATCACGCTATCTACCGGGGTGGTGGGTGGTTTTACCGGTGAAGATATGGAGAGCGGCGGCAAGCAGTGGATCAAGCACGATGCCCAGACCGGCCCCGGCAACTCGGGGGGTGGCATCTTCAACCAGGACGGGGAACTCATCGGTATCCACACCCGTGGGGTGTCGGGGCAGGGAAACTCCCGCACCGCCTTCATGCGCCCCTCGGCCCTGGCTTGGGGCTTGATTGGCCCCAATGTGGCGGGTTTGGTAAACTGGGCCCCCACTGCCTCTACTCCCCAACCCCAGCCCCCCCAACCCCAACCGCAGACGGCGGCCGGCACCGCCTGGCCCCCCGCCCTCAACACCGGCCAGACCTGGCAGGTGCGGATTCAGGGCGGCCAGTGGACGGGCGAGTGGTCGGTGGTGGTGGGCCAGAAGGATGCAGACGGCGACTTTGAGGCGACCGCCAGCCTGGGCAGCCGCCGCACCGAAGCCCTGTTTTTCCAGCAAGACAACATCCTGCGTCTGAACATCGGCGGCCAGTATCCGCTGGCCCGCTGCCGCTTCGACCCCCAAAACGGAAGCGGGGCCATCCAGGGCAAGCTGTTCGTGTTTAAGGATGCCAACTCCGATGCCGAAGAAATTGGTACCTGCGTGGCCAGCCAGCGGGGCACCCAGGCCGTGCAGCCGGTGCAGCCCCAGGCTGCCTGGCCTCCCCGATTGGCCGTGGGGCAGCGGTGGCAGCTCAACGTGACGGGTCAAGACCTCGAGGATGCCGGTACCGTGACCCTCTCCGAACGCGACAGCGATGGCGACCCCAAGGGAACTGTCCTGTTCAAGGAAAATTTCTCAATGGTGGTCTACTTCTACATGAGCCGCAGCGGGGCCGCTCTGCTCGACATGACCGTCCCCAGCGGAGCTGATAGCCACCGTGCCTGGTGGCGCTGCCGCTTCGAGCAGCAGGCGAATGCGGCCAGTCTCAAGGGAACCCTCCAGACCTTCCGCACCGATGCCAACGGTCAGATTAGCGATCTCAAGGATGTGGGGGCCTGTACCGCCACCCTGAGCCGCTAGCCAGAGCGCTCTTTGCAAGGTCAAGGTATAGCTGTCCGTTGTCTTGAGCCCTTTGCCCTGGAAAAACAGTGGCCGCCTGGATAGACGGCTACCGCATTGAAGATGACGGCTGGGCTTGCGGTAGAAGCCAGAGCGCCGACTTCTCTTCCAGTATGCTTGGGGTATGAAGATTACCACCATCGTGCTGGACTCGGTGGGCCTGGGCTACCTGCCCGATGCCGCCCAGTTCGGCGATGAAGGGGCCGATACCCTTGACCATACCGTGCTCAAAACTGGCCTCGAGCTCCCCCACCTGGCCTCGCTGGGGCTGGGTCACGTACCGGGGGTCCATACCCTTCCCAGGGTTGCAGCGCCTTTGGGGGCCTTTGGGCGCATGATAGAGGTAAACCCCGGCAAGGACACCTCTACCGGTCACTGGGAGTTTGTGGGGATTCGCCTCGAGCACCCCTTCCAGGTTTTTCCACAGGGTTATCCACAGGATTTTCTGGCGCAGTACCTCAAGCGCATCGGGGTAGAGGGCTACCTGCTCAACCGGCCCTACTCGGGCACCGATGCCATCCGCGACTACGGCGACGAACACCTGCGTACTGGTTTTCCCATCGTCTACACCTCGGCAGACTCGGTGTTCCAGGTTGCAGCACATATCGGCAAGGTGCCCCTGGAAACGCTTTATGCCTGGTGCCAGACCGCCCGCGAGATGCTGGTGGGGCCGCTGGCCTGCGCCCGGGTGATTGCCCGCCCCTTCGAAGGCGAGCCGGGCCACTACGCCCGCCGCGAAGACCTGCGCAAAGACTTTGCCCTGGAGCCCCCTCCCCACGTGCTGGATGTCATCAAGGCCGGGGGATTGGAGGTGGTGGGAGTGGGCAAAATCCCCGACATCTACGCCCACCGGGGTTTCACCCGCGAGGTCAAGGCGGGCAGCAATGATCTGGGCATGGAGTGCACCCTGGAACTGATGCGCGAGCCTTTCTCCGGCCTGATCTTCACCAATCTGGTGGATTTCGATGCCAGGTACGGCCACCGCCGCAACCCCCAGGGCTACGCCGAGGCCCTGGCCGCCTTCGATGCCCGGCTACCGGAGTTTCGGGCGGCCCTGGGCCCTGATGATTATCTCTTCATCGTTTCCGACCACGGCAACGACCCCACCTACCGCGGCACCGATCACACCCGCGAGTACGGGATGCTCCTGGTTGTGGGGCCCGGCATGGCCGGCAAAGACCTGGGTACCCGTGCCAGCTTTGCCGACCTGGCGGCAAGCTGGGCTAAAGCCTTTGGGCTTGGCTGGGAAGGGCCGGGCGTAAGTGTGCTCTAGCCGTTCCCCCGCACTTCTTCCCAGGTGTAGCGCCGGGTAATTTCGCCGTTCTCGAACACGGTGTGAAGGATGCTCTGGGGGTGCTGGGCGGGCCCCTCGGCTTCCAGCTCCACCGTGCGGACACCGCGCTCGTCCTGGACCACGTCCAGACGGCCTTTCTTGGAGAGTTTGCTGGGGTCGTCCACGGGGCTCTTGCTCACCCCGTA
>CALFDH010000215.1 GCA_937950405.1 uncultured Meiothermus sp.
AGGCCGACCTCTTCTACCTCGACCCCCCCTACAACCAGCACTCCTACCTGGGCAACTACCACCTGTGGGAAACCCTGGTGCGCTGGGACAACCCCCCGACCTACGGCGTCGCCCGCAAACGCACCGAAGTACAGGAACGCAAAAGCCCCTTCAACTCCAAGCGCGAAGCCGCAGGCGCCATGGCCAAACTGCTCTCTGGCCTGCGGGCCAAACACCTGGTGCTCTCCTTCAACAACGAAGGCTTCTTCCGCACCGAGGCAATTGAGGCCCTGCTAAAGGAGTGGGGCTACGTGGTGCGCATGAGCCAGCCCCACCGCCGCTACGTGGGGGCCCGCATCGGCATCTACAACCCCCAGGGCCAGAAGGTGGGGCAGGTCTCCCATACCGAAAACGAAGAGTACCTGTTTGTGGCTACCCACAGTAAAAAGGTCTACCACGCATTGCGCTCGAGGGAGGTGACGGCTGGCAGGCTAGGGCCTGGGATACAGGGCCAGCCCACTCACCACCGGGCGAACCCCCAGCAGACCCCCGTTGGGGTTCTTGAGCTGTCCCCTGACCCATAGCTGGGCCGAGCCGCCGCCGTCCATGCGAATGGCCCCCCAGAAGCCCAGTGCCTGCAAAGTGCGGGCCAGTGCCTCGGGGCGCATGGGCTCGGTCACGATGAAGTACAGCGCGCCCTCCTGCGTCCAGGCCACTGCCGACTGCGCGGCCAGCGCCTCCACCGGGGCGCGGTCGCGGAAGGGTTCGGCGTTGGGGCTAAAGACGTTGGCCCCGCTCTGGATAAGCAGGGGGCCCGCTTCCAGGGCATGGCTCACGGGGGGCTCGAGGCCCACCAACAACCGCAGGGTTTCGCCGGTGCGGGCCAGGGGCTCTTCGGCGGGAAAGCTGAGGGCCCAGAAGCCCTCGGGCAGTTCGTAGGGTGCGGGATGGGTGGCGATAATCTGCTCGCCCTGCACCAGGTGAACGTTCTCGCCCGCCCGCCCCACCGGCCCCGGCAGGGTGTGCACGGTGTAGCGGGCCCGGGCCAGGTTCAGCCCCACCCGCAGCGTGCGCCCATCGGCTAGCTGCACCGAGGCATTGAAGCGGGGCAGGCCAGCGAACACCGTATCGTCCTGCCAGAACAGGGCGCTGCGCCCAAAGGGAAAGCTGAGGGGCACCCCGCCGCGCACCCACAGGCCAATGGGGGTGGCGGTGCGGCTATCAAAATAGCCCCCGTTCAAAAGGGCCAGCGCCCCAGGGGCCATCTCCGGCAGCACCCGGCGCTCGCCGGGGCGGCCTACGGGCTCCATGCGCCAGCGGCCCGGCAGGGCCTCGAGCCAGTACATCCGCACCGGCTCGGGTGTCCAGGCCCACACCTCGCGGTAGCGGAAGCCCGGCTGCACCGCCTCCTCGCGCTCGGGCTCGAGGTAGTACACGTCCAGCACGTAGCGGTGGGGGTTGTCGAGCGCAAAGCTGCGGTAGCGGTAGAGGCGGCCCGAGGGGGCTTGGAGGATGAGTTGGGTGCTCTGGGCCTCGTAGCGGGCCTCGAGGCCCAGCCCAGAAACCTGCACCACCTCAAGACCAGGCACAAAGTAGGGCAGGCTCAGCTCCAGCCGCCCCGGATAGGG
Organism: uncultured Meiothermus sp.; assembly: GCA_937950405.1. GTDB lineage: Bacteria > Deinococcota > Deinococci > Deinococcales > Thermaceae > Meiothermus. The sequence continues at coordinate 1,608 of CALFDH010000215.1, forward strand.
CGCCAGGTCGGTGGGCGCGGGCCGCACCCCGTCGCCCTCGGGCAGATCCAGCACCAGGCGCAGCCGGCTGGCCTCGGCGGAAAAGCGCACCCGCACCTCCGGGGCGGTTACCAGGCCCACCGCGCGGACAACTGCCGCAGGCAAGAGCGTCGCCTGCGGTGGGGGCAGGCTTGCGTCCAGGGGTGGGGCCCAGCCGATACCTTCCACGTAGGTGAACTCGAGGCCATTCTTGCGGAAGGTGAGGGCCCCATTCTCCTGCACCACCTCGAGGCCCAGCTTACCCGCCGGGAGCATCACCGGGCTTTCCCCCGAGGCGGGAGGGGTCTGCGCATAGGCCACCACGCAAAACACGCCCAATACAACCAGCCGGTGCCACATAGCTTTATTTCAAAGCATATTTGTCTCACAAAAATGGGCAAAGGCTCAATCGGGGTTGAGGAGCGCCCACATCCTGGCCACCCCGATTTAGTCAGACTCAGACAAAAGTGGCACTACCTGCAACAACTCCACGGGCCGGAATCGAATCAGCTCTCGACCAGCCAGTCCTCTGCTGGGCACAAAAAGGTATCGTCCAACCGCTGAAGCCGCGCCGCCAGCAGCGGTACCTTGTCCAGCTCGTAGCGATAAAAGTAGCGGGCGGCTTCCAGCTTCCCGCGGTAAAAAGCGCCCTCCCTGCCCACCGATTTTTGCGCCTGCTGCAACCACAACCAGGCCAGCGTCACGGTGCCGAAGAGTTCCAGATAAGCAAACGAGTTGGCAAAGGCCCGCTCCACCTCTCCCTGGGCCGCCTTGCCCAACAAGACTCGCGTCACCTCGGTGGTGGTGCTCAGGGCTTGCTCGAGTGAATCGGCGAATTCCTGCAACTCGCTCCCGGCCTGGGGCCCTCGGCTCTCGGCGATGGTTCGCTCAATTTCACTCACCCACAGCTTGAAACCTTCCCCCCCATGCATCCCCACCTTGCGGACCAGCAAGTCGAGCGCTTGAATCCCGTTGGTGCCCTCATGGATGGCATTCAGACGGTTGTCGCGGTAAAACTGCTCGACGTTGTAGTCGCGGGTGTAGCCGTAGCCGCCGTGTACCTGAATGGCGAGTTCGTTGGCTTTCATTCCCAGCTCGCTCGACCAACCCTTCACCACCGGGGTGAGCAGTTCCAGTAGCAGGTGGGCCTGCTGGGCGGCCTCTGGGGTAGGGGCGGTGCGCTCTTCGTCTACCAGCCGGGCCGCATAAAGACATAAGTGCAAGCAGCCTTCGGCGTAGGCTTTCTGCATCAGCAACATGCGTCGCACATCGGGGTGCTGGAGGATGGGCACCGCAGGGCTGGCCGGGTTTTTGTCGTTCAGGCGGCGGCCCTGGGTGCGCCCCTGGGCATACTCCAGGGCGTGCAGATAGCCGGTGTAGGCCAGGGCCATGGCGCCCATGCCCACCCCGATGCGGGCTTCGTTCATCATGGTGAACATGTAGGAAAGCCCCTGGTGCGGCTCCCCCACCAGCTCCCCCACCGCGTCCTCGAGGCTCAACAAACAGTTGGGAATGCCCCGGTAGCCCATCTTGTGGTTGAGACCGGCCAGTTTGACCCCGTTGCGCGGCCCCAGACTGCCGTCGTCTTCTACCCGGTATTTGGGCACGATGAAGAGCGAAATCCCCTTGACCCCTGGGGGCCCGCCCGGAATCTTGGCCAGCACCAGGTGCACGATGTTCTCCGAAATCTCGTGGTCACCCCCAGAAATCCACATCTTGGAGCCGTTGAGCCGGTAGGTGCCGTCGGGCTGGGGTTCGGCGCGGGTGAGGATATCGGTCAGCGAAGAACCGGCGTGGGGCTCGGAGAGGCACATGGTGCCAAAGAACCGGCCCTCCAGTTGGGGCAGCAGGTATTTTTTCTGCTGGGACGGCGAACCGTACTTGCGCAGCACGTTGGCGTTGCCCGCCGTCAGCAAGGCAAAGCTGGCCGTGGCGATGTTGGCCGCCTTGAAAAAAGCCCCATAAGCGGTGGAGATCACGTAGGGCAGCTGGATGCCGCCCAGCTCGTAGTCGTGGGTAGCGGCAAACAGGCCGGCCTGGCGGTAGGCCTCGAGGGCCGCCTTGATTTCGGGGTTGGTATGCACTTTTTCGCCATCGAAGTAAGGCTCTTGCTGGTCGTTTTTCTTGTTGTGGGGGGCGAAGTGTTCGGTGGCAATCTTGTAGGCCACCTCGAGGATGTCCTTGAAGGTCTCGCGGCTGTGGTCGCGGTAGCGTTCACGCTGGGTCAGGGCCTCGACCTCCAGCACTTCGTATAGGAGAAACTCGAGATCGCGCCGGGAGATGAGCTTGTCCATGATGCGGCGATTGTACCCTGCCGCAACCGACCCCAAATAGGGTTGCGCACGATGAAACCGGGCCGCCGGGGTGTCAGGGCCTGACTCTTTGCAACACCCCCACGGCCTCAACGAGCAGCCGCAGGCTGGTTTCCATGTAGCCCGTCGAACCCAGCGAGAGGATGACCGTGACCTGGTTCTTGTGGTCGAAGAAAAAAGTCGGTTCCCGAAGAGCCTTTTACCGCACCACCGTACCGGCCCCCGCCAGCGCTGCCGAGATGGGGTTCAGGGTGCGGGCATCGCCAAAGACCACCCGGCCCACCCCTCCCTGCACCGCTTCCACCGCACCCAGCACCTTTTTCTTCATGCGCCCCTGGGCCACACTCATGTACTGCGGGTCGTTCACCCGAGCCGCCGGAATTTCGCGGATCAGGCTCGACTCATCCGGGAAGTTGGCCAGCAGGCCCGGAATGTTGGACAAAAGCAGCAAGGCTTCGGCTTTGAAGGCCGTCGCCAGCATGGCCGCCGCGGTGTCGCCGTCGGTGTTGATGGCCTCGCCCTGGTAGGAGACCGCCGGCGGCGTAAGCACCGGCATATACCCGGCCTCCAGAAGCAGGGTCAGCAAAGCGGTGTTCACCCTTTCCACCGAACCCGTGTAGTCGCCCCGGTGAATCTTGATTTTGCCGTTCTCGAGGTACTTGACCGCCTCCTTGCGCTTGCCCTCGAAGATGCGCCCATCCAGCCCGCTCAGGCCCACCGCGTTCACGCCCTCCCGCTGCAACAGCTCTACCAAGCGTTTGTTCACCAGGCCGCAGTAAACCATCTCGAAAATTTCCAGGGTCTTGCGGTCGGTGAGGCGGCTGGTCATGCCACCCGGGTGGGTAAGAAACTGTGGCGGGTGACCCAGCGCCTCGGCCAGTTTATTGGTCTCGCTGCTACCGCCGTGGACAATAATCAGCCTCTGACCTGCTTTCCAGAGCTGGGCCGCGTCCTTGGCTACGGCTTCGTAGTTGATGCCTTCTGAACCCCCTACCTTTACCACAATCATCGGCCAACCTCTAGCCAGCCATCATACCGATTTTTTGTACACATCGGGAAAATGCCGCTCCATGAAGCGCTCGGGGGCCGCCAGGGGGACGATCCCCTTGGGGACAGAGCCCTGACGGGCCTGTTCACCCTGGGCCGGAAACCAAAGCGGGCATACAGGCTGTGGGCGTCGCGGGTAGCCAGCATCCAGCGTCGCAAGCCCTGGAGTTCGGGGTGGGCCAGGATCACTTCCATCAGCCACTTGCCCAGCCCAGCCCCCGGTGGGCTTCAAGAATGTACACATCGGCCAGATAGAGCGCTCTTCACGTGTTTAGAGCAACACGGCCATGCGAAAGCTTCGTTCTGAACAGAACAGTGGCCGCCTGGATGGGCGGCCACGTCTGTGAAGGGCGCGATAGGCAAAAGTGGCCCGGTCGGTAACCAGCCGCGCCCAGCCCACCTGTTCCTCGCCCCGGTAGATTCCAAAAGCCAGCGAGTTCTGGAAGGCTCTGGCCACCACTTCCAGGGGAATCCCTGCCGACCAGTACGCCTCGTGGGAAAGATGGTGGTGCACCAGGGCCAGGTCAAGCCTGGCAAAATCGGTGCTGATGGTGTACTAGCCTTTTTGCCACTCCACCTTTCTACTCTAGCGGATAGAGTTCCGGGCGCAAGAAAGGCGGCAGGGCCAGCTCTATAGTGTGCCGCCAGAACTCCACCCGCTCGATACGGGAAAGGGTCAGGATGCCGACTGCTCCACTGCCCTTTTTGGTGTTCTTTTGGCCCATCAGGTCGTCCATCACCAGGCCCAATTCCTGCCCTCCACGCAGCCGCTCCCCCACCACCGGCGGCAGCAAAACCGAGCCCCCCCGGGCCATCCCCCTGCGACCGTCGGCACGCAGTAACACTGCAATGTTGAAGAGCCAGCTCCCGTGGGTGTTGAATTCCACCCCTGCTTCCAGCCCCAAACCCCAGCTTGCTCCAGGCTGAGCCAGGGCCGCCCTGGCCCGGTTTTCCGCCCCCAAGACCGTCTCTTCGTAGCCGATAGGCTGGTCGCGCACGCCACTGGGCACGTCTACCCCGCGAATTTCCAATTCAGGAAAAACCTCTGCAAACACCAGGCGAACGGCCTCGAGTTTGGCCGGGTTGGTACTTCCGACGACTACCATGCGCTACAGGCTAACGCATTGGCGGCGGTATGAAAATTAGCGGACAAATGCCTGGCAGGACCGGTTATAAATGGAGGTCAGGAGTCGTCCATGTCAACGACGTTCAAACTCTGGGAAAATGCCCTCAGGCGGCTCAAGGAAGGCAACCAACGCTTTGCGGAGGAACGCCTGCGCCACCCCAACGAGGGCTCGGAGCGCCGCCTCCAGATAGCCCACGCACAACACCCCTTTGCCACATTTTTGCCTGCTCGGACTCGAGGGAAGCCCCCGAGATTATTTTTGACCGGGGGCTAGGCGATTTATTTGTGGTACGCACCGCAGGGCACGCGCTCGACCGCGCCGCGCTGGGCAGCATCGAGTTCAGTATCGAATATCTGCACGTTCCGCTGGTGGTGGTGATGGGCCACGAGCGCTGTGGAGCCGTAAAAGCCACCCTGGAAGCCCTGCAAAACCACCAGCGGGCCCCCGATGCCATTCAGTCGCTGGTCAACCTGATCCGCCCCGCCTTCGACGATTATCCAGTAACCCCCGACATGCTCGATTTTGCCATCCAGGCGAACATACGCTACACCGTGCGCCACCTGGTGCAGACCCCCCTGATTGCTTCAGCACTGGAGGAAGAGCGGGTCTGGGTGGTGGGGGCCTACTACGACCTGGACACCGGCGTGGTGAGGTTCGGCTAGGCTTCTTGCAGGGGTTGCCGAAAGTTCAAAGCCCAAGGCCGAAAGCAATGAGCGGTTGACGTAAAAAGCGCCTTCACCCTCGAAACCATTGCGGGGCACAGAGGCGGTTTTCGAAACCTCTGTGGGGGCAGTTATACCAAATCTGCTCACAAGTGACCCAGAAGCGATATACAAGTCCCTCGTACGCGCCACCTGGCGCGGCAAGTGAGGGGCGCGTTTAGCGCCGCTCACGCGCAGAGTTGGTATTAGTTCGAAAACCGCCCTAGACCGGTGGCAGCTTTCAAGCTGTCAGAATGTCCTCTACTTCAGCCAGTTCTTCGGGGGTCAGTTTCCAGTTCACAGCCTGGACGTTCTGCTCGAGTTGTTCAGGTTTGGTTGCGCCTGCAATGACGCTGCTGACCACCGGCCTGGCCGCCAGCCAGCTAAAGGCCAGCTCGAGCAGGCTGTGGCCCCGCGCCTCGCAGAAGGCTCGCAGTTGTTCGACAATTTGCCAGTTCCGCTCGGTCAGCACACCCTTGGCCAGGTTCTGGTTTTTGGTCAGACGGGCATCCTCCGGCATGGGCGCATCTTTGCGGTACTTGCCGCTCAGCAGGCCGCTGGCGAGTGGGAAGTAGGGCAGCAAGCCCATCTGGTAGCGCTCAATTGCGGGTACCAGTTCGCGCTCCACGTCCCGCACCAGCAAGCTGTATTCGTCCTGGCAGGAGGCAAAGCCCTCCAGGCCCAGGCTCCTGGCTGTCCAGTAGGCATCGGATACCTGCCAGGCTGGCAGGTTGGAGCAACCGATGTAGCGCACCATGCCCATCCGCACCAAATCATTCAGAGTACGCAGGGTTTCCTCGATGGGGGTGCGTGGGTCGGGCTTGTGCAGTTGGTACAGGTCTATGTAGTCGGTCTTGAGACGCTTGAGGCTGGCCTGTACCGCCGACATGATGTAGCGGCGCGAGGCCCCCTTCATCTTGCCCGCATCGTCCATATCCCAGCCGAACTTGGTAGCCAGCACAATGTTCTTGCGCTCCTCACCAAGCACCTGCCCCAGAATGGTCTCCGAACCCCCTCGGTTGCCGTAGGTGTCGGCAGTATCGAAGAGGGTGATGCCCAAGTCGAGGGCTTTGTGGATGACGGCCTTGGAGGCATCAAAGTCAATGCGCCCACCAAAGTTGTTGCAGCCGATCCCCACTACCGATACCAACAGGCCCGACTTTCCGAGGTTGCGTTGTTCCATACCCCCCAACTATACCGTTGTGGAGCCATCCAACCTAGCGCTCGGTACGCAGTGTTCAAACACCTGGCTACAGCGTGGTGCTTTTTTCCGAACCTGCTTCAAGCACACGTCCCCAGAATGTAGTCATCTCATTTCTTGTACTTGTACGCTGGACGCTTCAATTTTGACGTTTGGTTCACTCCGATCGAAGCGGGGAATCTGGTACATTCCAACCCTGCAAAATCGCCCTACTGTAGCAGATGCAGATTCCTCGTCGGCTGCGCTACCTCGGAATGACCCGGTGAGCAACATTCAGTGGCAGCGCTGACTCGATCAACTGCAAACTTTGAGTCAACCTGAAGGGGTACATGAACGCACCCCTTCAGCGGCCCCACAATTCAACACCACAAAAAAATTGCACCCGATTCGAATACCGCAAGATGATTTATAGGGGGGTCGGAATTTATGGATGCAGACCCGTGAATTCCAAGCCTGTGGTCTCCGGCCAGCCCATCCGCACATTCAGGCTCTGGATGGCGTGCCCCGCCGTGCCCTTGACCAGGTTGTCAATGGCCGAGATGATCACCAGCCGCCCGGTGTCCTCTTCTAGCTCGAAGCCCACATCGCAGTAGTTGGTGCCCTCCACCACGTTGGGGTCGGGGTAGCGGTGGATACCCTTTTTGAGTTTCACCATACGAATGAAGGGCTCCGCACCATACACCTTGCGATAGGCACTCCACACGTCCTTCTCGGTGAGGCCCGCCCGCAAAAAGGTCTGGGCGGTCATCAGGATGCCGCGCACCCGGTCAGTGGCCACGGCGGTGAGGTGGAGTTCGGGGTGGCCCGGCAGGTTCTCGCGGATTTCGGCGATGTGGCGGTGCCCGGTGGGCTTGTAGGCCCGGATGCTGCCCGAGCGCTCGGGGTGGTGCGAGGCCAGGCTGGGTTCGGCCCCCGCCGCACTGGTGGAGATCATGACAGTGGCAAAAATGGGCCCCGCCGCCAGCAGGCCCTCCTTGACAAGCGGGTAGAGACCCAGAATGGTGGCGGTGGCGTTGCAGCCGCAGCAGGCGATGTGGTTGGCGGTTTGGAGCGCCTCGCGGTAAAGTTCGGGGTTGCCGTAGACCCACTGGTTTAGCAGGTCGGGGCGGGGGTGGTCTTCGCCGTAGTATTTTTTGTACAGATCCGGGTTTTTCAGGCGGAAGTCCGCCGAGAGGTCGAGGATGATGGGGGCCAGGCCCTGGTACTTCTCGAGCTCCTTGGCGGCCACGCCGTGGGGCATGGAGAGCACCAGGATATCGCAGGGCTCGAGTTGGGCGGGGTCTATAAACTTCAGGTTGGTGCGGCCCCGCAGGTTGGGGTGGATCAGGCTTACCGGGTCACCGAGGTAGCGGCGGCTGGTTACCTGCTTTACCTCAAGGTAAGGGTGCCCCAGGGCCAGCCGCAAAAACTCCCCGCCCGCGTAGCCCGAGCCCCCCACAATCGAAACGGTCTTCTTCTCGCTCATACGATTAGCGTCGTAAGCTCCAAGCGTACTCGAGAATCTTACGCGGAATGTCCACGCCGGTGGTGCTCACCGAGTTCTTGAACTCCATGGTGTGGTTGACCTCGTTTACCAACAAACCCCTGGGCGACTCGAACAGGTCAATGGCCACCACCCCACCCCCCACGGCTTTGGCCGCACGCACGGCCAGGTCGGCCAGCTCGGGCGTGACGGGGCAGTTCGAGGCCTTGCCGCCACGGGCGGTGTTGGTAATCCAGTGGGCCGAGGTGCGGTAGATGGCCCCGATGCAGGTGTCGCCCACCACAAAGGCCCGGATGTCGCGGCCCCCTTTCTCTACCAGCTCCTGCACGTAGTAGAGCTGGTGCTGGTAGCCCCCCAGCACTTCCTTGTGCTCCAGCACCGTTTCGGCGGCGTCGCGGTCGCGGATGAGCGAGAGCAGGCGGCCCCAGCTGCCCACCACCGGCTTCATTACCACCGGGTAGCCCATCTCTTCGATGAGCTTCAGGGCCTCCTCGGCCTCGGTCGCCAGGGCGGTTTTGGGTTGGGGCACCCCGTGGGCCTCGAGGGCGCAACTCGTGGCCCATTTGTCGCCGCAGACCTCGATGACCTCCGGCGCGTTCACCACCGGAATCCCCAGGCTTTTCAGGTAGCGCGAGACCGCCAGCCCCTTGCTCTGCGAGACCAGGCGCTCCACCGCGCAGGTGACGCCCTCGAGCTCCGGGGGTCGCGCCCCCAGCTTCATGGGCAGTTGCTTGGCGTAGATTTTTTTGAAAGGAATGCCCAGCCCCTCGGCGGCTTTGAAGAGCATCTCCTCGTCGGGGCGGATACGGTCGTAGAGAATCGCTAGCATAAACAAGCGGGTCAGGGGTCAGGGGTCAGGGGATCGGACTTGGTAGGCCCTTCACCCCCAACCCCCAGGCCCTGTCTTACTCGCCCCAGTCCTCGGCCTCTTCGGGGGCGGCTTCTAGCTTGAGGGGCTCCAGACCCACCACCTCGAGTTCGGCCCCGCAGGTATCGCAGACCACCAGCTCACCCAGCTCGGGGTTGTTCAGTTCAATCGGGCTTCCACACTCCACACATTCGGCTGTCATGGTTTCTCCTTCAGGTACATTGCTACGCTTCCGGCCTTCGGCTTTCGGCAACGAGCCTAGTATCGGTCATCGGTGTCTTCCTCGTCTTCGTCCACATCCGACCAGTCGGGCGCGAAGCGATGCCCACACTCCGGGCAGACCGCCTCTTCCTCGCCTTCCCCCACCTCAAAGGTCAGGCCGCACTCGGGGCAGTCCACAAAGAGCCCCTCCTCGCCCTCTTCAATGACCACCACCTCCAGGGGGTCGGTGGAGAGCACCTGCAAAAAGGCCCCACAGGACTCGCACTCAAAGTAGTCGTCGGGGGTGAGTTCCTGCAGATCTTCGGCGGGGAGGTAGTTAGGTTCGCCGCAAACCGGACAGATCACTTCCAGGTCTTCCATAAACCCTCAACCCCCCCAGTCTACCCTTCGGCGCTTTCGCCGGGAAACCGCCCGTACTTGCGGTAGTACTCCAGAATGCTCCCTTCCTTCAGGGCTTCCAGCAAAAAAGCAGGCGGCGGCCTGAGCCGGAAGGTCTCGGTTCCGCGCCTCAGCAGACCCTGCTCAAAGTCGAGCTCTACCAGGTCGCCATCCTGAAGCGCGTCCACCACCTCCGGGGCCTCGAAGGGCATGATGCCCAGGTTGATCAGGTTGCGATAAAAAATGCGGGCGTAGCTCTTGGCCACAATGGCCTTCAGACCGAGTTTGCGCAAGGCTTCCGGGGCGTACTCGCGGGAAGAGCCCAGGCCGGTGTTTTTACCCGTTACCAGAACGTCGCCCGGCTGGTAGCCCTGGGCAAAATCGGGGCGAAGGTGGGCAAAGGCATAGGTGTGAAACCTGTCCTCCCCCACCATGAAGGGCGCGTACTTTCCGGGGAGGATGTCATCGGTATTGATGGCGTCGCCAAACTTCCAGACCCTAGGCATGGCCTACCTCCAGTTCCTCCGGCGTGGTGATGTACCCCGCGATGGCCGTGGCCGCCGCCACCCGGGGCGAAGCCAGATAGATTTCGGCATCCGCCGCACCCATGCGCCCCTTGAAGTTGCGGTTGGAGGTGCTCACGCACACCTCGCCGGGGGCCAGCACCCCCTGGTGCCGCCCCATGCAGGGCCCACAGCCGGGGGTGCCCAGGGTTGCGCCCGCTTGCAGCAGGGTCAGCAGGGTGCCGTCGGCGGTGGCCTGCTCAAGCACCTCCGACGAAGCCGGAATCACCAGCATCCGGACCCCCGGCGCCACCTTGCGGCCCTTGAGGATGGCGGCGACCTCGTGCAGGTCATCGAGCCGCCCGTTGGTGCAGGTGCCCACAAACACCTGGTCTACCTTCTTGCCCTTAACCTGCGCCACCTCCTCTACGTTGTCCACGTAGAAGGGCACCGAGACCCGGGGCGTGAGGGTCGAGAGGTCAATCTCGACCTGCTTCGCATACACCGCGTCCTCGTCGGGGTACAGCCACTCCGGTATCGGATAAAGTTCCAGAACCTCGCCGCTGGGCACCACCAGCCCGCACTTGGCCCCGGCCTCCACGGTGAGATTGGCCAGGGTCAGGCGCTGGCTGCGGCTGAGGGTTTCGGCCCCGTCCACCAAGTGCATCTCGATGCTCATGTAGGTAGCCCCGTCGGCGGTGAGGACGCGGATCATCTCGAGGGCTGCATCCTTGGCCGTGGTGCCGGGGGACAGCGAACCCCGGAAGGTCACCTTGACGGTCTCGGGCACCCGCAGCCAGGTGCGCCCCGAGGCCGCCGCCAGGGCGATGTCGGTGGCTCCCATCCCGCTCCCAAAGCAGGCAATCCCGCCGTAGGTGGTGGAGTGCGAGTCCGAGCCCAGCACAATCCCCCCCGGCAGGGCCAGCCGCTCTTCAATCAACACCTGGTGGCAGATGCCCCGCCCAACATCAAACACCCGGCAGCCGTGGCGGTTGCCCCACTCACGGATTTCTTTTTGCGCCTTGGCCACCTCCACATTGGCCGCCGGGGCCACGTGGTCTATGACAATCGAGACCTTCTCAGGGAAGCGCGGGGTGGCCTGGAGCTGCTCCAGCCGCCTGAAGAAGCTCCCGGCGATGGAGTCCACCACCATCACCTGATCCACCTCCACCACCACCAGTTCCCCCGCCCGTACCTCGCGGCCCGCCCGTTTGGAAAGGATTTTTTCAGCTAAAGTCAGGCCCATGCCGACCTCCTGTCAGGAGACTCTCTATAATGAAAACATGCGGCAGTACACCGTAGTGGTGTTTGAAGACCCCGAGGAATCCGGAAAATGGTTGGCCGAGTTTCCTGCAGTTCATGGAGCGCACTCCTGGGGGCACTCCCCCGAGGAAGCCATCCAGAACGCCAGTGAAGCCCTCGAGTTGGTACTGGAAGTGCTAAAGGAAGATGGAAAACCATTCCCCAAAGATATTCAAACCCAGAAGGTATCCGTGAATGCCGCCTAGACCGAGTGAACTGGCCCGTGTGCTGCTGCGCCTGGGTTTTGTCGAGCGTAAAGCCAAGGGAGCACACCGCTTGTATCAGCACCCGGATGGCCGAACTACCGTCATTCCATTTCACAGCGGGGAGTTGCCCATGGGAACTTTTCGCAAAATCCTCAAGGACATCGGTATTTCGGTGGATGAATATCAAAAGCTCTGACATGGCTAATCCAGGTTCTCCAACCGGGCGGTGGGCACTTCCTCGGGCAGGGTGTGGCGGGAAAGGCCGTGGGCCTCGGCAACCTCGAGCAACAGTTCTTCGGGCTTCTTGCTGCGGCCAATCTCGGCGGTGCGGGCTTTGAACTCCTGGGCAATCAGCCTGGCCTGTTCCTTGCTGATTACGAAGTTCTCCACTTCCTTCAGATAGTAGTAGATGAGATGCCAGCCTGAAAGCGGGCCCAAGAGAAGCTGGTTTTTGTCCACCCCAAAGTCGTGCAGGCTGTGGGCTTCGTAGACCTTTTTTTCGTTCAGCACAGCCTTCTGGTGCACCCCGGCGGTGTGGGTGCGGTTGGTCAGGGAAACCGGCTCGGTGTAGGGCACCAGCGTGCCCAGGATAGAAGCCATCAATACGTTTAGGGGATAGCACTGGCTCAGGTTGTACTGCGCGGCAATCTCGGGGTAGCGCTTGGACAGGTTGAACAGCACCCCCGTAACTGAAGGAATCCCGGAACGCTCGGCTAAGCCCCAGATGGAGGCATCCACATAACGCACCCCGGCCCGCACCGCAGCGTTCACATTGGCTAGGGCCAGGCCCCGGTCGTTGTGGAAGTGGCACTCCAGGGCCGCTTTGGGATAGCGCTCGCGCAACTGTGAGACCACCGCCGTCACATCCTCGGGCTCGGCGATGCCCACGGTGTCGGGCATGCCCAGGGTGTTCACGTAGGGGTACACCGCATCGTAAAGGTAAAAAACGTCCTCGAGCGGGGTACGAAAAGCATCCTCGGCGCTAAAGCGGATATACAGCTCGGGGTGGGCCTGGCGGGTAGACCGGATCACCTCCCGGGCCAGCGTCACCGATTCTTCCAGGCTTTTCTGCGCGTTGTGCTGCTGGGCCAGGGGCGAAACCCCCAGGTACAGGTTCAGCCCGTTGCAACCGGCCTCCAGCGCTTTTTCGATGTCCAGCGGATTGGTGCGGCAGTGACCCAGGAAGTATAGCGGCTTTTGGGTGAGGGTTTTGGCGTAAGCGATAAGTTCGCGTACATCCCCCGCCTCGGCCTCCCCCACCACCGGCGAGAAGAACTCGAAGTGCGTCACGCCCAGCTCAATCAGGCCTGCCAGCAGTTGCTTTTTCTCCTCGAGGGTAAAGCGGTACTTCTCGGTGTCGAACAAAAGCGGGGACTGCTGACCATCGCGGAAGGTGGTGTCCACGATTTCGATACGGGAGTGGGTAGGCTCTGGCATAACATCCTTCACAAAAAAATCGCCCGCAAGCGGGTGCGGGCCGGGGTACGCAGCTGCGCGGACTAGCTCAGACTAGCCCCCCGGCGCTGGATTTTTTTGCACTTAAGATCATCCTGGCAGAAGTGTACGGGTGGTATACCGTGCTTGTCAAGGTTGGCCTGGTTTGCCGTCCAGTAGCCAGTAACCCTGTCCTGATTGAGTCGGGGAAGCTATCCCTCAAGCCTCCCCTCGCCTTTTGCAGGGTACAGGTACAGCCACCCATCGGATACCTGGCAGACCTCCAGTACCTTGTCCGCCCAGTTGACCCCCCGCATTCGGGAATGCCTCCCTGGGCACACGAATCGAAGAGCGGCGTCTGGTCGCCGACCCAGGGGTGGGAACCGCGATAGAGTAAGGGCATGACCCAACCCGAAATTGACCTGTTGCAGCAGCAGGATTCCTGGCGGTTATGGCGCATCATGGCCGAAATTGTGGAAGGTTTTGAAGTGTTGGGCGAGTTGGGGGTACCGCTCGTAACGGTGTTTGGTTCGGCCCGCCTTGGTTCGGAAAGCCCCTACTACGCCCAAGCACTGTTGCTCGGGCAACGGCTGGCCGAGGCAGGTTTTGGCGTGGTAACGGGCGGCGGGCCGGGGCTGATGGAAGCCGCCAACCGGGGAGCTTACAACGCAGGGGGCATCTCGGTGGGGCTTAACATTCAGCTACCCCACGAACAAAGGGCCAACCCCTTCCAGACCCATAGCTTGAGTTTTCGCTATTTTTTTGCCCGCAAACTGATGTTGGTGCGCTACGCCCAGGCTTTTGCGGTGATGCCGGGGGGCCTCGGCAGCCTGGATGAGCTGGCGGAGGTACTGGTGCTGGTACAGACCGGAAAGGTGCATCCGTTCCCCATTTTTGCGTTGGATAAGGCCTACTGGAGGGGATTGCTGGACTGGATGAAAGGCACCATGATTCCTGCCGGGGTTGTGGATGCCAGGGATCTGGAGCTCATCACCCTGGCAGACACGCCTGAGGAAGTGCTCGAAGCGCTGACCGGTGCCAACAGGAACGACCCATAAACGCTATATATGCACGGTGCGGTGTGAATCGCCCGTAGCCGTAAACGCCGACCAGAAGTAGGGGTTGGGATACTCCCGGCGCAAGGCCAGTTGGGCTTCGCGCATGGCCACAGCCACCGACATCCCTGCCCGCAGGTTGGTGTAGAAGGTGGTCATGAACTTGGCGGTAGCGTCGTCGCGCACCGGCCACAGGCTGACAATCAGGCAGGGCGCACCCGCATAAAGAAAGCCCCGTGCTAGGCCAATCAGTTCGTCGCCGCTGGTTTGCTTGGCCAGACCTGTCTCGCAAGCCGAGAGCACCACCAGCTCGGCCTCCAGGCGCAGGTTGTAAAGATCGCGGGCTGCCAGCCAGCCATCCGCCATGCGCAGCCCGGAAAACATGGGGTTGTCGGGGCGGAAAGCCCCGTGGGTGGCAATGTGCAAGACCTCGGCCTGGGGCGCAGCCGCAAAGAAGTTTTGTAGCGTGGCCGCTTCACCCACAAACTTGTGGGGGGCCCGGGCAATCTGACTGATTTGCTCCACTTCTAAGGCGGCCTGGGGAATGTTCTCGAGGGGCACCCCAAAGGCTACTAAGGAGCCGGGGTGGTGCCGAACACGTTTACGGCACAGGGCATACACCGCCGCACTGGGCGTGAGAGAAAGCTCTGCACGGTCGAGCAGATACTGTTCGCCATCATATAAAGCGGCAAAGGGCACCGCGTGGAG
>CALFDH010000216.1 GCA_937950405.1 uncultured Meiothermus sp.
GATGAAACTGCTCGGTTACAAGCGCATCCACGGCATCATCCGCCTCAAGAGTGGGCTCCGCATCGGCATGAGCGAAGACCGGATGGCCATTGGGGACGTGGACAACCCGGTGATTCGCAACCCCCTCACCGACGAACCCTATATTCCCGGTTCTTCGCTCAAGGGGAAGATGCGCTACTTGCTCGAGTGGCATTTTGGCGGTAACTACATTGCCTGTTCTACCGAAAAGCACGTCTATGTGCCGGATGACCCCAACGACCCTGTAGGGCGTATTTTTGGGAGTGCCCCCAGCACTGAGGCGCAGCGGCGCATCGCCCAGCAGCGCGGCCCCACCCGCCTCCTGGTGCGCGATGCCTACCTCACGAAAGAGTCTAAGGACAGGCTTGAGGCCATGACCGCCCGTGGAGGCTACCTCACCGAGGTCAAGCAGGAGGTCTTTATCCCCCGCATTGGCGGCAACGCCAACCCCCGCACCGCCGAGCGCGTACCTGCCGGGGCCGAGTTCGCTTTTGAGATGGTCTACCGGGTTATGGACACCGGCGATGGCGGCCAGACCGACCGGGATAACTTCAAGCACGTAGAAAAAGCCCTGGATCTTTTGCAGCTCGACGGCCTGGGCGGCTACATCAGCCGGGGCTACGGGCAGGTGGAGCTTTCATATAAGGTCGAGGACAAATGAAGGTAAGGGCTTTTCACCTGGCGCTGAACAACATCAGCGCTCCACCCACCGCCCCCACCCTCTGGGGCCACCTGGCCTGGTGGATGCGATATTCACAGGGGGAAGAAGGCCTGCTGGCGTGGCTCGAGGCCTTCCAGCACGACCCTCCGTTTCTCGTCTCCTCTGCCTTTCCCACCGGCTACCTGCCGCGCCCCCTGCTGCCGCCCGTTCAGGTGCAGGACACCCTCAAGCGCAAAAAGCTCAAAGGGCTGCGTTACTTGAGCTTTGAGACCTTCGCGCGGGTCATCCAGGAAGGGGAAAAAGCCTTGCTCGAGGCCCCCGAACTTTCTCAGGACAAAGCCCCGAGGATTACCGTAGCCACCCAGACCCGTGTGGGCATCGCCCGCTCAACCAGCACCGCTCAGGAGGGCATTCTTTTCACCGACCGGGTCTACTGGCTGGGCCGGCAGGAGTGGACGGTGTATGTGCAGGTGCGCAAAGAGACCGACTACCTGGAAGAAGCCTTGCGGCAGATTGGCACCTTTGGCTACGGCGGCAAGGCCAGCGTGGGGATGGGGCGCTTCGAGGTGGTGGGTGTAGAGGAGATGGAACTCCCCGAGGCCGAAAACCCCACCTACTACGTCACCCTGGCCCCCACCCTGCCCGAGGGCGAAGGCTTTTTTGCCCTGGAAACCTACTGGGGCCGCCTGGGGGGGCACTACGCCCAGGCCGAGACCCCTTTCAAACGCCCTTACCTGCGGGCTCGGGAGGGTAGCCTGTTCAGGCAGACTCCCTCGGCTAAGTTGCTGGACGTGACCCCCCATCCTGCTCCAGCAGAGGCGGTGAAGGTGTGGGAGTATCTACACGCTTTTCCGCTGGGGGTGCGGGTATGAGCTTTCTGGAGAGTTACCGCTTGAGCCTCGAGACCCTGGGGCCGATCCACGTGGGTACGGGTGAGGCCTTCCCAGCTTACAGCTATCTGCTGGATGAAAAAAATAAACAAGCCCTGATCCTGGACGCGGGCCGGCTGTTAGAGCTGCTATCGCTCCAGCAGCAAAAAAACTACCTACAAGCCGTAGCTCAAGGCCCCAAGCGGGCCCAGGAGAGCCTGCATTCGCTCTGGAGCAGCGGCTTGGTAGACCCCACCCCGGCCATCCTGCGCCGCATACCGGTGAGCAGTGCTTTCATCCAGACGGTCAAAAATGCCACCGACGCAGCGGGTCTGGAGTTCCGCCCCCTGCCCAGAAGCCCCTTAGGGGCCTACCTGCCCGGCTCGTCCATCAAGGGGGCCTTGCGCACGGCCTGGATGTTCAGGCGGGTTTTGCAAAGGGGGCAGGATATTGAGTACAGTGACCGCTGGCGCTGGGGGCAGAAGGTACCGAAAGATGACTGGCCCCTAATTACGCCGCCCAAAAAGATCGGGCCCAAGGTTGCGCAAGAGTTCGAGGCCCTGGTGTTGGACTATGCCGCTGAGCGGGGCTTCAACCTCCACAAAGACCCCTTCCGCCAGGTACGGGTTGGGGACACGGAGCCCAGCGATAATCTGCTTTTGAACCGAATTGGAGTTTTTCACCCCAAAGCTACCATGGACGGTACGGTGTTGCTGGCCGAGACCTTCCGCAGAAAAGCGCAGTTATTGTCCACCCTTCGCCTGCACACGGGCCTGGCCCAGCAAAAGCACAAGGAAAGCGTTTCGCACGGTATTTCTGCCAGGGAGCTGGCCAACGCCTGTCGAGAGTACTACCAGCAGGTGGCTGCCCGCGAGGAAGAGTTTGCCAAATCAAACGGTCTGAACACCGCTTTGCAAACCTATAAAGAACTCGAGCAGCGCCTTCAAGCCGACCCCCAGGCCTTTCCCCTGCGCATCGGCTTCGGTTCCGGGCGGATGTCCATAAGGCTGGCCCTGCTCCTGGAGGGTGAAGAAGGGGAAGAGCCTAAAACCCGCAAAACCGCTGGTCACTCCAAACCCAAAGACAGTTTCCCTCTTGGCTGGGCCGTTGCCAGGCTCGAAGCGTCATGATTCTGGCCGCCGTTGTCCTCACCCTCGAGGGCCCCGCCCGCCCCGACCCCGACGGCTGGCGGGGGCTGGTGTACGGCCTATTGAAGGACATAGACCCCGAGATTCACAAAGCCCAGCCCAACCCCTTCAGCCTTTCGCTGGGGGGCCACGAGGGGGCCTGGTGGGTGCGGGTGGGCATTTTGCAAGAAAGCCTGTATGCCCGGCTCTCGCCCCACCTATTTGGGCTTTTGGGCCAGAGTGTCCGGCTCAAGGAGCTCTACAGGGTTAAGGCGGTGTTGCAGGAGGAGCATCCCTGGGCCGGCGTGAGCAGCTACCCCCGGCTCTTCCAGGGCCAGGCCAGCCCCAGCCTGGGCCTCCAGTTTGCCAGCCCCACCTTTTTCCGGCGGAAGGGCAACTCCTACCCCCTGCCCGAGCCGCGTTTGGTTTTCGACTCCCTGGCCCAGCGCTGGGACGCCTTTGCGCCCGTGAAGGTGCCCGAGGAGCTGGGCCAAACCTGGGAGCGCATGACCATCGCCCGCTTCCAGGGCCATACTCAAAGCATCAAGCCCAACCCAGACGAGCGTGGGGTGGGCTTTGTGGGGCGGGTGGTGTATTACCTGCCCGCGGCCAGCCCGATGGAGGCCCAGTGGATGCAGGCCCTGGGGCGCTTCGCCTTTTATGCGGGGGTGGGGGCTAAAACCAGCTTGGGGTTTGGGCGGGTGCGAGGGTTTGACCCGAGACAGGAGGTACAGCATGGAGGAACTGAGGGAGAAAATCCAGCGAGCCTGGCAGAGCCTGAAAGGGCAGGAAGCGGAGGGGGCTAGAGCTCAGGAGATCTACGCACAGGCAGTCTGGCCAGTTCTATTGGATCTCTGGCGGCAGGAGCCCCAGGTCTACCCCCTACGGGAGACCTTCGAGGTTTCCATTCATACTCTGGGAACCAGCCCGGAGGCTACTACCCTGGCCGCTCTGGGACTGGGGGCCTCGGAGGTGTACGTTCTACACACACCTGAGAGCAGACGCTACCTCGAGCCGCTAGAGCGTGACTTGGGGCGCTCCATCTATCCCATCGAAATTGACAAGAGCGATGTGACCAGGCTTTATCTGGCCGTAGGCGAGCAAGTACGCAAGCATCCAGGCAAGAAGATTGCCCTTGACCTCACCAGCGGCACCAAGGCCATGAGTGCGGGGATGGCGGCGGCGGGCTACTTCCTTCAGCGGGT
>CALFDH010000217.1 GCA_937950405.1 uncultured Meiothermus sp.
TGGTAAAGATCATGCTCGCCCGCATGTGGGCCTCCTTGCTGCGTGAGCGGTGCAAGAGGTACAGGCTAAAAGCATTGGCCAGCAGGGCCAGGAACGAAACCCCCAGCATGGTGGTAAAGTCGGGGGTTTCCTCGATTCCGAGGAAGCGGCGCAACACCTCGGCGAAGCCCAGCACCGCAAGGGTCATCTGGAAATATCCGCTAATGCGGGCTATGGATTTTTTCCGTGCCGCTGCAGCGCCAACCGCAAACAGGCTGAGCCCATACACCAGGGCATCGGCCAGCATATCCAGGCTGTCGGCAACCAGACCCATCGAGTTAGACCAAAAACCCGCCACCAGCTCTATTACAAAGAAGGTGAAGTTAATAGCCAGTACCGTCCAGAGCACCTGGCGCTGCACCGTCTGCTCGGGCGCAGGACCATCTGCCCTGGCCGTATCCAGCAGGCGAGCCCCCAAGCCTAGCCCCTGGAGAGCGAGCTCGATCTCGCTCAGCCCTCCCTGGTGGTACACCGTCAGCTTGCGCGCTGGAAGATCGAACTCGAGGCTTCGCACCTGGCTGATCGGCTCGAGCCTCATCCGCACCAGACCCTCCTCGGCAGCACAGTCCATCTTGGGAATGTCAAACACCGACCTGTTCATTCCAGCTATCTTCTCCCAAGACATCATAAAATTGCGACCCTAACCCGAAAGCAAACCAGAAAACCACAGCTCATTGACCCACAGGCCCCACACCAGGAGACCCCTATGCCCGAAGCCCCCCACTGGAAGTTTCAGAAAATCATCAAACCCATGTTCGACCTGCCCAAGGAACACCTTCTGTTACGCGGACGGGTACTGACCTGCGACGGCGACGAACGAATTGAAGATGGCATAGTCGAGCTCCAAGACGGCAAGATTATCGCTGTCGGCCCCGCCTCCGACTTTGGCACCCGGCAGTCCGAAGCCTACCAAACCCGCGGAACCATCCTACCAGGCCTCTTTAACTCCCACGCCCATCTGGCCTGGGACGGCATCCACGATTTGGCTCACCAGTCCATCTACGACGCCCCCGAAATCTCGGCCTACAAGTGCGCGGGCAACATGCTCCTGAGCCTGCGGGCGGGCATCACCACCGTGCGCGACCTGGGGATGCACAACACCAACCTGTTTGCCAAACAGGCGGTGGAGCAGGGGATTTTCCCCGGCCCCAGGGTGCTGGCCTGCGGGGCAGCGATTGTGCAAACCGGCGGCCACACCTACTGGGCCTGCCGCGAGGCCAGCGGGGCCGACGAGATGCGACGGGCCGTGCGTGAGCAGGTGCGCGGTGGGGCCGACCTGATCAAGATCATGGCCTCACACGACCTCAACGAGTTCACCGACGAAGAACTGGCCGCCGCAATTGACGAGACTCACCGTAATGGCCTTCCCATCACTGCCCACGCCACCTTCAACTCGGTCATCAAGCGGGTGGCTGAGTTTGGCGTGGACTGCATCGAACATGGCGGCGACATGACCGACGAGACCATCGAACTCATAGCAAGGAAGAACATTCCCATTGTCACCACCTTCGCACCGCTGGTGATGCAGAGCCAGCCCGAGCTGGCCCGGAAGTACAACGTACCCGAGTGGAAGATCGAGGAACGCCAGCGAGCCGTAGCCAGTGGGGCGCGTTTCGCGGGGCTGGTCAAGGCTGCTCAGGCGGGCATCACCATCGGGTTTGGCACAGACAGTGGTTCTCCAGTAGTACAGCACGACGTGGTAGCCCCCGAGATGGCTTTCATGATCAAGCTGGGCGTGAAAAAGGATGCTTACGATGCACTGCGCTCGGCGACCAGCGTGGCGGCCAGGATCAATCGTCTGGACACCAAGCTAGGGTATCTGAGGCCAGGCTATCTGGCCGATGTAATTGTGGTAGACGGGCAGCCTGACCGCCACATTGAGGATATCGCCAAGGTGAAGATGACTTTTGTGGGGGGGCGACGGATGGTGTAAAACAATGGCTCCCACTTGGGAGCCATTGTTCGGGTGGAGCGCTAGCCTCTGGCCGCTTCCAGGCTGCCGTAGTGCGTCCACCAGGGCTTGGCGCCCCTGGCCAGCACTTCGTTGAGCATCTGGATATTCTTCACGCCCTGGTCGGCAAGCCAGTCCTCGAGGGCTGCCAGCCCTTGTTTGGCGTAAACCGGAATGCCATCCTGCCAGGTAGCCCGCCCACACAACACCCCGCTAAAGGGCACCCCCGCTTCGGCGGCCATCTCGAGCGACTCGCGGAAGACCGCATCGCTCACCCCTGCCGAGAGGTAAATAAAGGGCTTGCCGGCAGCGCTGGCGGTGTCCTTGAGGAACTGCAGGGCCTGGGCGCGGGTGTAGGCTTCCTCGCCCTTGAAGCCCAGGGTGCCGCTGGTGTAGGCGATGTTGAAGGGCAGCTCGACCTTGAGCACGTCCACGCCATAGCGGTCTTTGGAGAACTCCTCCATGTACATGGCCACGTAGCGGGGCTTGGCTTTGGCCAGCTCGAGGCCCTCGCCCAGCTGGTCGTTGTAGGCGATGGGCTCGAGAAAAAATGGCATCTCCAGGGCCGCGCACTCGGCCCCTACCCGCTCGATGAAGGCGTGCTTGATGGTGTTGATTTTGGGGTCGTCTTCGGGGTTGTAGTAGAGCAGGATCTTCACCGCATCGCCGCCTGCTTCCCGAATGCGTCGTACGCTCAGATCGGGCAGGAGGTCCGGCAAACGACCTGGAACGGTGGTGTCGTAGCCCGACTTTTCGTAGGCCAGCAGCACCCCGGTACGCGGCGCCTTGGCCTTCAACGCAGGCAGGCCATACTCGGTGTCAATCAGAATCGCCGAAGCATAGGGGGTGAGGATTTTGACCACGGCGGTTTTGAACTCGGTGAGTTCGGCATCGCTCACCTCTGCCCCTCTGGCCTTGGCAATGGCTTTGCGCAACGAGCCCCGCTGATCCATCGCCGCCGCCGCAATCACACCCTGGTCGTCGGCACAAGCCTGTATCCGTTCAAACTTTCCTTTGCTCAGTCCCATAGTTATCTCCGTGCTCAAGTTTACCCCAAACCCCACCACAGGCCCGCCTGGCGGATGGGCTTACAGCACGGCAAAGTCCAGGTTAGACTGCTGCCATAGCTCGCCTGCTATGGAGGAAACATGCTGATTGTCGCCGGAGAAGCCCTGATAGACATGACCCCCACTGCCCACAACGGCGGTACTGCTTATGTTCCCCATCCTGGCGGTTCGCCGTACAACGTAGCCGTGGGGTCGGGCCGGCTCGGCACACCCACCGCCTTCTTTGGGCGCATTTCGCGGGATGCCTTCGGGCAGTTGCTCAAGCGTCATCTGGCCGCTAGCAAGGTAAGCCTGGAATATGTCCGGGAGGGCCAGGAGCTCACCACCCTGGCTCTGGTCTCCCCTTCCAAGTCGGGCGAATTTTTTTCGTTCTACTGCGAAAACACCGCCGACCGATTGCTCTACCCCGAAGACCTGCCCACCACCCTCCCCCCCCAGGCGGCCCTGCACTTTGGCTCCTACTCGCTGGTGCTGGAGCCGGGGGCCTCGAGCCTCGAGCTCCTGATGCGGCGCGAGGCCCGGCGACGGCTGATCACCCTCGACCCCAACGTGCGGCCCTTTCTGATTCCCAACCGCGAAGCCTATCTCGAGCGGCTTTTAGGCTGGCTCGAGCAGGCCGATCTGGTCAAGGTCAGCCAGGCCGACCTCGAGTGGCTCTATCCGGGCGAGAGCCTGGATAGCGTGGCCCAGGAGTGGCAGAAACAGGGCCCGGTATGGGTCATCGTGACCCGTGGGGGCCAGGGGGCTTTTGCCGTGAACGGTCGGGAAACCATCGGCGTTCAGGCGCCCCAGGTACAGGTAGTGGACACGGTGGGTGCCGGGGATGCTTTTATGTCCGGCACCCTGAGCTGGCTGTGGCAGAGTGGGGTCTGGTCTCGAGCTGCACTGGCCGCGCTCAGCAGTGCGCAGATAGCCGCTATGCTTAACTACGCCGCTCGAATAGCAGCCATTACCTGCACCCGATCTGGCGCCAATCCCCCCTGGCGCGAAGAGCTTGCATGAGGTTCACGTTGGTCACCGCATTTTGCCCGGGTCAAAGCCGGTACTGCTCCTCCGAGACCTGCTCCAGCCAATCGGTGCTCACCCCATCCACCGCTGCCTGAATCGCCAGATGGGTCATGGCGTGGATCGCACTTGCCCCGTGCCAGTGCTTCTCGCCAGGGGCAAAGTAGATGGTGTCACCCGCTTTCATCTCGCGAACCGGCTCACCCCAGCGCTGGAACCAGCCAATCCCGGCCTCCACGTGCAAAACCTGCCCTTTGGGGTGGGTGTGCCAGGCGGTGCGGGCCCCTGGCGCAAACATCACCCGCAGCACGTGCAGGTGCATGGGCGCCGGGGTGATGACCAGCTCGCTCAAATAAACCGTTCCAGTGAACCATTCGGGCTTGCCGAGGCGGGTAGGGGCCTGGGGCACAAAGGTTTTCCAGGGGTTTTCCATAGCTCAATTTACAGCCGATGGTCTATAGTCCATAGCCGATAGCCATGAACAAGGAAGCAAAACGAATCTGTTGTGGTGGAGTTATTGCGAGGTTTTTGAGCTCGAGTACGAAGATCCAGTCCAGGCTCGAACCGGCCTCTGGCCTGCGACTCGAGACCTGCGACAAGGCATTGGCATTTCTGCAACGGGGTAGCACTTTCGTCCCAGGAAGCAGCCTCAGAAAGCCCGCTCGTACTGCACCGGCCAGACCCTTTCACCCAGGGCTTGCGCGGCACGGTAGGGCAAGTAGGGGTCGCGGAGCAAGACCCGGCCCAGGAGAATCAGGTCGGCCTGGTTGGCCTGAAGAATGGCCTCGGTTTGTAAGGGCTCGGTCAGGAGGCCCACCGCGCCTGTGGATAAGCCTGTGGACAACCGAACCTGGGCCGCAAAGGGCACCTGGTAGCCAGGCCCCACCGGAATTTTTACGCCCGGAATGGCCCCACCCGAAGAACAGTCCAGCAAGTCCACGCCGCGTTTTTGCAGTTGCTCCGCAAACGCCACGGTATCGGCGATGTCCCAGCCCCCCTCGAGCCAGTCGCTGGCCGAGACCCGCACCAATAGCGGCAACTCCTCCGGCCAGACCGCTCGCACCGCCTCCACGACCTCGAGCGCAAAGCGCATGCGATTCTCCCGGCTGCCCCCGTAGCGGTCGCTGCGCCGGTTGGTAAGGGGCGACAAAAAGGAGTGCAGCAGATAGCCGTGGGCCATGTGCAGTTCAATCAGTTCAAACCCCGCCGCAAGGGCCCGCCGGGCCCCCTGCTGGAAAGCCTGGCGTATCTGCTCCAGACCCGCTTCGTCCAGTTCCTGCGGCACCGGCCAGTCTTCGTGGAAGGCCAGGGGGCTGGGGGCCACCGGTGTCCAGCGGTGCAGGGGCTTGCCGCCCTGCCAGGGGCTGGCCGTACCGGCCTTGCGGCCCGCGTGAGCCAGCTGGATGCCCGCCACCCCACCCGCTGCCTGGATGCGCTGGGCCAGTGCCTGCAACCCCCCTACATGCGCATCCGACCAGATGCCCAGGTCATCCGGGCTGATCACCCCCCGGGCCTCTACCGCCGTGGCTTCCACCATAATGAGCCCCACCCCGCCAACCGCCCGCGTGGGGTAGTGCAGCAGGTGCCACTCGGTCACGTGCCCATCCTGGCCCGAGTACTGGCACATGGGCGACATGGCCAGGCGGTTCTTGAGGGTCACCGAACGCAGTTTCAAAGGGCTGAACAGCAAGCTCATAGCGCGGATTCTACGCGGTAGGGTGGTTTGGTTTGTGGATTTACATACATAACGCTTTTTCCTCACCAGGCCCGTGATACGATAGACAAGCCAGGCAGGGAAAAGTTATACTGAGTACAAGAAGTTTTTGTAAGGAGGTGAGCCAAAGCCGAAAGCTAACAGCCGATAGCCAGGAGCCAACCGCTTTTTTGGCCTGGGGCTTTAGCCTTCCGCCTTCCGCCATGCCGATTGACTTTAGCCTGACCGACGAACAAAAGGAACTGCAAAAACTGGCCCGCCGCTTCGCCAGGGAGCAGATTGCCCCCATCGCCGCCCTGTACGACGCCAAAGAGGAAGTGCCCTGGGGGGTGGTGGAAAAGCTCCACGAGGTGGGCCTGCTGAACGCCATCATCCCCGAGGAATACGGGGGCCTGGGGCTAGGGATGCTCGAGGAGGTCATCATCGGGGAGGAGCTGGCCTGGGGCTGCATGGGCATCTACACCATCCCGATGGCCTCCGACCTGGGCATCACCCCCATCCTGCTGGCCGGCAATCACGAACAAAAGCAGCGCTTTTTCAAAATGCTCACCGAGAAACCCGCGCTGGCCGCCTTTGCCCTCTCCGAGCCGGGCAACGGCTCCGATGCGGCGGCGCTGCGGACACGGGCCGTGCGCGAGGGCGACCACTACGTGCTCAACGGCACCAAAACCTGGATTTCCAACGGCGGCGAGGCCGAGACGGTAGTGGTCTTTGCGACCATTGCCCCCGCGCTGCGACACAAAGGGGTGATTGCCATTGTGGTGGAGAAGGGCACCCCCGGCTTTACCGCCCACAAACTGCACGGCAAGATGGGCCAGCGGGCCAGCGGTACCTATGAGCTGGTCTTCGAGGACTGCCGGGTGCCCGCCGAGAACCTGCTGGGCCAGGAGGGCGATGGCTTCAAGATTGCCATGAACACCCTGGACAAGACCCGCATTCCGGTAGCGGCGGGCAGCGTGGGGGTGGCCCGGCGGGCTCTAGAAGAGGCCACCAGGTACGCCAAGGAGCGCGAAGCCTTTGGTAAGCCCATTGCCGACTTCCAGGCCATCCAGTTCAAGCTGGCCGAGATGCTGATGGGCATCGAAACCGCTCGCGCCTACACCTACTACGCGGCCTGGCTGACCGACCAGGGGCTGCCCCAGGCCCACGCCGCCGCCATTGCCAAGGCTTACGCCTCGGAAATGGCCTTCGAGGCTGCCAACCAGGCCATCCAGATCCACGGCGGCTTTGGCTACATGCACGAGTACCCGGTGGAGAAGCTTTTGCGCGATGTGAAGCTGAACCAGATTTACGAGGGAACAAATGAAATTCAGCGGCTCATCATTGCGAGGCATATTTTGAGTCAATAGTCTATAGCCAAAAACATTTCTATGGAAAACAAACAGTGCAAAGCTCAGCAATTAAGCAGTAACGGTTATTTTGGTTTTGAGCAGCTCGAGGTTTACCATTTGAGTGTGGCCTTGTCGGTGCAGGTTTACCAGCTCAGTGAAGGCTTCCCCGAAAAGGAACGATTTGGTCTAACGAGCCAACTAAGACGAGCTGCCAACTCGATTGCGCTCAACATAGCCAAGGGTAAAGGGCGCAGTACCGACAAAGACTTCTGCCGCTTCTTGTATCAGGCTCGAGGCTCCCTACTCGAGACAGTTTGTTCGCTGCACCTTGCTGTTGAGCTCGGCTTTTTACAACAGGGCACAGTTCAAACCCTCTACGATCAAGCCAGCACCCTAAACGGTAAGCTCAATGCCCTGCTCAAAAGCCTGGATCCCGACTTTAGTCGAGCCCTGGCCATAGACCATTGACCATAGGCTATAGACCCTTAGTACCCTTGGAGGCAATCATGAAATTCATAGCAGTCATCCGGCAAGTACCCGACGGCGAGTCCCGCCTCAAGATTGAGGGGGGCAAGGTAGACCTCTCGGGGGTCACCATGATCCTCGACCAGATGGACGAGTGGGCGGTGGAGGAAGTCATCCGGCTCCAGGAAAAACACGGCGGCGAAAGCGTGGTGGTGGCCCTGGGCCCGGAGCGCTTCGAGGAGGCCATCCGAACTGCGCTGGCCATGGGCATAGACCGGGCCGTTCACCTGGTGGCCGAGGGCTACCTAGACCCCATCACCCAGGCCGAGGCCCTGGCCGAGACCCTGCGGGCCGAGGCCCCCACCCTGGTCTTTACCGGCGGGCAGCAGGCCGACTGGGACTCCCAGGCGCTCGGTGCCGCCATCGCCGAGGCGCTCTCCTGGCCGGTGGTGAGCTGGACCACCCAGATCGAACTCGAGGGCGAGTCCCACGCCAAAGTCAAGCACGACCTCGACGAGGGCGCCGAGGTGGTGCGGGTGGCCCTGCCCGCCGTCTTCACCAGCCAGCAGGGCCTCAACGAACCCCGCTATCCCACCCTGCCGGGCATCATGAAGGCCAAGCGCAAGGAACTCAAAAAGGTGCCCATCAGCGCCAGCAGCAAGGTGGCCATTGTGGAGCAAACCATCCAGGAGCGCACCCGCCTGAACAAGGTGCTGGACGGCAAAGACCCCGTAGCCGCCGCACACGAGCTGGTGCGGCTCTTGCACGAAGAAGCCAAGGTAATTTAGCCGAAAGCCCAGAGCGGAAGGCAAAAGGCATCGCAGCTTTCCGCCCAACCGGAGGTTCCCCATGATTCTGGTAGTTCTAGAACACGACGGCCAGCGCCTGCGCAAGGGCGCTCTGGAAGCCATCAGCCGGGCCCGGCAGCTCAGCAGCCTGGGGCCCCTTGCAGGCGTGGTGATTGGCGAAAATACCGCAACAGTGGCCCAGGAGGCCGCCCAGTACCTGCCCACTGTCTACACCGCCGAGGTGGGGCCCTACACGCCCGAGAAGTGGGCCGAGGCCGCCTATGCCGCCGTCCAAAAAAGCGGGGCTCGGGTGGTCATAGCCACCGGAGGCCGCCAGGGCCGCACCTGGACGGCCCGGCTGGCCTACAAAATGAAGGCCGGGCTCCTGGAAGACACCCTGGAAACCAGCACCGATGGTCAGAGGATCCTCGGCAGCCGGTATAGCTTCCTGAACCGCGTCACCGAGCGCCAGCAGGCCCCCCTGCCGGTGGTCTTCACCGCCAAACCCAACACCACCCCCCTGGCCGAGCCAGAGGGCAGCGGCACGGTGGAGACCCTCGAGGTGAGCGTTCCTGCCGGGGTGGAGGTCTTGGAGCGCCTGAGCGAACAAAAGAAAGGCGTCTCGCTGACCGAGGCCACCGTGGTGGTTACGGGCGGGCGCGGCCTGGGCAGCCCCGAGGCTTTCGCGGGGGTGGAGGAGCTGGCCGGTGCGCTGGGCGCGGCAGTGGGCGCTACCCGTGCGGTGGTGGACGCAGGCTGGCGGCCCTATGGCGAGCAGGTGGGCCAGACTGGCAAAACCGTGCAGCCCAACGTCTACATCGCCCTGGCGGTTTCGGGCGCGGTGCAGCATCAGGCCGGGATGAACAAGAGCAAGTACATCGTGGCGGTGAACAAGGACGCCGAGGCCCCCATCTTCAAGATTGCCGACTACGGCATTGTAGGCGACGTGCACCAGGTATTGCCTGCACTCATTGAGGCCGCAAAGAAGTTGAAGGATTAGAGCGCTTGCCACATTTTTTGAGCCATCCAACTTCAAGATGGCTTTGTCCTAGACAGATTAGTGGCCGCCTGGAAACTCAAAACCCAAGCGTCTGCCAGGGAAGGGCTTATGCCATAGCCATAACGTGGCTAACCTGGCCTAGACGCAACGCAGACAAGCGTGCCTCACCGGGGTGAGGCACGTCTGCTTGTCCCTTCTCGTTTTCGCGGGCGGCCACATCTTTAAGGAGCGCGATAAGCCGCATACTGCAAGGTCGCGTCCATACGGATCATAGGGCTTCGGGTAGAAAACTGGCTGGACGAGGGATAAGCCTATCGGCAAAACTCGAGTGGGGCCAGTTGACCCCACTCGGTTCCCTTGATGGGCGGCTACTTCACAAAGTTGAAGTTGGCCCGGTAGGTAATGCCGTCGGTGTAGCGCACCACCAGTTGGCGGCAGCTACCGGCCCAGGCTTTCTCGGTTTTCCAGGGGTAGGTGTAGCGGTCTTGCAGGGGGTCGTAGCTGAGGCCGCCGTTGCTATTGGTGGGGTTGGTGCCGTTCACTG
The DNA here is from genome assembly GCA_937950405.1 of uncultured Meiothermus sp. Lineage (GTDB taxonomy): Bacteria > Deinococcota > Deinococci > Deinococcales > Thermaceae > Meiothermus. Next base: position 9,905 of record CALFDH010000217.1, read on the forward strand.
CAGCGGTAGAGCCGCACTGGATCACCTGCCACTTGGGGAACCCCGGCGCAAAGATGTTCAGCCCCTTGTTGCCGCCTAGGCTGAAGATAAGCGGAATGGCCTGACCCGAGTTGACGTTGTTGTAAGCCGGGAACGGCGCAATGGGGCCAAAGAACCAGGCCCCCGGAGCAGCCAGGTTCAGCCCCACCACCACCGGGTCGTGGTCGGAAACACGGAACTGGTCGGGGGCGTAGAGCACCGCTTGCAAATTCGCGGTCTTGAAGTCGGTGTTGTAGTCAAGCACGCTGGGCTCGTCGGCGTTGATGTGATACTCGGCCACCCCGCTGACCTGTGCGTTTAGCGAGGCCGAGGCCAGGGCATGATCCAGGTAGCCCCACTGGCCATCGAACACATACGAATAGGCATCCGGGCCCAGGCGGGTCTCGAGCAGGTTCACGAAGCCCGCGTTCTTGAGGGCAGTGATGGGGTCTTCCTGGGCGTAGGCGTTGTAGTCGCCAATCAGAAGCACGTCCGGGTCGGCAATGCCGGTGGGGTGGGTGGCCAGCCAGGCCGCGAGCTGCTGCGCGGCATTGGTGCGCACCGCATTGCAGTTGCCCTGGCCGTCGCCCTGGTCGGGCAGGTCGCAGGCCGAGCCCTTGCTCTTGAGGTGGTTCACATTGACGATGAAAATGGCCCCATTATCGTTTTGCTGGAAGGCCTGGGCCAGCGAGGCCCGGTTGCGCGGGGCGCTGTCGCCGCCGTTCACGAAGGCTGTGGTGTTGAGCACTGCGGACTGGCCCACCGGGGTTACGCGGGCCGGCTTGTAGATCAGGCCCACCTTAATGGCATCGGTGCCCAGGGCATTGACCTGACCGGTAGCCGCGTCGGCGTTGATGAAGGCATAGGTTCCCGGCGCAGTGGCTTGGTTGAGTTTGTCCACCAGGAAGGCGATGGCGCTGTCGGGGCCGTAGCCGTCGTTCTCGAGTTCATTCAAACCCAACACATCGGGGTTCATGGCCAGGATGGCCGCGACCGTCTTAGGCCACTGCCGGTTGAACTCGGCCAGAGTATCGGCTCCACGGCAGTCGGTGGGCGCGCCCCCTACCCCGTTGGTGCAATTGTCCACCGTATCCGGCACTCCGTCAAAGGTATTGAAGAAGTTGAGCAGGTTCATGCCCACCACCCGCAGGGTGCCCCCTACCTCGGGCGCGGAAATGGGGCGCGGGTTGGCCGCCACAAAGTTCACATAGCCGTTCAAGGCCCCGATAGGCCGCACCCGAAAGGCGTTGCCGCTGGCAGCGTTGCCCGCCCAGGTATAGGTCATCACCCCCACAATGCCCGTGGCGGTGTCGCCGCCGCGCAGGGTGTTGGAGGCCGATAGCGGCAGGCCATTGCGGCCGAACAGGATGGGGTCGGGGTTCTGGTTTTGCAGGGCATCGTCTAGGATGATGCGGTTGAGGTTGTTCTGGGCTTGCAGGGCATTGGCCGCTGCACCGGGTGTGGTCACATGGGTGGGCTGTTTGAGCCGCCCACCCGACGAGAGCACCACCTGCCCGAAGCGCCCAAGCTGGAAGTGCTCGGTTACGTAGAGGGTCTGGGGCAGCCGCACCAGCATGCCCTCGTAGCGCTCGGCATCGGTGGCAGAAGCAAAGGGCAGGGTGACATCCACCGGCGCAACTGTAGCGGTGCCACACTTGGTGATGATGGTGGCGCTCACCTGGGTCTGATCCTGGAACTCGCCTGCAGTGCCGGTCACCCGTACCACGTCCCCCAGCGAAACGCTATCGTTGTTGCCGTTAAACACGAAGAGGCCATCGGAGGTGTTGGGGTCTCCATCGCCACTGACGTCCTGGATGTAAAAGCCGCGCAGGGCCGGGGCGGGGCCTTCGTAATCGCCCACCACCACACCCTTGGTGACCACGTTGCCGGTAATGGCCGCCGATGTGCCGCTCCCCTGAATCTGGTAGATGGGGGTATGGGGCAGGTCGCAGACCGAGACCGGGTTGAAGGTCAGCACAAAGTTGGCGGCCAGGGTGTCGGGGGGGTCAAGGGTGTCCACATCCGACACCTGCGCTGCAAAAACCGTAAGGGTACAGCTCTCGCCCGAGGCAAAATCGGTGTTGGGGTTGATGACGAACTGCGTCGAGGTGGCATTGGGCGTGACCACCGCATCGACCACCGTGCGGGTTCCGCTGGCCGAGCAGGCAATTTCAAACCAGTTGCCGCTTACGTTCACCGGCTCGCTGAAGGTCAGGGTCAGGTTGTCGCCCAGGTTGATGGTGCCGCTCGAGGGTGGAACCGAAGCGACCACACTGGGCGCGGACTCGCCGCAAAAATTGCGGGCGGAGGCAGTGTTGCGCGGGTTGGGCGCAGCCGCTTCAAAATCGCTGGCGTTTTGGTCGGTTTCGGTACAGCCGTTGCCCTTGCGAAGCGCAGCGGTGGTGTTGGAAAGGGTGGGTGCAGCCCCCAAACCCTCAAAGAAGTTGGCATTGCCATAGCCCACCAGATCCACGATTTGAGCGAGCTGGGCAGCAGAACAGGAGGTAGAGCCGCCATTGCAACCCAGTGAGGCGGTGCTCGAGACGAGCGCCACCTTGCCCGCCGATGCGGCCATGGCAATTGGGGTGGTATCCACCAAATCCGGTGTTGGTAGGGCTGCCCCCACCGTGCCCCCCGCCTGCTGCACAAGGTAATACTGGCCTGGTTGTAGAGTCACGTTGGGCAGCTCGGTGAGCTGGGTGCTGCTGGCGCCAAAGTTGCCGGTGCCCGTCGCGCTGGCGTACTGGATAGACCAGCCGTTCAGCGAAACCGGCGTGCTCCCACGGTTGAACAGCTCGACAAAGTCGTGGGTGTAGGGGGCCCCGCTGTTGCCGCCCCCGCCATACACCTGGCTAATCACCACACCATCGGAAATGGCCTGAGCAGTGAGTTTGGCCTGGGTTTGGGCGGGCGGGGCCTGGGTACAGGCCGAGAGTACAATCAAGACGAGCGATACAACCCCCACGCGTAGAGATGGCTTCATATTTCCTCCTGGCCGAACTGTATGAACCTGCCGTCAGGGCAGTGTTGCCAACAAGCCCGGACAAAAAAACGGTTAGACATAGCCTACCGCAAAGGTGCGTTTCTTCAGACATTACCCTGGCATGTCTGCCCGGGTCGTTTCGCCTGATACGAACGGGTGTGTCCCAAAAACAACCAAATGAACCCAAACGGTAAATCCCCCCTTGGGTGCTGACGCCAACGAGTTCCGCGCCTTCTAGAGAACAGTTTGCGCCATAGGAGGCTTCCTGATGTCAACTCAATCCAATCCACATGGTTTTACCCAAGCCCACCATGGGTAATCGGTGAGGGCTGGAAAGTCAGTTTCGCTAAGTGGTCTGCATCAAGAGGGGTTGCACAACGAGTGGGGGTTGGTATTGACCTTGGTTGAAACAGGGACGCACCC
>CALFDH010000218.1 GCA_937950405.1 uncultured Meiothermus sp.
TCGAAGTGTCTGGGTATCTCTACGACGCTGTAATAAGTACACAGTCGTATGAAGACCCGTACAAAGTGTCCATAGCGGCACGAACTGTGCAGTACGCTCTAGCAGAAGCCGTAGCAGAAAACTTTTCGTTCCTCCCCTACCGTGTAGGGCCTGTAGGGGAGGTTAGGTGAGGTTGCTGAGCAGCAACTTTGCGTACTCGGGCGGTTTAGGGCCTCACCCAATACCCTCCTCCACCCTCCCTACGACGTAGGGAGGGGGCTCTATGTCAATCCCTCCCGAAACCCGGAGGTGTACGGACATCTCTACGATGCAGTATTCAATGTTCTGTAGTCAATAACCGGACTGCCATAATCCTAAAGTATTCCTTGCCCCTGACGTTCGAGCATGCGTACCTCAGCCCTGGGCCGATTTTTGACCCGAAAACCAGGACGTGCGACCTGCGATAGTACGCCCCGGGGTCTTTGATTCTCAGGTTGCTTTTTCTGACCCGTCGGTCAGCGTATGCTCTTGGAGTGCTGCCCTTCTTGCTCTCCTGGCTTCACGCCACCAACGACTTATTTGGCGCATTTCTGACCCCCTTGCTGCCCAAACTCCAGACGGCTTTTGGCGTGAGCTACGGGGCGGTTTCGCTTTTAGTGGCCTTGCAATCACTCACCGGCAGCTTACTGCAACCCCTGGCCGGCCTGGTGGCCGATCGCTACGACCGGCGAATGCTGGCCGCCCTGGGGCCGCTCTTGATGGCCTTGGGGGGTGGCCTGCTGGGGTTTTTCCCCAACCTCTGGGTGGCGGGGGTGGTGCTGGCTTTGTCGGGGCTGGGCTCGGCTTTGTTTCACTCGGCGGGGGCCGCCCTGGTGGGGCAGTATGCCGACCCAGCCCGGCGCGGCTTCTGGATGAGCTTCTTTGGTACGGGGGGCTACGTGGGCATCTCGCTGGGCCCCATCGTCTCGCTCACCGCAGTTAACCAGGGGGGATTGCAAACCCTGGCCTGGTTCATTCCCCTGGCCCTGGTGCCTGCTTTTTTGCTGCTACGCCAAGCACCCCCTACCCGACTGCAAACCAAACCCTCGTCTTTTAGGGACTTGCAGCGGGTGTTTCGCGGACATGTGGCTCGTTTGTGGGCTGTCTCGACCCTCCGCAGCATTGTGTTTATGAGCTTCTCGACCACCATCCCCTTCTGGTTTGCCCAACGCGGCATTTCCGATGCTCAGGTGGCCCTGACGCTTTCAATCTACAGCATTTCGGCCACCGTTGGCGCTTTTTTGGGCGGAACCCTGTCGGATCGGCTGGGGCGGCGCAACGTGCTGGTGGGCACCATGCTCTTTGCAATTCCCCTTTACATTGCCTTGCTGGTGATGCCTCCAGAAAACTGGTTTTATGTGGCCTTGCTGGCCGTTACGGGCGCCCTGATGAACGCGGGCGTGCCGGTAGCGGTAACGATGGCCCAGGAGCATGAACCGCGTCAGATGGCCACGGTCTCGGGGCTTTTGATGGGCTTCACCTGGGGGTTTGCCGGGCTGCTCTACGGGGTGGTGGGGCCTATCATCGAGCGCTTTGGGGTGCTGGAGAGCTTGAGCGTGCTAGGATTGTTGCTGATTCCGGCCCTGACCCTCTCGCTGGCGGTGCGCGAGGCCCGGCCCGACCTGGATAGGGCGGTAGGGGGGCATTCATAGGTCGCTATTTCGATTGTGGGCTGAACAGGCTAAAATAGTCAGTACGTTCAGAGGTGATAGGGCAGATGGGGTGGTTTTTTGCCCTGCTGAACCCGACTTGGGCCCCAAGACCCAGTCTGTATAGACAACTTTTGGGAGGTGTAGGATGACCAGCACGGTACGGCAATTGCTCCAGGCCAAGGGCAACATGGTGCACGCGATCCCGGCGGACGCTACGGTTTTTGAGGCGCTCGAGCGCATGGCTGCTTACGACGTGGGAGCCCTCATGGTGATGAACGGTAACCAACTGGTAGGCATCTTCTCCGAGCGTGATTATGCCCGCAAGATCATCCTGATGGGCCGCATTTCCAAAGACACCCTGGTGGGCGAGGTCATGACCGACGACCTCATCACCATTACCCCCGATGCCACCGTAGCAGACTGCATGAACCTAATGACCGGCAATCGGATACGTCACCTGCCAGTGGTTGAGGATGGCCGACTTGTAGGAGTCATTTCCATAGGGGACGTGGTGAAAGCTATCATGACCCAGCAGGAGTTCATGATTGCCGAGTTGGAGAGCTACATCACCGGCTCACGCTGAGGTGTTGGAGGGGCCGCCAGCAAAAAGCCCAGCCCTTTCTTTTTGTGGTTTCTCCCCCTCCCTGCTCACCTTGCCCTGTGCCGATCTGAAGGCCCGATGAGCAGGTTAAGCCCAAAGCTGATAACCGAGAGCAGGAGGGCTCCAATCAAAGCGCCGCTAAACCCTCGCACATCCAGGGGGGTCAGACTGGCCGCAATTAACAAAATCACGGCGTTGACGACCAGGGTAAATAACCCCAGGTTCAGAATGTTGAACGGTAGGGTAAGCAGCAGCAGCACGGGTTTGAGCAGGGCGTTGGCTAGGCCAAAAATCAGCCCAGCCAACAGATAATCACCCAGACCGCTGCCTCTGGCAAAATAAATACCCCCGTAAAGTTGGGTCACGATCCACAAAGCCAGGGTATTCAGCGCCAAGCGCAGCAGGAGGTCGCGCATAGCTCAGGGTACACCTCTTTGGGAGCTCTGGGTATGGGCTCCAGTTTTGCGATGTGGGCGCAGTGCGGGTCGCAGGCCGGAGATGGTCGAGCGCCGAGGGTCTATTACCAACTCTGCGCGTGAGCGGCGCTAAACGCGCCCCTCACTTGCCGCGCCAGGGGGCGCGTCCGAGGGATTTGTATATCGCTTTTGAGTCACTTCTGGGCAGATTTGGTATATCCCATGCTACATGGAGTTTGCCAAACCCTTGAAGACCGTCTGCCAGGCGGCATGGTCAAAGGCGCAGTACCCTGATGTATGCCGAGTGGGATGTAGTGACCACTTAGGGTCAGGAGGGATGCAGGGATGTTGACCATCGACTATGGACTATCGACTGTTGACCCCCTGACCCTGGCTTCATCTTTTTGGGAATCGAAAGGCCAGCAAAATAAAAAGCACACCCAGAGCCGCGCTCAGAATGGCCCAGGGTATGCGGTTCTGGATAGCATGCACGGGCGGTAAGACGCCACTTTGATAAGCCCGGATCTGGCTTTGCGAGAGCACATCTACGGCGGCGGGAGCGTCTGCGGGGCCATCAATCGTCCATGTGCCCCCCCCGGGGCGGACCGGGCGAAAGTGCCAGGGGGTGAAGGGGTCGTAGAGCCCTACTGCTACGTAGTAGCCATAGTCCCCTGGGGGCAGATTGGGGGAGAGCTCGAGCCAATCGCCATTCCTGGTAACCGGTACCGCCTGTACGGTTCCATCTGGACGGTATTCCTCAGCTTTCCAGCCGGTGAGCAGGTAGGCCCAGTTCCAGCCCTGTCCTGCGGGGGTTTTGAAGCCTGCGCCGGGGAGTTCCTCGTTGCCTCCGGCTTCGGTGTGGACATATATGCCTATGGTAGCCAGAGAAAAGCCATGGGGGGCGTTGCCCGGGTTGGGATAGCGATGGAGCCTGACCCGCAAAACCACCTGATCCCCCTTGCGAAGGGCTTCAAAGCCGGTCAGGTCGGCAAAACCGGCCTCAGCAAACAGGGTGGTACGCGGGTAGACATAGCCCAGGCCATAGTCGTCGCCTACCGGATCGGAGAAGAGAAGAGGGATCATGGCGGATGGGTTTCCCTGCAATACCCAACAGTGCCAGCGATGTATGTACTTGAAATGTAGATACTGGGCAAGACTCTACGCGGCGCCTCGAGCGGGCAAAGCCTTGAGGCCCTGCTGGTTCATGGGTGCAGCGCCCATATGCTTGACGAACTGCTTTCAGCGTTAGAAGGCGCTTGGCGGCCCACAAGCCCACACCCTACCCTGTCCAAGGCGCTACATCAAGGGGGTTTTTACCGCAAGGACATCAGGGCTTTCACCAGGCGGACGGGGTCGTGTTGGGCAAAACCGGGCTCCAAAAAGTCTTCGGCCACAATTTGCACCCCTAGGCCCTCGAAGCGCTTGGGGTTGAAGCGTACCGGCGTCTGGCCCTCGGCCCGGTAGCGCTTGAGTAAGTCCTCGGGGATGCGGGTGTTGTTAACCAATACCACCGTGGGTTTGCGGCCCAGGTGTTGCGCTACGGCCTGAAAATGGTCGTAGGCATCCATGCCTTCGGTCTCGCCCCGCTCGCTCATGATGTTGACAATGTAAACCAGCCGGGCCGGGGACTGCTGAATGGCTATCTGGATGCCCTTGGGCAGAAAGCTAGGGATGACGCTGGAGTAGAGGCTACCCGGCCCCAACACAATCATCTCGGCTTTTTGCAAGGCATGGACGGCTTCGGGCATGGCCGCTACCCCGATGGGGGCCAGCCCTACCTTGCGGATGCGCCCGGATTTTTCGCGCAGGGCAGTTTCCCCTTGTACCCGTGTGCCATCTTCGCGCTCGGCCCAGAGCCGGGCGGCCTCAAAGGTCGCGGGCCAGACCGCTCCGCGGAGTCTTAGCACCTGGTTGGCCTGGCGCATTGCCTTGGCGAAGTCGTTGTTGAGTTCGGAGAGCGAGACCAGCATCAGGTTGCCGAAGGTGTGGCCCTCGAGCTCCCCTCCCCGTTTGAAGCGGTACTCCATTAGGTCGGGCAGGCCCTCGGCGTCGGAAAGGGCGGCCAGACAGTCTACCAGGTCGCCCACCGCCGGGACTCCAAAGGAGACCCGCAAACGTCCCGTTGAACCGCCATCGTCGGTCACGGCTACCACTGCGGTGATGTTGGCGGTTTCCATTTTGAGACCGCGCAGCACCCTGGAAAGTCCGGTTCCACCGCCTAGCGCCACAATGCGCGGGCCAGCCTCGAGCCTCCGACGAATGTAGACCTGCTTGGAGACTGAGCCGGGGTCGGTGATGGCCGAGAGCATGCTGCGGTTCATCCAGCGCAGGCCCAGCAGGAAAAGGGTAAGCCCTCCTAAGAGCCAAAGCCCCCCCGAGATCCACAGCGGGATAGAGAAGTAACCGGCCCAGCGGGTGGTCTGCAAAAACCAGGGCAGGAATGTGGTTTGCCAGGAGAGATGCACCACCCCGGTAAACATACACAACATCCCCAGGGCGGCCAGCAGCGCATACCGCTTGACCCGCATACCGGGCAGAAGCCAGCGCAGGGTGCTGAGAAAACGGTCATCAGCCGGATTGGTTCGCAGGCCCTGGGTGAGCGTACGGAGATTGGGGCGTTTGGCCTTGTTCCAGATCATCTTCTGTGGCCTCTCAAGCAACCATGGCTTTTTCCAGGTCGCGGTGCTCCAGTTCCACTCGAAAACGTCCTGAGAGCTCCTGGGTCAGCCGTTCGGCAACCGCTACACTGCGGTGCTGCCCTCCTGTACAGCCGATCGCTACCGTGTATGCGGCCCGTCCGGTCGCGCGGGCGCCTTCCGCTGAAAGGCCGATGGTAGCCAGCAACGTGCGGTAGAAGGGCTCGTTTTTTTTATCGGCGAACACATAAGCAGCTACCTCGGGATCGGTACCGGGACGCGATTTCAGGACGGGGTCGTAGTGCGGGTTGGGCAGCGAGCGTACATCCAGGACCAGGTCGGCATCCTGCGGGGGGCCCCACTTGAAGCCGAAGGAGAAAATCCGCAACAAAAAGCCCTCTTCTTCGCCCAGGGCGGCCTCGAGGGCCTCCTTGAGCTGGCGGGGGGTGCGCTCGGAGGTGTCCATCACCAGGTCGGCTCGGTCGCGCAGGGGGGCTAAGGCCAGGCGTTCTTCTTCAATTTCCCTCAGCAGGTTGCCCATGCCCAGCGGGTGGAGGCGGCGCGAAAGGTTGTAGCGCTTGAGCAGGATGTCCGATTTGGCCTCGAGGTAGATGATGAATGGCTTGAGCTGGCTCAGTACCGTTTCCACCTCACCCAGCAGGTCGCGGGCCCGGATGTCCAGTACTACCACCACCTTGTGGATGCCTCGAGCCTCCACCGTTTTGAGCAGGTCGCCCCAAAGCTGGGGCGGAATATTGTCTACCGAAAAGTAACCCAGGTCTTCCAGGGCCATCCGCGCCGAGGTGAGCCCGGCGCCACTCTGTCCACTTAGCACCACAAACTGCATCGGCTTCTCCACATTAAGGTTCGTTGCTGGAGGTTGGAATGAAAGTTTGCGGAAAACATCCGCAAACTCACCAGACCAGTATACCTGGGAGTCAGTTGGCTTAATGTTTGCAAATATTAGAGCGCTCTTCGCATTTTTTGAGCCATCCGGCAATAAAAAAGTCTTGTCCTGGACAGAACAGTGGCCGCCGGGAGAGGCGGCCACGTCTGTGAAGAGCGCTGTAACCCAGAGGCCGAAGGTTCAAAGCAGTATGACCTTTGGTAGCACTCAATTGCGGATTTCCAGTAGCTCCACGTCAAATATCAGCGCCGAGTTGGGGGGAATATCCGGGCTGGGGCTGCGGTCGCCATAGGCCAGGCTGGCAGGGATAATCAGGCGGCGCTGACCGCCGACCCGCATCCCCACAATGCCCGAGTCCCAGCCGGGGATTACCTGACCGGCTCCCAGGGTGAACTCGAAGGGGGTGCGACCCGGCTGGCAGGAGGTATCGAACTGCTTGCCGTCCACCAAGCGCCCGATGTACTGCATCCGCACGGTGTTGGAGGTGATGGCCTGGGGGCCGCTGCCTTCTTTAAGGTCTTCGATGCGGAGGGAGGTAATGCCCTCGTTGGAGAGGCCGGTGGCAGCAGGGGGCTGGTTGGCGCAAAGGGTTCCGTTGCCCACGCTGGCCTGACCACCGGAGCGTTGCCCAAACAGAAGATAGGCGCCTACCCCCAACAAAGCTAGTACTGCAACGGCGATGAGAATGAGGTTTCGGTTCATACCGCCGCCCATTGTATGGGTTTTGCATGAAAGCCGTTAGGGGAGTAAACCTGGGGTTGGCTCTCTTCAAGCTTCGCTCGAGGTACCAAAAGCTCGAAGTAGGCGGGCCTGGGACATGCAACCTTTTTCAAGCGGGTTGCTTTAGGGCGAGCTGCCCGCAAGCGGCCCCCACATCCCGCCCCCGGCTCCAGCGCACCGAGGTAGGGATGCCCTGCTGCTCAAGGGTAGCTGCAAACTTGAGAATCTGCGCTTTGGGGGTGCCCTGATGAGGGGCGCCCTCCCAGGGGTTCCAGGGAATCAGGTTCATGTGTGCACTGAGGCCCTTGAAGAGCCCGGCCAGTGCGCGGGCCTGCCAGTCATGGTCGTTGACGCCCCTCAGCAGGGTGTATTCGAGCGTGACCCGGCGCCCCGTCTGGGCGTAGTAGTGCCGCACGGCTTCCATAATTTCGCCAATGCGGTAGCGGTGCGCGGTGGGGATGATCTGCTGGCGGGTTTCGTCGTCGGGGGCGTGGAGCGAGAGGGCCAGGCGCACCCCCAGCCCCGACCCGGCCAGTTTGTAGATACCCTTTGGGATCCCCACGGTGGAAAGGGTAATGCGGCGTGGGCTCATGGCCAGCCCCTGGGGGTGCAGCATCCGCTCGATGGCCGCAAATACGTTCTCTACATTCAAAAGCGGCTCGCCCATGCCCATCAGCACCACATTGCGAATCTCGCGGGGGGCGTGGCCCTGGTGGTGGGCGGCCAACAGAATCTGATCCAGAAT
>CALFDH010000219.1 GCA_937950405.1 uncultured Meiothermus sp.
TTGAGGAAGATTCCGGCGATGACGGGCTTTTCGCTGCTGTTGGCGGCTTCGGCCTGTACGATGGAAGCCAGCGTGATCCAGTCGTGGATACCGAGCCCGAGCGTTTTGAGGCGGCTCTGGGCCGAAGGCGTAAACTCCTGCGCCATGCGGCGGGTCATGGCGCGGATTACGTCTTCGGCGGTGTAGTCGAGAGGGAAGTCGTAGGTGGCGGGGAAGAGGTAGCCCTCGAGGGTGGGCCCCCTGGCCTCGGCAGGGCGCAGCTCGGGGGGTGGGTTGTTGACGAGCTCGAGGAACCTGGGGCCGTCCAGGTTGTTTTCGCTCAGGCGCTGGGCCATGTCCACCGCCCGCCAGCCTTCGGGAAAGGTGATGCGTACCGTGAGGGGGCGCGACTCGTCGGTGATGGCCAGGGCGATGGCCCGCAGACCCTTGCCCTCGAGCTTGTAGTAGCCGGGTTTGAGTTCTTTGTCCTGCCCCGAAAAGCGCAGGTACAGGGCAAACAGGTAGCCCGAGCGCACCAGCCCGGCCTGCTCGAGTAAACGCCCCACCGCCGCAGCCCCGCTGCCCTTGGTAATGCGAATCTCGGCGATGGTGCCGGTAGGGCCCATCAGGTAGAGGGCGTAGCCCAACACCACCGCCACCAGGACAAACATGAACAGTACCCCCCGCAGAATCCAGCGGGTGGGCGATTTGCCCCGTTCCTGGGGGTCGTCGGGGGCCATCGGCGGGGTCTCTGGAAGGGAAGGCTTGTTGGGCTCATCCATGCTATGTACTCCGGAATGCATGGCCTATGCACGGGCCAAATAGGACTCGAGCAGCGCAATGGCTGCCGCTTCGTCTAGCTTACCCTTCTCCTGCCGGATGCGCTTGGGGGCGTTCATCAGGCGGTGCTGACCCAGCTTGGTGGTATAGCGCTCGTCTACGAGCTCAACCTGTAGACCCTGCTCGCGCATGGCCTCGACCAGGGCCAGCACCCCTTCGGCCTGGGCACTCAGGCTGCCGTCGGTGCGCAGGGGGAGCCCCACCACAAAGCGCTCGGCCCGCTCCTGTTCAGCCAGGGCCGCCAGGGCTTTGAGGTCGGCCTCGAGGTTTTTACGAACCAGATAGCCCCGGCCAAAGGCCCAGGGCGAACCCGTTTCGCCTACCGCCAGGCCAATCCGGGCCTCACCCACATCCAGCGCGACTACTTTCATCGCGTCTATTATTCTGCCTGGAAGGCTGGCGTAAATGAGGATACGTCGCCAACTTTTGTGCTCATCTCATCGCGCACTTCACAGACGCAGCCGCCCACGAAAACGAGAAGTGACCAGCAGATGTGCCTCATCCCGGTGAGGCACGCTTGTCTGCGTTGCGTCTGTGCCAGGTCAAGTTGCGCCCGTATAAGGTTTAGAGATGAACTCAGGCTGCGCGAGAAAATCATGCTCCGGGCGCAATACCCGAATGATTTTCGATCTTGCCATTATCCAAAACGTGGGCGGGAGGTACTTAGCCACGTTGTTGCTATAGCCTGAGCCACTCCCCGGCAGACGCATGTTACGCACCCAAGCGTGGGCCGGGCCCGGCCCACGGGTGCTTGGGTTTCGGGTTTCCCGGGGGCCACTGTTCTGCTCAGGACGGTCCGATGGCTCAAATATAGGTGAAGAGCGCTCCTATAGGTGAAGAGCGCTCCAGAACGGGGTATCCGGTTCAGCCAAGAACATTTCCCCTTACGCTTTGCTAAATTCTTTATTACGGGCCCGGTTATGCCACTGTTTGGGAACTTCAGATACATCCCTTTTGCCGATTTGATGCCCGCTCTGGTCAAGCGCACCGGGGGTCTGGTGGTGCAGATGCCTTCAGCCGCAATTGCCCTGGAGGTGAGCCAGGGTACTCTGGTTCGTGCTTATCGAAACCAGGAGCCGCTAAGCCTCGAGCAGGCCAAGGAAATTCTCCTGGATCTGGTACTGGTGCCCGAGGCTGCTTTCGAGTTTACGGGTCGGCCCATCCAGGCCCGGACAGGCGACCTGAATTATTTTCTGCCCAACATGCTGGTGGATCTGGTGGCCTTTACCAACGCCCGCCCCACCTACGCCGATCAGTTCATTGACCCCACCACCCGCTTCTGCCGCACCGATAAAGACGGCTATCCACCAGGTGCTTCAGGGCGTTTTTTGATCGAGGCCAGCTACTGGCTCGAGTCGCCCAGGGGGGCTTCCTCCCACGAACTCTCGAGCCATCTGCGGGTTTCCCTGGATACGGTGCTGTACAACCTCTACAGCCTGCGCCAGTCGGGCTACATACAGGCGCTGGATGCCTTCCGCTTGCAGCAGTTGCCCAGCCAGCCCCAAAGCAAGCCCCGCCAGGGCCTGTGGAGCCGCCTGGTCCAGGGTCTATTGGGGGGTTTGGAGCGGTTGTAGGGGTCGATTAAAATCGGCCCACATCGCCGTGTTTTTGCGCTACACCTCATACGAAATCCACCAGAGTCCCCTTCCTTCTCCCCTTGCGGGAGAAGGTGGCGACACCCTGGCAGTGGTACGGGAGAATTGCGCCAGAGACGTTATAAACTGCGTCTGGGTGTCGCCGGATGAGGGGCTAGGAATACCTCTTCAAAAATAACCATTCAGGAAAGCGGGTATTACCCCAGCGCTGCCTCGAGTGCCCCAAAGGCTTTGTCCAGGTCGAACCCCCCGCCTTGGGCCAGCGCCCCCTTGCCACCGCCGCGCCCCCCGGCGGCCTCCGAGAGCTTTTTCATCACTGCGCCGGCGTCCAGGCCCTTCGCCTGGGCAGCCTTGCTCACCTTGATCACCAGGTTCTGCCCCGAGCCCACCGCCACCAGGTCGGCTTGGTGCTTGTCCAGCAGTTCGTCGGCTGCACCGCGCAGGGCCCCGGCCTCGATGCCCTCGAGCCTGACCGCCAGATAGGTATAGCCGTTCGCCTCCTGAAGCCGGGCTCCCGCCGAGCCGCCCCCCAGTTGGGCTCGAGCCAGGTCCAGCTTCAGCTTCTCAACTTCCTTTTCCCGCGCCTTGAGCTCGTCCTGTAGCTTGCCTACCCGCTCCGGCAGGGTTTCGGGGGCTGCGCCCAGCTCACGGGCCAGGCTGTTCATTCGATCCAGCATCTCGCGCACATGCTGGGTGGCTCCGGTTCCGGTCAGGGCCTCGATGCGCCGTACCCCCGCCGCCACCGACTCCTCGCCCACAATCACGAATGCGCCAATCTCGCCGGTGCGCCGCACATGGCAGCCGCCGCACAGCTCCTTGGAGGCCACCTTGTCCACCGTGCCCTCCACGCTCACCACCCGCACCACGTCGCCATACTTTTCGCCAAAGAGGGCCATGGCCCCTTCCTTGCGGGCTTCTTCCAGGGGCTTGTAGGTGTAGCTGACCGGGAAGTCGGCCTGAATCCAGCGGTTGACCAGCAGCTCGACCCGGGCCAGGTCTCTGGGCGCAATCGGCTCGAACTGGCTGAAGTCGAAGCGCAGCCGATCCGGCCCCACGTAGCTCCCTTTTTGCTGGACGTGCGTGCCCAGCACGGCCCGCAGCGCTGCGTGCAGCAGGTGGGTGGCGGTATGGTTTTTCTCGGTGTCGCGGCGGTGGATATCCACCAGGGCCCGCACCACCGTACCGGACTTGAGCGTCCCCTCTTCCACCCGCGCCAGATGCAAGAAGATGCCATCGGGGTTTTTCTGGGTGGTAGAGACCCTGGCCCAGCCGCCTTCCCACTCCAGGATGCCGGTATCCCCCACCTGGCCGCCCCCTTCGGCGTAGAAAGGGGTTTTGTCCAGCACCACCTGCACCTCGGTTCCGGCGGGGGCTTCTTGCAGGGTCTGCTCGCCTACCAGCAGCAGCTTGACCTGGGCCTGGGCCTCGAGGTCTTCGTAGCCCACAAAACTCGTGCCCCCGTAGTCGGCGGCCAGGGCGGCCAAGGCTTCGTTGGACTTCTTGAAAAGTTCCTTGTCGAAGGCCATGCGCTGGCGGGCCAGCTCCTGGGCTTCTTCCAGGGCTTTCTCGTAGCCCTCGGTATCCACCTTGATGCCGCGTTCGTCGGCAATCTCCAGCGTAAGGTCGAGCGGGAAGCCGTAGGTGTCGTAGAGGGTGAAGGCGTCTCTGCCCGAGAGTGTATCGCCGGGCTTCAGGCCCGCCAGCATACCGTCCAGGCGCTTGATGCCGCTCTCGAGCGTCCGCAAGAACTGCTCTTCTTCAATCTTGATCTGTTTCTGCACGCTTTCCAAGTTCTCTTTGAGCTCGGGGTAGACCCCGCCCATCACCTCGGCCACCACCTCGGCCAGCCTGTACATGAAGGGCTCGCGCAGGCCCAGCAGGTAGCCAAAGCGCACCGCCCGGCGCAACAGGCGGCGCACCACGTAGCCGCGGCCGGTGTTGGAGAAGTGGGCCCCGTCGGCCAGGATGAAGGCCACCGCGCGGGCGTGTTCGGAGATGACCCGGTGCGCCACCGAGCTGGGGCCCTCGTAGCTGACGCCGGTCAGCTCCACAATTTTGGCAATCAGGGGCTGGAACTCGTCGGTCTCGTAGAAATCGGTTACACCCTGCAGCACCATGGCTACCCGGGCTAGGCCCATCCCGGTGTCAATGTTAGGCTTGGGCAAGGGCTCCAGGATGCCGCCGTCCTTGCGGTCGTACTGCGGGAAGACCAGGTTCCAGATTTCCACAAAGCGGGTGCTCTCGCGGGTCTCGTAGTAGTCGGCCCAGGTATCGCTGCCAAACGCGGGCCCCCGGTCGTAGTAAATCTCGCTGCACGGCCCGCAGGGGCCGTTGGGGCCTTTGGTAGGAGCATTTTGTGGCCAGAAGTTCTCGTCGGCATCGAAGCGATGGATTTTTTCGGGGGGCACGCCCACCCGCGTCCAGTGCTCGAAGGCCTCGTCGTCGTCCTTGTAGATGGTGACGTAGATGCGTTCGGGGTCCAGGCCCAGCCACTTGGGATCGGTCAGGAACTCCCAGGCCCACTCGATGGCCTCTTTTTTGAAGTAGTCTCCAAAGCTGAAGTTGCCCAGCATCTCGAATACGGTCTGGTGGCGGTTGGTGCGGCCCACATTCTCGATGTCGCCGGTGCGTACCGACTTCTGGCAGGTGGTGACCCGGTACCATTCGCCTTCGTGACCGGGGAACACCGGCTTCTTGCCGGTGAAGTAGGCCTTGAGCGGGGTCATGCCTGCGTTGATGAAAAGCAGGGTGGGGTCGTCCTGGGGAATCACGCTAAAGCTCGGCAGGCGTAGGTGCCCCTTGGACTCGAAGAACTGGAGGAATTTCTCTCGGATTTCGGCGGTTTTCATCGTGGCCTCTCAAACTAACCCAGCATAAAAAAAGATGCCCCGCCAAGCAAACCCTCGAGGCCCCTTCAGAAGAACGAAGCCTGTTATACCGGATTCAAAAAGATAATAATCCAAACCAGAGGTTTTCAGAGGCTATCTTTTTGAATCCTAGAGCACTCCCTTCAGTCGGGTTAGTTCGTTACCGAATGGTAACGAACTAACCAAATCTGGTATTAGTCCTGGCACGATGAATGTATCGCTGCTGGCATTTGTACGACTATGTTATGAAGGCTGGGTCGGGAATTGCCCTGGATAGACACACCCCTTTCCCCTCGGATACAATATCGGCTCGTGAACTACGGCATATTCGACGATATCGCTCAGGAAGCCCTGGAAAAAACCCAGGCCGATCTGGCCCGGTATCCTTACGAGCGCTTCGAGACCTATTACACCTTCGCCGACAAAACCATCATCCCCACCTTCCTGACCCAGCCGGTTTCGCGCACCCAGGTCAATACCCGGCAGTTGTTCCATACCGTCAAAGGCCCTAAGGAGCTATTCCCCGCCTTTGGAGCCTCCATGAGCATGATGCGGAGCCGTTTCGCCCGTGATGTGTGGGACGAGGGCAATGGGGGGGTGCATATTTTGCCCAGGGTGGGGCTATCCGACGACGAACGCCTTGCAGATGTACGGGCCAGTGCCCCCGCCCTGGTGGGGGCGGCGCTCGGCATTAACGAGAAAGAAGAATTCCTGGCCGAACTCTTCGCGGAACCCAACCTGATTTTCGCTTCGATTGACATTGCCCACGGGGCCAATGCGGCGGTGTTACCGGTGCTGGCCAAGATACGCGGGCTGGGCATAGATAGCGGTGTCATCCTGGGCAACGTGGGCTCCATCGAGGGCTTTGCTTATGCCTACTGGCTGATGAAGCTTTCGGGCTTCCGGCACTTCATCCTCAAGGTGGGGGTGGGGCCGGGCTCGGTCTGCACTACCCGCATCAACACCGGTGTGGGGGTGGGGCAGCTATCGCTACTCGAGGAAATTCGCAAGTTCCAGGCCGTGGTCGGCTACACCGACGCGCAGATCATCGCCGACGGGGGGGTGAACAGCTCGGGCGATTTCGTGAAGGCCCTGGCCTACAGCGAAGGGGTGATGATGGGCAAGTTCTTTGCCTCCGGGAGCTTCGAGGACGAGGTTCTGATCAAGAAGGATGGTCACCTCGAGGGCGTTCTGCTCTACGGCATGGCCTCCACCCTGGTCACTGAAAAGCGCAACTTCATCGAGGGTTCCAGCCAGACCCTGCGGGCCTTCCACCACACCGCGCAAGAGGCCATCGCCCGCCTGCGCGAAGGTTTGCAAAGCGCCATGACCTACGTCAACGCCACCAACCTGACCGAGTTCAGGGGCAACGTGCGCTTCGCCCGCAATTCGGCGGCAGCCATCACCGAGGCCGGGGTGCACTAGAGCGCCCTTCACGTATTCAGAGCCAGCCAGCTTCAAGAAAGCTTCGTCCTGGACAGAACCGTGGCCGCCTGGATACCTTCACGATGGCTTCGCAGCATCCGTACTCGCCAGGCGAGCGGGCAATTGCGTCTGCAGCGACGTCCCAAATATACGCTACTGTGCGGGTGTCGCCATTCTGTTGAAGGCGCAACAGGGATGGGTGGCCACGTCTGTGAAGGGCGTGATACCAAATCCAACCGAACCCCTTTCCTACTGCCCTTGCGGGAGAAGGTGGTGAAACCCCGCCAACGGTATGTAAGAATGACGTCAGTGACGTCAATAGCTGCGTCTGGTTGTTGCCGGAAGAGGGGGTAATGAATACAGCGTCGTAGAGATACCCATACACTTCGATAGGTTCCATGAGCGATGGCCCTAAAACCCCCTCCCTACCACGTAGGGAGGGTAGGGTAGGGTATGTGAAGGCGCTCATGAGCAACCCCACCCGACCTCCCCTACGTCGTAGGGGAGGAATGAAAAGGCGTTTGCTTGGGCTTCTGCCAGAGAACACTGCATGGGCTGTGGCCTAGCCGTGCAACGCAACTGAAATGGATACATCTGTAAAAAGCATTTGTACGACTGTGTAGTGAATGCCTCTCGATGATAACTTTCCACCTAAATTTGGTATCAGCTTGCACAATCCAGGCCATAAACCTCGAGATACCGCTTGACTCGCTCCGCCAGCGTCGGCAACGGTGCGACCTTGCCGCAAACCCAGTCCGGGGTGTAGTTGCGGCAGACCTGCGGGCGGGATTCGTAGATGGCGCCCTTGCACCCGGCGTCCAGATGCTTGCAGGG
>CALFDH010000220.1 GCA_937950405.1 uncultured Meiothermus sp.
GCCAGCCCACCTTTCCCAATGCCCGGCACCTGATCGGCGAGGCCGAGATGCAGTTCTGGCTCTCCCAGGCCACCCCCCCGGCCAATCTGGTGGCCCTGCGCGAACGCTTCACCCTGGTTCGCCCAGGGGCTCAGATTGCCCCTGGCCTGACCGCCGTGGATACCGCTGGTCATACCGTGGGTCACCTGGCCGTGCAGATTAGCTCGGGCAACCAGACCCTCTGGCACCTGGGCGACGCCGGGGGGCATCACATCCTCTCCTTCCGCTTCCCAGACCACTACCTGGGCTTTGATGCCAACCCCCAGCAGGCCGTGGCCACCCGGGCGCGGCTGTGGCAGGCCGCTGCCACCGACCGCATTATGGTGGTGGGCTACCACTTTGCCTGGCCGGGGGTGGGCAACGTGCGCCGGGCGGGCAACGCCTACGAGTACGTGCCGGCGTTTTTTGTCTTCTAGGCCGATAGCTGATGGCTCATAGCGGATAGCTTTGGCTTTGAAAGCCCTCCTCGAGAGCTCGAGGAGGGCTTTTGCTGCGTCGCGTTGAGTGGGTCAAATCCATCCAGCCCATCCACTCAGGGGCGCGGCTCAAAGCACAGTATCCGGATAATTGCCGGATTGAATGCCGTAACCACCCTACTGTGTGAGTACTTTATACTTTTCTTACGACCCAGGCCGTACCATCGAAGCCAAAGCAAAGGAGAAGCCTATGCAGTCCACCATGATGGATTTTCCGCTAACCCTGGTTCACCTCCTCGAGCGGGCCGGCAGTCTGTTTCCCAGGGAAGAGATCGTGACCCGGCTGCCCGATAAGTCGCTCCACCGTTACACCTACGGCGATTTTTACCGGCGTTCGCGCCAGCTGGCCTCGGCCTTGCAGAAGGCGGGCTTGCAGAAGGGGGATCGGGTGGCCACCCTCTCCTGGAATACCTACGCGCACCTCGAGGCCTACTTTGGCGTCCCGGTGGCCGGGGGGGTCTTGCACCCCCTCAACCTGCGGCTGCACCCCGCCGATATTGCCTACATCATCAACCACGCCCAGGACAAAATCCTGATTGTGGACGATGTGCTCCTCAAGCTCTACGAGGCCATCAAGGCGCAGGTAAAGCTCGAGCGGGTGCTGGTGGTGCCCCTCTCGGGCCAGCCGGTGCCACCGGGCCTGGAAAGCTACGAGGATTTCCTGGCCTCCGGCGACCCCGGTTTTGCCTACCCCAGCCTCGACGAGCGCGATGCCGCCGGGATGTGCTACACCTCCGGCACCACCGGGAAGCCCAAGGGGGTGGTGTACTCGCACCGCTCGATTGTGCTGCATAGCCTGGGTTCGGCCCTGCCGGATGCGCTGAACCTGGCCAGTACGGATGTGTTGCTGCCGGTGGTGCCCATGTTTCATGTGCTGGCCTGGGGGCTACCCTTTACCGGGGTGATGACAGGCAGCAAGCTGGTGATGCCGGGGCCGCACCTCGACGCCGAGAGTTTGTTGGACCTGTACGAATCGGAGAAAGTCACCAAAACCGCCGGCGTGCCGACCATCTGGCTGGGGGTCTTGCAGGCGCTGCAAAAGGAGCCGGGGCGCTGGAAGCTGGAACCCATGGAGATGGTGGTGGGCGGCTCGGCAGCCCCCGAAGCCATGATTCGGGCCTTCGACCGCTTTGGTTTGAAGGTGCTGCACGCCTGGGGCATGACTGAGATGAGCCCCCTGGGTACTACCAGCCGCCTCAAACGCCACTTGCGAGGGGATGCCGAAGTGGAGTACCGCTACCGGGCCAAGCAGGGCGTGCCTACCCCCCTGGTGGAGATCCGGGCGGTGGGCGAGCAGGGTGAGGTGCCCTGGGATGGGCAGTCGCTGGGAGAGTTGCAGGTGCGCGGACCCTGGGTGGCGCAAAGCTACTACAACCTCGAGGAAGAGTCGGACAAGTGGACCCCGGACGGCTGGTTCCGCACCGGCGACGTGGTGGCCATTGACCCCGAGGGCTACATCCGCATCGCCGACCGCACCAAAGACCTGATCAAGTCCGGGGGCGAGTGGATTAGCTCGATTGACCTCGAGAACGCCCTGATGGCCCACCCGGCGGTGAAGGAGGCCGCCGTTATTGCCATTCCCGACCCCAAGTGGGATGAACGCCCCCTGGCCGCCATTGTGCTGAAGGAGGGGGCCAGCGCCACTCCCGAAGAGCTGCGGGCTTTCCTCGAGCCCCAGTTTGCCAAGTGGTGGCTGCCCGATGCCTACGTGTTTGTGGACGAGATTCCCCGCACCAGCACGGGTAAGTTTTTGAAGTCTAGGTTGCGCGAGCAGTTCAACAACTACAAAATCCGAACGACCTCCGCCTGAGCCGCTCATCTTCGCGCAGAGCCACGACAGGGCTTATATTCTAGCCATGTCCAGTGCCATAGACCGCTTCTTGCAAGAAAACCTCGAGGTCTACCTGCAGGAAACCATCCGGCTCTGTGCCCAGCCGAGCGTGTCGGCCACAGGCGAGGGCGTGGAAGCCTGTGCCGGCCTGGTGGAGCAAACCTTGCAGCAACATGGCTTCCAGACCTGGAAGATCGAGGGCTACGGCAACCCGGTCATTGTGGGCCGGGCCAGGGGCCGATCCGAGCGCACCCTGCTCTTTTACAACCACTACGATGTGCAGCCCCCCGAGCCTTTAGAACTCTGGGACTCGCCCCCCTTCGAGCCGCAAATCCGGGAGGGCAAGCTCTATGCCCGGGGCGCCAAGGACGACAAAGGCGAGTTTATGGCTCGTGTGGCGGCGGTGGACGCGGTGCGGGCCGCGCATGGAGGCGAGCTGCCCTGTGGGGTGCTGTTTGTGGTGGAGGGCAACGAGGAGGTCGGTAGCCCCGGCATTGCCCGGTTCGTGCAAGACCACCTGGACCTGCTCAAATGTGACGGAGCCATCTGGGAGGAAGGCGGCATAGACTTCGAGGAGCGGCCCGGCACCTCGCTCGGGCGGCGGGGGATTATGGCGGTGGAGCTGGAAGTCCAGACCCTCTCGCGCGATGCCCACTCCGGCAGCGCCCACATCCTGCCGAGTGCAGCCTGGCGGATGGTGCGGGTGCTGGCCTCGCTCAAGGATGAAAACGAACACATCCTGATTCCCGGCTTCTACGACGATGTAAAGCCCATCTCGGAACTCGATCTGGAACTGCTCCGCCGCCTGCCCGACAACGAACCTTACCTGCGCGAGACCTTCGGCCTGCGCGGGTTTGTGGGGGGGCTTACCGGCTTCGAGCTCAAAAAGGCTGTTTTCAACCCCACCTGTAACATCCAGGGCATTACCACCGGCTACCAGGGCCCCGGCAACAAGACCGTCATTCCGGCTAAAGCCTCGGCCAAGCTGGACTTCCGCCTGGTGCCCGACCAGGACCCCACCGACATCCTGAAAAAGCTGCGCGCCCACCTCGACGCCGAGGGCTTTACCGATGTCCGCATCACCTATACCGACTACATGTTCCCCGCCAAGTCGGAGGCCGACCACCCCCTGGTGCGGCTGGCGGCCAGGGCGGGCGAGGAGGTCTACCAGAAACCCTACCAGCTCATCCCCCTTACTGGCGGGAGCTCGCCCGTGTATGCCTTTGCCAGGCCCCTGGGCATCCCGGTGATTGATGCCGGCGTGGGCTTTGGTATTACCAACCGTACCCATGCCCCCAACGAAAATATCCGCCTCCAGGACTTTCACAACGCCGCGCGGCACATCGCCCGGATTCTGGACGGCTTTGCGGGGATCTGGAGCTATTGATCTGTTAAGAAGTAATCAGGATGCCTCCAGCAAGCCTAACTTTTGCCCTCGACTTCTTGTTGTCATTCCGAGGCGCACGCAGTGCAACGAGGAATCTGGTACTGCAAGGGTACAGTCAATCCAATGGTCTGCTCTGCACCAGATTCCTCACTTCGCCTTGCTGTGTTCGGTAGTGATACCGGATTCAAAAAGATACTTCACCAAACCAAAAACCTCAGGGGCCATCTTTTTGAATCCTAGAGCACTCCCTTTGGTCGGGTTGGTTCGTTACCATTCGGTAACGAACTTACCGAATCTGGTATGACAAGGAGATAAACTTACCAGACCACTAACCCCAAGCGGAGGGATGAAGGCTTAAGGCCAGACGCCGATAGGAGTAGTGTTTGACCTTGGCGCACAGGCCAACAGGCGACTTTGCGCCCCTATGCAGGGCTTGCGTAAAATAGCCCTGTGATCCACATCCTTGACCTGCACGACCGGGCTCCCAGGGTGATTGCCTCATTTGTGCTGGAAACCCAGGCGGGGCCGGTACTGTTTGAGACCGGGCCGGAGTCGCGCTTCTCGGTGTTGCTGGATGGCCTTAATACGCTGGGCTACGCGGCCTCCGATGTTCGGCATGTGTTTGTGACCCACATCCACCTCGACCACGCGGGCGCGGCCTGGCGCCTGGCTGAGCGCGGGGCCACCATCTACGTTCATCCCAAGGGGGCGCCCCACCTGGTAGACCCCAGCAAGCTCTGGGCCTCGGCTACGCGCATCTACGGCGACCAGATAGAAGCCCTCTGGGGCCAGATGGGCTACGTGCCGGAGGGCCAGATTGAAATTTTGCAGGATGGCGACACCGTGCAGGTCGGCGAGGCGACCATACAGGCCCTCGAGACCCCCGGCCACGCCTACCATCACCACGCTTTTTTGATTGGCGACGCGCTAATTGGGGGCGATGTGACGGGCGTGAAGATCGGACGAGGCCCGGTACTGCCGCCCTGCCCCCCGCCGGAGATTCACATCGAAACCTGGCTGGCTTCCCTCGCCAAAATCCGCGCCCTGAACCCTCGCAAGCTCTACCTGACCCACTTTGGCGAGACCGAGGACGTGGGGCCTCACCTGAGCGCTCTGGAGGCCAAACTGCTGGAGTGGGCCGACTGGATGAAGCATCGCCTCAAGGCTGGCAAAACCCGCGAGCAGATTGTGCCCGAATTTGAAGCCTACGTGGCTGCCACCCTGCGGGCTGCGGGCCTCTCCGACGAAGAGGTGCAGGAATACGAGTTTGCCGACCCCTCCTGGATGAGCGTGGATGGGCTGGTGCGCTACTGGAACAAGCATCATCCGGAAGAGGTGATGACGTAAAGTCGCCATAATGCGAAAAATTATCGGAGCCGTGTTTGTCTCGCTGGACGGGGTGATGCAAGCCCCCGGCGGGCCAGAGGAAGATTCGAGTGGTGGGTTTGCGCTGGGGGGCTGGATTTGGGCGCATTCCGACGACATCACCCGCGAGGTGGTGCGGGGCTACCTGCTGGGGCCGCCCTACGAGCTGTTACTGGGGCGCAAAACCTACGACATTTTTGCGGCCTACTGGCCCCAGGTGCCCCCGGACAACCCCATTGCGGCGCGGTTCAACCCCACGGCCAAGTGGGTGCTCTCGAGCCGCGACTTGAGTCCACCCTGGCACAACAGCCACCGTTTGAGCGGCCTGGAAGTGGTGCGAGAACTCAAGGCCAGCGATGGCCCCGACCTGCGGGTGCAGGGGAGTTCGACGCTCTACCCCCAACTGCTGGCGGCGGGCCTGTTGGATCGGCTGATTTTGCAGACCTTTCCGGTGGTGCTGGGCCAGGGCAAGCGGCTTTTTGGCGGGGGGACGCCGCCGGGGAGCTTTAAGCTGGTGAGCAGTGTGGTCTCGAGTACCGGCGTGGTGATGACTACATATGAGCCCATGGGCCAGAAACCCGCGGTTTCCTTCATATCCTGATTTGCTGGATAGTGGGGCTCGAGGACCGAACCCTGTTACACAATGTGGGAAGAATTGCGTTAGTGTAGTTGAGCAGAGGAAGCATGAATATTGATAACAGCGCTCCACTAAAAGCACGCAAGGAAATTGTCATCGGTGCACCGCTCGAAACAGTGTGGGCTCTGCTCACCGATATCTAGCGCTGGCCCCAGTGGCAACCCGATGTATCGTCGGCCAGACTCGAGGGGGAGCTTGCTGTTGGAGCGGTCTTTCGATGTAAAGCCAAGGGGCTGGGTATCGTGTCAACTGTTCAAGCACTGGAGCAAGGACGATGCATGTGTTGGACAGGCAACTCCGTAGGAATGAGGGCAGTCCACATTTGGACGCTTGAGCCCCAGGGTGAGGGGGTACGTGTTGCCACCGAGGAATCGCTTTCTGGCTGGTTGGCCCAAACCATGAAGATTTTCGACCGGAACTTTCTGGAAAAATCGCTCGAGGGTTCGCTGCAGGTACTCAAAGCTCGAACCGAGCGGCGTTAAAGACACTATGGGTTCGCATCCTGTCAATCTGGCGCTGCGTTTTTTGCTCGAGATAGCAGCTCTGCTGGCCTTGGGTATTTGGGGTTGGCTAAAGAGCGAAGGTTGGCTGCGACCCCTTTTGGCCTTCGGAATTCCTGTGGTTGCCGCCGTTCTCTGGGCTACCTTCCGTGTGCCGGGTGACCCAGGAGCGGCACCTGTCGCGGTGCCTGGGATTCTTCGCCTGGTTCTTGAACTGGGTTTGTTTGCTTTGGCTACCTGGTCACTTTACAGCGTACAGGCAGTAACATTGGCTTGGATTTTTGGCACTGTAGTAGTTGTTCACTACATCTTTTCGTTTGACCGCATCCTGTGGCTGTTGAAACAGTAACCTTGCTTATGAACAGGAGTTTATGAACACCATTGCTGCAGACCTGGAAGGCACCCTCACCACCGGCGAGACCTGGCGGGGTATGGCCGCCTGGATGCAGGCGCACGGGCGGGCGGGGCAGTACCGGATGTTCTTCTACCGGCATCTGCCGGGGGCGCTGTCGGCGCGGCTGGGCCTGGGGGACAAACGTGCCTTCCAGGATCGCTTCATGGAAGGGGCCGCCGGGCTGTTGGCCGGGCTCAGCCAGGAAGAGCTAAATGCGGTAAGCGAGTGGGTGGTGACCAATGAACTCTGGCCCAGGCGGCGGCTTGAGGTGGTGGATGAACTGCTCCAGATAAAGCAGCAGGGGCGGCGGCTGGTGCTCTGCTCGGCCACCTTCCAGCCCATCCTGGAGGCGTTTGCGAGGCGAATGGGGGAGGGGGTGGTGGCCCTTGGCACGCCCCTCGAGGTCGAAGGCGGGGTCTTTACCGGGCGACTGCGGGGGCCGGTGCGCTCGGGGGCCCGCAAGGCCGAGCAGCTTCGCGCATTCTTGCGGGGCGAGGCCCTTTTTGCGGCCTACGGGGATAGCCTGCCCGACCTGCCCATGCTCGAGCTGGCCGAAGAGCCGGTAGTGGTCTACCCCGAGGCCCGGCTGCGCCAACTGGCTCTAGAGCGCAACTGGAGGGTAGTTGAATGAGCCACTTCCCTTTGCCTCGCCCGGCCCGAATCGCCGTGATGGCTTCGGGGCGGGGGAGTAACCTCGAGGCCTTGCTAAAGGCGTTTCCCCACGACAACCCGCTCGGGCACATTGTGCTGGCCATCTCCGATCAGCGCGAGGCCCTGGCCCTGCAAAAAGCGGTAGAGGCCGAGGTCGTGGCCGAATACGTGCCCTGGCCTAAAAGCCGCGACCAGGGGGTGGCCTACAAGACTGGGCGCGAGCAGTTTGAGCAGGTGGCAGGCCAACTCCTGCACGACCACCGCATAGACCTGATTCTGCTGGCGGGCTTCATGCGCCTGCTATCACCCGCGTTTGTGCAGGCCTGGCATGGGCGCATCCTCAACATTCACCCCTCGCTCTTGCCGCAGTTCCCGGGGCTACACGCCCAGCGCCAGGCTTTGGAGGCCGGGGTGACGGAGTCGGGCTGTACGGTGCATTTTGTGGATGCCGGCATGGACACCGGCCCCATCGTGTTGCAGCGACGCGTGCCGGTGCTTCCGGGCGACACCGAGGAAACCCTGGCCGCCCGTATTCTCGAGCAGGAACACCTGGCCTATCCCGAGGCGGTGCGGAGGGTGTTGCAGGGAAAGGTGTGAAGAAGCTGGACATAGAAGGGAAAGCGGTTGTGTTGGGTCATACCCGTGGGAAGCCATAAAAGCGAGCGAAACCGGTCAGGATGGATGGGAACCGGGGGTTGCCCTGGTTCAGACCCCTATCCCCAGTTCCCCTGCCCCTGTTATTCTTGGCTCCGTGAAGGTCTTGGTAGTGGGTTCGGGCGGACGCGAACATGCGATGTGCTGGAAGGTGGCCCAGTCGCCCCTGGTAACGGCGCTCTTTGCCGCGCCGGGTAACCCCGGCATGGCCGAGCTGGCCGAGTGCATTCCCTGGGACGGCAATGTGGAGCAACTGGCCGAGTGGGCCGACCGAGAGGGTATCGAGCTGACCCTGGTGGGGCCCGAAGCGCCCCTGGTGGAGGGGATTGCCGATGCATTTATAGCCAGGGGGCTCAAAATTTTTGGCCCAGCGCAAAAGGCAGCCATGATCGAGGGTTCTAAGGCGTTCGCCAAAGACCTCATGGCGCGGTTTGGAATTCCTACTGCCAGACACAGAACCTTCCACGACGTGCTCGATGCCCTTTCCTATCTGGAAACCACCGGAGCCCCCATTGTGGTCAAGGACTCGGGGCTGGCGGCAGGCAAAGGCGTGACGGTGGCTACCACCCTTCACCAGGCCAAGCAGGCGGCGGCCAATATCCTCTCGGGGCCTGAGCGGGCCGAGATTGTCATCGAGGAGTATCTGAGCGGCCCCGAAGTAACAGTGCTGGCCGTAACTGATGGGGTAACCATCAAGCCACTGCTGCCCTCCCAGGACCACAAACGCCTGCTGGACGGCGACACTGGCCCCATGACCGGGGGGATGGGCGCCATCTGCCCCTATCCGCTGGCGCCGAGCGTCCTGACCGAAATTGTGGAGCGGGTGCTACAGCCGCTGGTGGAGGGGCTGCGGGCCGAGGGGATTGTCTATAAGGGTGTGATTTATGCGGGGCTGATGCTCACCGACGAGGGGCCCAAGGTGCTGGAGTTCAACGCCCGTTTTGGCGACCCCGAGTGTCAGGCCATTCTGCCCCTCTTGAAGACCGACCTGCTCGAGCTGGCCCTGGCTGTGGTGGAGGGCCGGTTGCACGAACTCGAGCTTAACTGGCATCCCCTGGCCTCGGCCTGCGTGGTCATGGCCGCGCCGGGCTACCCCGACGACCCCCACAAGGGCCTGCCCCTATCCCTCCCCCAGCAGCCCCCCGAGCAGGTGCTCTACTTCCAGGCCGGAACCCGCCGGGGCCCGGACGGCCTGCAAACCCACGGGGGCCGGGTGCTCAGCGTGGTGGGGCTGGGTGAAGACTTGAAGAAAGCCCTCGAGCGGGCCTACACCGGGGTGGCGGCGGTGAAGTTCGAGCACGCACTGTACCGGCGCGATATCGGTCGGAAGGTCGTAACAAACATGGGATAGAACCTGTCCTGAAGCCCATTGTCTTACGCTTTGATTTGGCGCAAAGCTAAAAATCCTTGCCAAAACACTTTCCATACCGTAGGAGGTAGGGGGTAGGGGGCAGGCGTTGGAAACCCAATAGCTACCTCCCACTTCCCATTCCCACATCGGGCTTCGCTGAAAGTGGGCTATAAGGCTAGCGGCTCAATCCGAGCAGTCGCCCACAGTAAGGGCAGCGCTTTTGCAATCCGCAGGCTGATGTAAAGCCCCTGGGCAACTCTATCCCTCAGGCCAGGCAGACCCGCTTGCTTTTATCGAGAAAGACCCCCGGGTCCGCAGCTGGATTGGGGGGCGGGGCGGGTTTGGCCTCATTTTCCCAGGATAATCTGGAGCAGCCGATCGTGAATCAGGCCGTTCGAGGCAACCAGATAGCGGTTGCCGAGTCGGTAATCCTCTCCGGCAAAGCCCGAGACCCGACCCCCGGCTTCAGTGATGAGCAGCCAGCCGGCAGCCACATCCCAGGGGTTTAGCTTCACCTCCCAGAAGCCATCCAGGCGGCCCGCCGCCACATACGCCAGGTCGAGGGCCGCCGCACCGGGCCTGCGAACCATCAGCCCCTGCCCCAGCGCCCGCTGGAAATAGGTCAGGTTCTCGGGGTCTTTGTTGACGTCGTAGGGAAAGCCCGTAGCCAGCAGACTGCCCAGCAGGGTGTCCCGTGTAGAGACGCGCATGGGGCGGCCATTCAGAAAGGCGCCCCCACCCTTGGTAGCGGTGAATAGTTCATTGCGGGCGGTGTCGAGGATCACCCCCAGCACCACCTCGCCGTGGGCTTCAAGGCCAATGCTCACCGCATAAAACGGAAAACCGTGGGCATAGTTTACGGTGCCGTCTAGGGGGTCTACAATCCAGCGAAAGGCCCCTTCCTTGTCCTGGCCCTGCTCCTCGCCCAGCACCACATGATCGGGGTGGCGCGCGGCAATCAGTGATCGGATGGCCGCTTCGGACTCGTGGTCGGCCTGGGTGACCACGTCGGTGGGGGTGGATTTGGTGCTCTGGGTGAAACCTCTTTCCTGGTAGTACTGGTGGATGCTTTTGGCCAGATAGGCCGCGTCGAGGGCGGTTTGCAGGTACGCACGCAAGTCCATAAGGCAGATTCTATAGCGGTTTGGGCAACCCCACCGACCTACTCGCCAGCCCAGACCAGCAAGCTCGCTTCCTCGTCTTCGGGTTCGGAGGGGCCAGGGGAAGGCTTTTGGCAGGCCAGGTAGCGGGGCTGCTGGGCCAGGTCGTGGAATACCCTGGCCTGGCGCCAGCCCTGTGCGGTGGCTTCCGCCAGCAGGGTATAGACGTTCTCGGGGGCCAGCTCCAGCCACAGCCAGCCGCCGGGTTTGAGGGCCTTCCAGGCATGGGGTAGCAGTTCGCGGGCTACGTCGAGCCCCTCGAGGCCAGCATAAAGGGCAGAGGGGTCTTCGTAGGCCAGTTCGGGTGGGGCCTCCTCGCGGTAGCTCTCGGGCAGGTAGGGCGGGTTGGAGATAATCAGGTCCAGCTCGCTCAAATCGGCGGTAAAGGGGGCTTCCAGGAAGGTGACCTCGAGCCTTAGTTCCTGGGCATTCCGCCGGGCCAGCTCGAGGGCCCTGGGATTGACGTCGGTGGCCCATACCCTGGCTTGGGGCCGCAGCGCCTTAACGGCCAGGGCAATGGCCCCACTGCCCGTACCGATGTCCAGTACGCGGGTTTCGGCCTCAGCCTGAATGTAGCCCAGGGCCTGCTCCACCAGCCCTTCGGTCTCGGGCCGGGGGATCAAGACCCCGCGCTCCACTTTGAGCTTAAGGCCATAAAACTCGGTCTCGCCCAGTAGCAGTTGCAGGGGGTAACCTGTCAGTCGCAAATTCAGCATGGCCCAGGCGGCCTCTTCTACATCCGGCGGAACCGCCTGCATCAGCCGGGCTGCCAACTGCTTGTCGTTCAGGCCCGCAGCGCGGCCCACAATCCAGCGCGACTCGGCGGCGGGTTTTCTAGCAGCCTCGAGCCTCCGCTGGAACTCCCGTAAAAGTTCCAGGTAGCTTTTACTCGCCTGCGTCATCCTCTTCGGAAACCGGCGGCTGGTTGGCATCCCGGGGCATCACAATCACATGCCGCTCTTCCCCCTCGCCCACCGAGGTGGTGGTCACCTTGGGGTGTTGTTTGAGCATCACGTGAATCAGGCGCCGTTCGCTGGGGCGCATGGGCGGCAGCTCGATGGGCTGACCGCTCACCTCCACCTGCAACACCGCATCGGAGGCCATGCGGCGGATGCGCTCCTCATTCCGACGCCGATAGCCAGCGGCATCCAGCACCACCCGGTAAGTCGAGCCAAACTGCTTGGCCATGGCCACATTGGCGATGAACTCGAGGCTTTGCAGGGTTTTGCCCTCGCGCCCAATCACCCGCCCGGAGTCGCCCCCCAGAATCTCTACCCGAAAAAGCTCGCCCTCCTGCACAATGTCCACCGAGTAGGCCGGGTCGAGGCGTAGCAAAAGCCCCACCATGAAGTGCTCGAGGGCGGTCTTGGGGTCTTGCGCCGGGGTGGTCGGGGTCACGATGGGAGCTGCCTCTTCCTCTTTCAGCACGACCTCCGGGGCGGTTTCGTTCTCCCCAATCCCCAGGTCGGATAACAGATCATCAAGTCCTCGCTTTTTGTCATCCATAGGTAATCGTCCGACTATAGCTTACCAGGCAGGGGCAAAAAGCACCCCCCGTCCGGCCAGGAGCCAGGGAGGGAGGGTGAAGGTAAGCGGTACTGGGCTTATGGGACGGCTAGCTCTTGGCCGGGTACATGGGCAGGCCTAGTTGTTTGTTGATAAACCATTGCTGCCCCACGCTAATCAACGTCGAGAGCAACCAGTAGATGGTTACGCCAGCGGGAAAACTGAACAGAATGAAAGCGAACACCAGGTTGATCAAAATACCCTGCCGCAGGGCATCCTTGTTACCGGCTGCCGAGAGCCAGGTGGAGGCCAGCAGCACGAAGATATACAAAATCGGCAGGATATACAGGGGGTCGGGCAACGCAAGGTCTCTGATCCACAAAAACCCTTGCCCAAACTCGTAGCCCACCATGATTTTGTACATCAGGAACAGGATGGGCATTTGCAAGAGCAAGGGAAAGCAGCCGCCCAGGGGGTTGATTTTGTGCTCCTGGTAGAGCTTCATCATCTCCTCTTGCTGCTTCTCCTTGTTGTCTTTGTATTTTTCCTGAATTTTCTTCATCAGGGGCTGAATTTTTTGCATTTCAGCCATGCTCTTGAACTGCTGGTGCATCAAGGGCCACATCAGTAGCCGGATCAGGATGGTTATGAGCACGATGGCCAGTACCCAGCTTCCCCCGGCCAGCTTGTGGGCTTCCTCGAGCAGCCACAACAGCCCCAGCGAAATCTGGCCCCAGATGTTGGGCTGGAACACCCCCGGTAGCTGATAGAAGCCCTCTACATTGAGGCGCACCAGCTCGTTGGCTCCGCCGTACACCTTCAGCTTCAGGCCCCCCGCCGGAACCTGTACCTCGGCAACGCCTGCCCCGTTCAGCTGGGTCAGGCTGATGGGGGTGGGGTTTTGGGGCTTCAGGAACATGGCAAAGCCCGCACCTTTCTGGGTCTGCCAGCCCACATACACCGCCGGCCCCTGGCCTGCGTTGAGGGGCTGGTTGTTGCCCTGGCCCAGCCACTTGGTAATGGGGTTATCGGTGCCGCCAATGCCCGTCCAGACTAGCTTGCGGGGGGTGGGGCTTTGAATGTCCAGGTCTATGGTCAGGAAGCGCGGATGCACGGTATAGGCAAAGGTAGTTTCGCCATCGCTGAAGCGGGCTATGAAGTCGGCATCGGGGTTGTTGGGTTCCTGGCGGCTGAACTCCTGGCTGGTAGGGGTGAAATCGGAGAGGGTTCCGGGCAAGGTCTGGCCCGCTCGAACCAGGTTGGGGGCGCGGTCGTAGTTGCCCTTAAAGTCGGTGGCACGGACGGTTTTGATGTACCAACCCACAATCTGCCCCTGCTCGTTGAAGGCGATGTCGGCCAGGTTGGTGACGGCTACCTTTTCGGGCTTGCCATCTTTGTTGACGTCCACATCGCGCCACTCGGGCGTGAGTGCAAAGGCGGGGGTAAGGGCAAACAAAGCCAAACTTGTCCAGAACCAGCGTTTCATCCAGTAGCTCCTTTTATTTCAACGAGTCCAGGGGGTTCCAGCGGACCCTGGGGCGTTCTTGGGGTACGTAATCCAGCCCGCCGGGGTGCAGGGGGTGGCACTTCAGAATGCGCTTGGTGCTCAGGTACAGGCCCCAGAAAGGCCCGTGGCGCTCGAGGGCCTCCAGGGCATAGTGGCTGCAAGTGGGATAAAAGCGGCAGGTGGGGGGTTTCAAGGGTGAAATATAGCGCCGGTAGAACCGTACGCTGCCCATCAGCATTTGATTCAACATCGCAGACCAACGCTCCAGGTTTCCACAATAGGGCAAACCAACCCGTGTCATTGTACCAGCCCGCTCTTTTTCAGGGCATGGGTTAAATCTCGGAGTAAGTCCCAGTAGGACGCGCCAACGGCCTCGGGTTGAGCCACCACCACCATCTCGCAGGGCGGGAGGTGCATCTTGCGTAAAATTTCCCTCAGTCGTCGGCGAATTTTGTTGCGCACGGTCGCTTTCTTGGACACTTTGTTGGATACCACAAGGCCCACCCGCACCGGGTTGTGGGCGGTAGGGCGCAGGGGAAACCAGCGCACCGTCAGGAATTTCCCGCGCCCCGCTCGCCCTGCGCGGATGCGCTGAAAGGCTTTTTCTCCTTTGAGTGAAGAGAACGGCATGGGGATGCTCGAGGGGCGGGGGCAGAAGGGATGGTTTTTCTAACCCCCAACCCCTTTCCCCGCTTTACCTGGGGTAAAAAAACTCCCCAGTGTGGGGAGTAAGTCGGCCCTCCCGGGTTTTAGCGGCTGAGTTGGGGCTCGCTGCTTACGGTCAACTTGACGCGGCCTTTGGCGCGGCGGCGAGCCAGCACCTTGCGGCCTCCGGCGGTCTTCATGCGGGCCCGAAAACCGTGGGTTTTGGCCCGCTTGCGCTTATTGGGTTGCCAAGTGCGTTTCATCGCTTCCTCCGAAACTGGCCAGGGTTACAACCCCCTGATGTGCCAGATAAAATTATGCCGGGTCGAGCCAGGCAACCCTAATAGGGTAGCATAACTGCCCGTAGGCGGGAAGCGGGGTGCGGTCGGCCCAACGGTGACGAATTAACTGAATCTGATGTCAGTAGCCCTAACAAAAAACGAGCTTTTCCGCAATACCCGTAATATGACGTTTTTTTGCAAAAGTCGCCGCAAAACGTTGACATGTGAGGAGTGCCTCGCTATACTCAGCCCCAACCAAACGCTCGTTTGTTAGTATCCAGGACTGACGCAAGCAACGACATTGCTTTTCAGATAAGCTTGAGGCAGACCATAACTAAGGAGGCCCGGTGCAGCTTAAGGTAGAAAAGGTGACGCTTAGCTTTGGTGGCGTGAAAGCGCTCAGTGAGGTTTCCCTCGAGGTTGCTAATGGCGAACTGGTCTCGGTGATTGGCCCAAATGGAGCTGGTAAAACCAGCCTGCTGAACTGCATATCCGGCTTCTATCACCCCAGTTCGGGCCGGATTACCTTCGAGGGCCACGACCTGACCCACGCCTCGCCGCACCAGGTCACCCAGTACGGTATCGCCCGGGCTTTTCAGAACATCGAACTCTTCACGGGGATGTCGGTGCTGGAAAACCTCCTGATGGCCCGCCACACCTTCGGGCACTACAACCTGCTGGATAACATCCTGATCTACGGGCGGGCCATGCGGGTGGGGGTGGAGAACCGCCGCTTCTGCGAGGAGATTATAGACTTCATGGAGCTCGAGCCCTACCGCAAAACCCTGGTAGCTGACCTGCCCTATGGGGTGCGCAAGCGGGTCGAGGTGGCCCGGGCGCTGGCCCTTTCGCCCAAGCTGCTGCTTCTTGATGAGCCCATGGCCGGCATGACCCTGGAAGAAAAAGAAGACATGGTGCGCTTCATCCTGGACATCCGGGCTGAGCGGGGCACCACCATCATCCTCATCGAGCACGACCTGGGGGTGGTGATGGACATCTCCGACCGGGTGTACGTGCTCGATTTCGGCCAGGTAATTGCTTCCGGCTTGCCCGAGGAGGTCAGCCAGAACCCTCGAGTGCAGGAAGCTTACGTGGGGGTGGATCATGTGGCCTAGGAAGCTTCCCACCAAAACCGCATCTGGCCGAATCTGGCCGGGGCTTGCAAAACACTGGCTGGGAGAGGTAAGTGTTTGTGGAAGCTGCTTTCGGCGGTCACAGGACGCAGGTCTCAGGTCTAGAACTACCTCCAACATGGGACATCGGACATGCGAGCTGCGACCTGTTTGGGGAGGTCGCT
>CALFDH010000221.1 GCA_937950405.1 uncultured Meiothermus sp.
AACCCCTGAACTGCCCGACGACAAACGGCATTTGTCCCTCGCTCCCTCTGCCAAGATAAACCCACAGGAGACCCCATGGAACTCGAGCAACTGCTAAAATCCAAGGTCAGCTACCAAGCCCCCGCCACTCTGTGCCAAAATGCCAATGTTCCCGACTTCTGGGCCGAATACAACCGCAGCCTGCAAGATCTCGAGGCTTTCTGGGCGGAGTGGGCCCGGCAGTTTCACTGGTTCCAGCCTTTTGGCCAGGTACTTCAGTGGAACTTCCCGGATCATCAGTGGTTCGTGGGCGGCCAGACCAACATCACCTACAACGCCCTCGACCGCCACGCCCGGGGTTCTAAGCGTAACCAGGTGGCCCTTTTGTACCTGGGGGAAGACGGCAGCGAGCAAAAGCTCACCTACGGCGAGCTGTTGGACCGGGTGGCCCGGTTTGCCACAGCCCTGCTGAGCCTGGGGGTCGAGCAGGGTGACCGGGTAATTATCTATATGCCCCTGACCCTCGAGGGGGTCATCTCCATGCTGGCCTGCGCCCGCATCGGGGCCATCCACTCGGTGGTGTACGCGGGTTTGGGGGTTTCGGCGCTGCGCGAGCGCATTGTGGATGCCGGGGCCAGGCTGGTCATCGCCGGGGATGTCAGCTTCCGGCGGGGCAAGCCAGTGGATCTGGAGTCCATCGTGCTCCAGGCTATCGAAGACCTGGACGTGCACACCATCTGGTTCAGCCGCAGCAAAGCAGCTCCCGAGGGGCCGCGCTTCCACGATTTCAACCAGTTGCTCTGGTCGCACCAACCCAAAGCCGAGGCCGTTCCCCTGGACAGCGAACACCCCCTGTTTATCCTCTACACCTCCGGCTCCACCGGCAAACCTAAAGGGGTGGTGCATGTGCATGGGGGCTATATGGTGGGCACCGCTTACCACCTGCACACTTTTTTTGACGTAAAACAGACCGATGTGTTCTGGGCCACCTCGGACATCGGCTGGATTGTGGGTCACAGTTATATCGTTTACGCTCCGCTGCTCATGGGAATTACCAGTGTGTTGCGCGAGGGCGCCCCCGATTACCCCAACCCCGCCGTTCTCTGGCAGGCCGTGGAACGCTACCGGGTGAATGTGATGTTCACCGCCCCCACCGCCGTCCGCATGTTCATGAAGTATGGCCCCGAATGGCCTGCCCAGCACGACCTTTCCTCGCTGCGGTTTATTGGCGTGGCCGGCGAACCCCTCAACCCCGAGGCCTGGCAGTGGGCGGTAGAGCACCTGACAGAGGGGGGTCAGCGTGGGTTTGTGGCCGATAACTGGTGGCAAACCGAGCTGGGGGGCCCCACCCTGGGCACGCCGTTGACCCTAACGGCCCGGCCAGGGTTTGTGGGCGTGCCCCTACCGGGTGTGGAGGCGACGGTAGTGGACGCCGAGGGCAAAGAGGTTGCGCCCGGAACAGGGGGTCTACTGGCCCTCAAGCGCCCATTCCCTCACATGATGCGCACCGTGTGGGGCAATCATGCCCGCTATACGCAGTATTGGACTGAAATTCCCGGCTTCGTCTACGCCGCCGGCGATGTGGCCAGCAAAACCGCGGAGGGCTACTTTACCGTGCTGGGCCGTGCAGACGATGTACTCAACGTAGCGGGGCACCGTATCGGCACAGCCGATGTGGAGAGTGCTTTAGTTTCGCACCCCGCCGTGGCCGAGGCTGCCGTGATTGGCGTGCCCGACCCCATAAAAGGCGAGAGCATCAAGGCTTTTGTGGTACTGAGGGTGGGGCACCAAAAAACCGAGGCGCTCAAGTCCGAGATCGTGCAGCACGTGCGCCTCGAGCTCGGCCCTATCGCCACCCCCAGTGAGCTGGTTTTCCTGGACAAGCTGCCCAAGACCCGCAGCGGCAAAATTTTACGCCGACTGCTCAAGGCCCAGGAAATGGGGCGCGACCCGGGGGACTTGAGTACGCTAGAAGAGTAATACCGGATTCAAAAAGATACTTCATCAAACCAAAAAACCCCAGGGGGCTATCTTTTTGAATCCTAGAGCACTCCCTTCGGTCGCGTTAGTTCGTTGCCGAATCTGACATAACCAAAGCAAGCTCGGTCTTGGGCATCAACCATGTCCTCAGCCCAGCCGCTCGCACCGGTGGGGCTCGTTCGAGCGCCGTACCTAGCGCCTGATGAAGCGGTGCAGTGGAAGTTGCCGCAAAGCGGCAACATAAACATTTTTGATGGAGCTGATAAGTTTTTCTTAGCGGCAACCAGCAGACAACATCTCGGCCGAACCATCGAGCGTGTGGGCCGAACCGGAGAACACATGTTTCCAGACGGTGTTGCAGCCGACTTAAGTTTACTTGATTTGGATTTGCGCAGACCTGTACAGCACCTGCCTATCTAAAAAATGGGAGTCATTTCGCAGATATCCGAAAACTACAAATTTCTTGCCAGGCTACAATCTCAATGTTAGATTCATGACGCAAGTCTGAAATATGCAGCCATTCCACTTTAGGCGGGTAGTTGGACTTGTCTCATAGGGAGGTAGGTATGGATAAAGCAAACGCCGATGCGTACTGGAAGGCCAATACGAGCCTCATCCGCAACCTGCTCATCGTCTGGGCGGTGGTCTCCTACGGGTGTGGCATCGTATTTGCCCAGACCCTAAACAACATCAAGCTCTTCTCAGTACCCCTGGGTTTCTGGTTTGCTCACCAGGGCGCAATCATCATCTTTATCGTGCTGATCTACGTTTACGCAGCGCAGATGAACAAAATCGACCGCCAGTTCGGGGTGGAAGACTAGGAGGCAAAAGTGACCGTAGAAACCTGGACCTGGTCCATCATTATTTTGACGCTCATCGCATACGGCTACATCGCTTGGCGTACCCACGTTAAGGAGGTAGAGGGCTTTTACGTGGCCGGGCGCGGAGTGCACCCCATTCTGAACGGCATGGCCACCGCCGCCGACTGGATGTCGGCAGCCAGCTTCATCTCCATGGCGGGGCTGATCTCGTTTTTGGGATTCGACGGAACCGTCTATCTCATGGGCTGGACCGGCGGCTATGTGTTGCTGGCCCTGCTGCTAGCCCCCTACCTGAGGAAGTACGGCAAGTTCACCGTGCCAGACTTTATCGGGGATCGCTACTACTCCAACACCGCGCGGGCGGTTGCAGCCATCGCTACCATATTTATCTCACTCACCTACATCTCGGGTCAGATGCGCGGCGTGGGCATCGTCTTATCCCGTTATCTTGGGGTGGACATCACCACCGGCATCATCACCGCGCTGGTGGTGGTGGCCTTTATCGGCGTCATCGGGGGTATGAAGGGCATCACCTACACTCAGGTGGCCCAGTACGGCGTGCTCATCCTGGCTTACTTGTTCGTGGGGGGCGCCATCGCGCTCATTCTGACCGGCAACCCCATCCCACAACTGGCCCTGACCTTTACCGATATCGCCACCCGGCTTTCGCAGATTCAAGTGGATCTCGGGCTCAAAGAGTACGTTGCACCATTCGGTAACTTCACCATGCTCCAGGTATTTACCATTACCCTGGCGCTGATGGTCGGCACCGCCGGTTTGCCACACGTGATCGTCCGGTTTTACACCGTGCCCAAGGCCTCCGATGCCCGCATCTCAGCCGGCTGGGCGCTGCTATTTATCGGGCTGCTCTACACCACCGCTCCGGCGTTGGCTGTGTTCGCCAAGTACAACCTCCTGCAAACCTTGAACGGCAAGTCCATCGAGGAGGTTCGTGCCATTGACTGGGTAGCCAAGTGGGAGAAAACCAAGCTGTTGACCTTCTACGACAAAGACGGCGATGGTAAGGTCAACTTTGCCCCAGGCCGGGTATTCAAACTCTCGGGGGGCCGTCCGGACTTCAACAACCCGGACATGAACAGTAAAAACGAAATTCACATCGACAACGACATTATTGTGCTCTCCACGCCTGAAGTGGCCAAACTGGCGCCCCTGATCATCGCGCTGGTGGCTGCGGGTGGGTTGGCCGCCGCGCTTTCGACCGCCGACGGTCTCCTGATCGCCATGTCGAGCGCGGTGTCGCACGACCTCTACTACCGAATACTTCGTCCTAAAGCCACGGAAGCCCAGCGGCTGCTGGTAGGCCGGATCGTCATCTTCATTGCCGCGGCAATTGCGGCTTATCTGGGCATTCGACCGCCGGGATTCGTGGCCGAGGTGGTAGCCTTTGCCTTTGGCCTTGCGGCTGCGAGCTTGTTCCCGCCCATTGTGATGGGTATCTTCGACAAGCGGATGAACCGCGAGGGCGCCATTAGCGGGCTGATCACCGGGTTGGTCTTCACGCTGGTGATGATCGGCATGCAGCGCTCGGTGCAAATTTTCGGCACGCCAGCGCCCCTAATGGGCGACTTCCTGGGCATCAACGCGCAAGGGATCGGCGTGGTGGGCATGCTCTTGAATTTTGTGGTGGCTTTCATCGTCTCCCGCCTGACCCCACCGCCTCCCAAAGAAGTGCAAGACCTGGTCGAGCACATCCGTATCCCGAAGGGCTCCGCGGACGTAAAGGGTGAGGGCCACTGACGTAAGCCCTGGCCCAACCCGCGTCTAACCTTCAGTGCGCGCAGGTAAGGCAGTGCTGGATTCAAAAAGACAGTCGTCCAAAGCAATTCAGAGGCTATCTTTTTGAATCCTAGCGCTCACCCTCTCCCCAGTCGGTGAAGAAAGCGTCTTCCTTCGGTTGGGTCAGTTCGTCCTCATTCGGGGGGCGGACTGACCGAATCTGGCATAAAACAGCTTTACCGAAGGATTTTTTCAAGTGGGTGCGAGCCAATGACAACGAAGTCCTCCAGCGACAATGGGCATAAGCGATCTAGGACTTGCGCAACTTCGGGGGCTAAAGATGCAATCCTCTAAAGCTGCGAACTCGGCCACAAACCCTATGTCAACGAAATCACAAGCCTATGTTCCTCCCAATCTGGGCCTTCGTCTAGCTCGGCGCGTGATGGGGCTGATGGCTTTTTTCTTTAGCTTTTACCTGGGGGGCCATTACCTATTGGGGTTCAGTTTTCCCACACCGGGCATTTTGCTGCAAATCGGCACCTCGATCCTGCTCGGAAGCCTGCTGGGCCTGGTGTTCAGTCGGTTTTGGCCTCTGCCGCCTAAGGCCGGCCTCGAGCGGGTGATCCGCACGGTCTTGCTGGTCATTCCGGCAGTGGGGTTCGGCCTGGGGCTTCAGATTGCCCTACAAGGCCCCAACCCCACCCAGGCCCTGTATCTGGTGTTTGCCCTGTCGGCCTGGCTGAGCTCAGGGCTCATCGTGCGGCTGCCCGAGGCGGGGCAAAACTCCCCCAGCAAGCCTGCAAAATAAAGCCGTGAACCCGATTGAGTTCGTTCGAGCTCATGCCCCCTTCGACCGCCTGCCCGAGGAGGCCATTCAACAGCTTGCGCGGGCTTTGGAAATTACCTTTTATCCGAAAGACACAAAGGTTTTAGAACAAAGCGGCGCCAAAAACCAGCACCTTTATCTGATCCGAAAGGGTGGGGTTCGCCTCGAGCGCACCGGTCTACCTGTCTTACATCTGGAGGAGGGCGATGTCTTCGGCTACCCCTCCATGCTGTCGCAAGATGCCCCGGCCTTCGATGTGCTGACCGAGGAAGACACTTTGGTGTACCGCTGGCCCCAGACGGCAGTTACCCGGTTACTGGGCTACCCGGAGTTGGCCGAGTTTTTTACCAAGGGCTTGGCCGATCGTTTGCGTTTGAACATTCGTTCTGAATTGCCGGGCCTGGTCAACTTGGACCTAACCCTGCCCATCAGGACGCTTATCAGCCGACCTCCGGTATTCGTACCTGCGACCTACACCGTGGGGCAGGCCGCCCAGGTCATGCGAGAACATAAGATCAGTTCGGTGTTGGTCGAGGGGGAGCCGACTGGCATCCTGACCGACCGCGACCTGCGTAACCGGGTGCTGGCCGCGGGGAAAGGGCCCGAAACCCTTTTGCAAGAGGTGATGAGCAGCCCGGTCAAAACCATGCCCGCCAGCACCCCGCTGTTTGAGGCGCTCAACTTCATGGTGCACCAGAGCATCCACCACCTGCCGGTAGAGGAGGACGGCCGGATCGTGGGGTTGATCACCGACACGGTTTTCATGCGTCAGCAGACTCAAAGCCCACTTTACCTGCTGCGGCGGCTCGAGCGCACCC
This sequence comes from uncultured Meiothermus sp., assembly GCA_937950405.1. Taxonomy (GTDB): domain Bacteria; phylum Deinococcota; class Deinococci; order Deinococcales; family Thermaceae; genus Meiothermus. Next base: position 6,162 of record CALFDH010000221.1, read on the forward strand.
GCGACCTCGCCGACCTGGCCGGCTACGGCAAGGAACTCACCGGAGTAGCCGAGTCGCTGATGCAAGGCGGCTTGGGGGCCAGTGAGATCGGTCGGAGCGTGAGCTCCCTCAACGACCAGCTCATTCGCATGCTGATCGGCCTGGCCGAAGAACGCCTGGGGCCGCCCCCAACGCCTTATGCCTGGATGGTGTTTGGCTCGGAAGGACGCATGGAGCAAGCCTTACTCACCGACCAGGACAACGCCCTGGTTTACGAGTCAGAATCCCCCGAAGCAGTCGATTATTTCGAGAAGCTGGCAGGCTTTGTGGTCGAGGGGCTCATCCAAGCCGGTTTTCCCCCTTGCCCGGGGGGCTACATGGCCACCCACTGGCGCAAGCCGCTATCCGAGTGGGAGAAGCTCTTCCGTCACTGGCTGCACTCCCCTATGCCCCAGGAGCTACTGGAGGCCCAGATTTTTTTTGATTTCCGCAGCGTACACGGCGAGCTTTCCCTCGAGCCCCTCGAGCGCCTCCTGGCCCAGAGCGCCGACCATAGCATCTTCCTGGCCCAACTGGCCCGAGCCTCGCTCAAATTTCACCCCCCGATGGGCCTCTTTCGCCGGATCAGGGAAGAAGACGGCGGGGTCGACCTCAAAAAGGGAGGCATCGCCCCCATCGTGAGCCTGGCCCGGGTGTACGCCCTGGAGGCCCGCAGCCAGGCCAAAGGCACGGTCGAGCGGCTCCAGGCCGCCGCCCGCGAGAACAAACTCAGCCAGGACGGAGCCGAAACCTTAATCGAGGCCTTTGGGTTCCTGATGCGCCTGCGCCTGCGCGAGCAACTATCGGCGCTACGCCGGGGCGAGCCCCCCAGCAACAAGGTGCCCCTGGAGAGCCTCTCGCCCCTCGAGCGCCGCCACCTCAAAGAAGCCTTCTTGCAGGTGCGCGAAATGCAGGAAGCCCTGAGCCAGCGCTTCCACACCGATCGGCTGGGTTGAGCGCTCGGGGAACCAGCTACCAAACCAGCCGCTCTTCCACACCCTTCTGTATGAACCTCTGGCCCTTTTCCAAAAGCCCCGCCTGGAATGAGGTTACCTACTGGGCCCTGGATTTGGAGACAAGCGGCCTCAACAACGACGATCAGATTCTTTCTGTGGGGATGGTGCCCATTCGCCACGGCATCATCGAGTTTGGCGCACACTTTTACAGTCTGGTTCGCCCCGTAAGGCCCGATGCGCTTTCCGCCGAGGGTGTCAAGGCCCATCACATCCTGCCCAGGGAGCTGGACAGCGCGCCAGGGCTAGAAGAGGTGCTCGAGGAAATCAAAACCCGCATCGGCCACGATGCCCTGCTGCTGCACTATAGCTCGGTGGATTTGAGTTTCTTGCAGCGATACTTCCGTGCCACCGGCAAGCCCTGGGTGAAGCCGGTGGTGGTGGATACGGTGGTTTTGCTGGCCCGGCTGGGCGAGCGACGACTTAGGCTCGAGCCGCACGCAAAACCCTTTCCCACCGGGCTGGCAGCAGCCAGAGCCGCCTTTGGCCTGCCAGGCCACCTCGAACACCACGCGCTCTGGGATGCCCTGGCAACGGCGGAGCTTTTTCTGGTGCTCCGCCAGCAGCTTCAAGCACAAACCTTACGACAGCTCGTCTGATAGAGCGCTCTTTACGCATTTTGGGTCATGCGACTTCAAGAAAGCTTTCTCCCGGACAAAACAGTAGCCACCCAACCGGGCGGCACGTCTGTTAGGAGCGCCATAAAAGCCCAGTCATAGATGATTGCGGGGGCACCTGTACCACTTGAGTACCAAAGTTTTGTGGCATACAATACACCTGAGCAGCCCTAAGCTCACAAGGAGGCGCTATGAAAGGTCGCTGGTTTAGTTTCTTGATTGCCCTGTTATTGGCAATGGGGTGGTCTTTTGCCCAGACCCCGGTACGAGGCGGAACCCTGCAGATAGGGGCCGATGCCTCTCCCTCGGGGCTCGATCCCCACGTAGCAACCGCTTTTGCTTCGTTCATCGTGACCGGCCAAATCTATGAAGGTCTGACCGAAATTGACGAACGACTGCGGCCACGCCCCGCCCTGGCCGAGTCCTGGACGGTAAGCCAGGACGGTCTGACCTACACCTTCAAGATTCGCTCAGGGGTCACCTTCCACGACGGTAAACCCCTTACGGCTGGGGATATCGCTTTCTCCATCAACCGCGTGCGCGACCCCAAGACCGGCTCCCCCATCGCCAGCCGCATCAACCTGATCAAGGACGTACGGGCGACCTCCCCCACCCAACTGGTAGTGGAGCTTTCCCAGCCGTTTGCCCCAATGCTTATCGAGCTAGCGAATATTGCGGTGATGTCGGAAGACTATGTCAAGGCCGGCAACGACATGCAGCGCAAGCCCATGGGTACGGGGCCCTTTGCCTTTAAGGAATGGGTGCCCGATACTTACATCCTGCTCGAGCGTCACCCCCGTTACTGGCGGCAGGGACGGCCCTACCTGGATGCCCTGCGCTACAACATTGTTCCCGACGCGGCCACCCGCCAGGTCGGGCTGGCCAGTGGCACCTACCAGTTCCTGCCCAACATTGACCCCTCGCTGGCCGTGACCCTGCGCAATACCCCCAATGTCAAACTCATTACCACCCAGGATCTGGCCTACAGCCTGATCGGCATGAATGTTTCGCGCAAACCCTTCGATAACCCCAGGGTGCGTGAGGCCCTCAACTACGCCCTCAACCGCCAGCAAATTGTCCAGGCGGTCTACTTTGGCAATGGCACCCCTGCCGGGCCCCTGGGCCTGCGCTCCTGGGCCTCGCCAACGAGCGCTTTCCCCTGCTACAACACCAACCCTGCGCGGGCCAGGGAACTGCTGGCCCAGGCAGGCTACCCCAATGGCGTGGACTTTGGCATGATTGTGATTGGCTCCAACAAAACGGTGGTGGATGCCGCCCAGGTGGTGCAACAGCAACTCGCCCTGGCCGGCTTCCGCGCAAAGGTCGAAGTCCTGGAGCAAGGCAAGTTTATCCAGGAGTGGCGCAACTCCAACTTCGATACTTTTGCATCCATCAATGGCGGTAACGCCGACCCCGACGGCTACCTGTTCCGCACCTTCTCCACCGGCGGCTCGACCAATGTCTTCAAGTTCTCCAACCCCACCGTAGACCGCCTGCTCAACCAGGGCCGCACCACCGTAAACGAGGAAGCCCGTCGCCCCATCTACGCTCGTTTGCAGGTGGAGCTGGCCTGCCAGGGGCCCATCGCTCACCTGGTCTATGGCACGCTGTTCTCCGCCGCCCGCGAAAACGTGCAGGGTTTCAAGCCCATTCCCACCCGGTCGCTTATTTACCTGCGCGATACCTGGCTGGCCCGGTAAAGGGCTCGAGCCTTGTGCTCTAGCAAGATTTGCCCAATGGCGGATTCCATGCCTTGGGCCGAAAGCGGAATGCCAGAGGCCCAGGGCAGGGCTCCAACCCAAGCGCATAGCGAGCTGTTAGGGCATAGCCTTTTGCTGATGCCGGTGACCACACTGGGGTCCAGGTTCTCTTCATGATGCTTTCCTTTCTGGTCAAACGCTCCCTCGACCTCCTGTTTGTGTTGTTTGGGGTCTCGGTGCTGGTCTTTCTGATGATTCGGCTCATCCCCGGCGATGCCGTCCAGATCATGCTGGGAGCCAACACCGAGATCACCCCTGAAGGGCTGGCCGCCTTGCGCGAAAAGCTGGGGTTGAACAAGCCCATCTTTGTGCAGTACTGGGACTGGCTCAGTGCCGCCCTGCGCGGCGACCTGGGGCAAAGCATCTGGACAGGCAGGCCCATCAGCGAAGAAATCTTGCAGCGCTTGCCCATCACCCTGGAACTGACCTTCCTCTCCCTCATCATCGCCATCGGACTGGCCATTCCGGTCGGAGTACTCACGGCGTACTGGCGGAACTCGAGCGCCGAGTACCTGATCCGGCTCTTTTCTATTACCGGCGTGACCCTACCCTCCTTCTGGCTGGGCACTTTGCTCATCTTTCTGGTGTTCAAGCTGGCCCCCGGCTGGCAGAGCCTGGGCTATGTGCCCTTCAGTCAGGACCCCTGGGGCCATATTTCCAGGCTGGTATTGCCGGTCATCACCCTTTCCCTGCCCATGCTGGCCGGGCTGGGCCGGGTGCTACGCTCTTCGCTTCTGGATGTGCTGAACCAGGACTACATCCGCACGGCCCGCTCCAAAGGACTCTCCGAGCGGGTGGTGCTCTACAAGCACGCCCTACGCAATGCCATGATTCCCTTAGTTACTGTAATAGGGATTCAGGTGGGCTACCTGTTCGGGGGCGCCATCGTGGTGGAGCAGGTGTTTGCCATCCCTGGGATGGGTCGTCTGATTTTAGGGGCCATCAACGAACGCAACTACCCCCTGATCCAGGGTGCCATTCTGCTGGTCACCACCGCTTTTGTGCTGATCAACTTGCTGGTAGACCTGGTTTACGCCAAGCTCGACCCACGGGTGGAGTACGCATGAGCCTCACCTGGCAGAAAACCCTTTGGTCCCTCTTGCACAATCCACTGGGTTTGTTGGGGCTTTTACTGACCCTGGCGGTAGTGCTCTGCACCTTGCTCGCCCCTATCCTGGCCCCCTACAGCCCTGTCGAGCAAAATATTCTGACCCGTCTTTCCGGACCCACCAGCGCACACTGGCTCGGTACCGACCAGTTTGGGCGCGACCTCTTGTCGCGTATCCTGTTTGGCTTTCGCAACTCCTTGGTGGTGGCCTTCAGTTCGGTATTCATTGCAGTTTTAGTGGGCACATTGTTGGGGGTCTCGGCTGCATACGTGGGCGGCTGGTACGACCGTGTGGTGATGCGCCTCATGGATGTGCTCCTGGCCTTCCCGATCATCCTGCTGGCCATTGGCATCATCGCCATGTTGGGGCCCAGCCAGTGGAACGCAGCCCTGGCGATTGGCATCGTCTACATCCCGACCTTTGCCCGTCTGACCCGAGGCCCGGCCCTGGTGGTTCGCAATACCGATTACGTGCAGGCCGCCGTGGCCATAGGGGCGGGCAACCGCCGCATCATCCTGCGGCATATTATGCCCAATCTGGCCTCGGTGATTCTGGTGCAAACAACCCTGGCCCTCTCCACCGCCATTCTGGTGGAGTCCTCGCTGGCTTTTTTGGGGCTGGGAACCCAACCCCCCAACCCTTCGCTAGGCCAGATGCTATCCGAGGGCCGTGCCTATCTGACCCTCTCCCCCTGGACCTCAGTGTTCTCTGGGCTGGCCATTCTGATGGCCTCGCTCGGATTTAATCTGCTAGGAGACACCCTGCGCGATGCCCTCGACCCTCGGCTTCGGGGACACTAAAGCTAACTACCAGAGTTTTGTTAGGAGTTCTAAGTGACCCCACGCTGCGCTTGTCCCATGAATTTTTCCTAGCTAATAGATGTTTTACCAGTGCCAAAATTATCAGCGCTCACCATGAGGCCCCAGAAGAAAACATATTTAGCGTGGGGGAGCTTGATATCACTGATTGCTGCGAAGCTCCGCCACAAAATCGTAGCGGTCGCCCCGGTAGTGGCTGCGGGTGAACTCGAGCACACTACCATCGGCCAGGAAGCTCAGCCGCTCGATGTAGAGCACCGGCTCATCGGCGCGAATACCCAGAAGTTCCGCCTCCTGGCGGCTGGCGGCTACCGCACGAAGCCGTTGTAGCGCCCTGGCCGGGCGCAATCCTTTGCTTTCCAGATAAGCATAAAGTGACTCTTTGACTTCTTCTGGATTGGGTAGCAGATGCGCGGGCAGGGCGGCCCGCTCGACGGCCATGGGTTCACCCTGGGCGCTGCGGACGCGCTCGAGCCGGGCCACTTTCTCGCCAGGTGAAAGCGAGAGCGCCAGTACCTCTTCAGGGGAAGCCGTAAACAACCCACGCTTGAGCCAGCGTGCGCTGGGTTCCAACCCCCTGGCCCGCATGTCCTCGCTGAAGCCCGTAAGGGTGGAGAGGGGCTGCTCGAGGCGGGGGGCTACATAGGTGCCCGACCCCTGTCGGCGCTGTACCAGACCCTGGGCCTCGAGGCGCTCCAGCGCTTTCCGGAGGGTGAGCCTCGAGACCCCAAACTGATCGGCCAGTTCCCTCTCGGGGGGCATGGCCTCCCCGGCTTTCCAGGTATCTGCGGCCAGCGCCTCCCGCAAGACCGCCTCGAGTTGCAGGTACAGCGGTGTAGCCGAATGAATGTCAAGTTTGGCGTGCATAGGCTATTTAGTATTATACCACTTGCGTACCAATATTGCTTGGCGTATACTCCCCTTGAACCAAAGCGACGTCCCCTCGGGTTCGAAACTTTACGGAGGAGATCATGAAAAAGCTCTTATGGCTCATAGTTGCCAGCTTTGCAGCAGGAGGTCTGGCACTGGCGCAGCCCAAAACCTTGCCTGCCTACGCCAACCTGGGCGTTACCGCAGGCAAGCCGGGCGGCAGCCTGACCTTATCGCTTGCCAGCGCTCCCCAAACCTTCTTCTACTACGGGGCCATTGACTCGGCCATCCAAAACCTGGCCAATCAGATGTTCGATGGTCTGATTGAGTACAACCTGGCCAACTACCAGATCGAGCCGGCCCTGGCGACCCGCTGGACCATCAGCGAGAGCCGTGTCTATACCTTCGACCTCAGGCGCGACGTGCGCTGGCACGACGGCCGGCCCTTCACCGCCGACGATGTGGTCTTCACCTACACCCAGATTGTGGCCAACCCCGAGGCCAGGGGGGGCGATGCCGCCAACTTCGAGGGGGTCAAGGTCGAAAAGCTGAGCGATTTCCGGGTGCGTTTTACCCTGCCCAAACCGGCCCCGGCTTTCATCCACTACATGCGGCTGCCCATTATGCCCAAGCACAAGCTGCTGCCCTTCAGCCAGGAAGGGGGCAAGCCTCGAGCTGAAATCAACACCGCCTGGCCCACCAACGTGAACCCCGAGGAAGTGGTGGGTACCGGGCCCTTCCGTCTGCGCAGCTATACCCCGGGGCAACAGGTTACGCTGGTCAAGAACCCCAACTACTGGAAGCGGGACGCGGCGGGCAATGCCCTGCCCTACCTCGACCAGGTTCAGTACCTGATCATCACCGACTCCCAGGCCCGTGTAGCGCAGTTCCTGGCCGGCAACCTGGGCCAGATTAACATCACCGGCGCCGAGTTCCCCGACCTCAAACGCCGCGAGACCCAGGGAGCTCCCTTCCGGGTGGTGCAGTTTAGGGCGCTGTTTGGCTCACCCCCTAACTTGTCTTTCAACTACAGCGCCAAAAACCCCGAGCTGGCCGCGCTGTTCAAGAACTCGGACTTCCGCCGGGCCATGCAGTTTGCGGTCAACCGCGAGCGGATCATCGAGGATGTGTACAACGGCCTGGCCGAGCGGGCCAGCTACGGCGTAGCGCCCCTGTCCGAGTGGTACTACCCCGAGGTAGCCCGCTTGCAGGGCCGCTTCGACCTGAACGCTGCCAACGCCGCGCTGGACAGACTGGGGCTGCCGCGAGGCGCCGATGGCATCCGGCGCTTGCCGAGCGGCAGGCCCCTCGAGTTCACCCTCACCTACGGCTCCAACTCGGCGGTCTTTACAGCCATCGCCACCATCTTGCAAAACGACTTCCAGCGCGTGGGCGTCAAGGTCAACCTGCAGGGTATCCTGGCTGCCAACCTGCTGGGCACCGGTCGCGGCGCCGATTGGGAAGCCATTTTGCTGGCCCTGGGAGACCAGCCCGACCCCGAACTGCGTACCCCCATCTGGAAACCCGGCGGTGCTCTTTACTACTGGCACCAGTCCACCCCGCCCACCACCCCCACCGGCCAGCCGCAGTTCAACAACATTTTGCCCTGGGAGCGGGAGATTTACGACTTGTGGGAGCGCGCCGCCAGCACCACCAACTTCACCCAGCGCAAAGCCCTCTACGACCGTTGGCAAGCCATTGCAGCGCGTGAAGCCCAGGTCATCATGATTGCCAAAGAGTATGCAGTAGGCGCCGTTTCTAATCGTTATGGCAACTACGTTTACAGCCTGGGGGTAATTCCCGGCTTCAACCCCCTGGTGCTGATGTTCCAGCGGTAGAGAAGCCCCGCGCCTGACAGACTGCCAGGGCCTTAGAGGAGGTAGTTCAGGGAACCTCGAGTCTCACATAAAACGACTCCCTGAACTATCTCTCTTTTGTTTGGATTCAACGAACTTACGCCAGAATATTTGAAGCCCCAAGTGCTGGCCAGGTGGTTCACATCGACCCCTGGGTTTGAGTGTGCAAACTGGGCTAACCGTTCATGCAACCGATTCATACCTACTTTAGGCTAATGACTTACTTTCGACGCATGAGGGGGGTAGGTAGTGGGGGTAAATGGTGGGTCTAGAAAACCTACCCCCTACTCCCCAACTTGCGATATGCAAAGAGTTCAAGCGGAAATGGTATTGGAACTCGAGCCTCTTGATAGCTCTTTCCTGGGTAATCGGATTACCGGACGCAGGTTAGCCGGTAAGGTTGAGATGCTGAATGCTTAACTTTGTTCTGCGGCGCATCCTGGTGGCCATACCCACCCTGCTCCTTATATCGGTGCTGGTGTTTGCGGTCATTCAGCTCCAGCCGGGGGGTTTTTTGGAAAACCTGCTCGAGGACCCTCGAGTCAGCCGCGAGACCGTCGAGAACATCCGCCGACAGTATCTGCTGGACCAGCCGGTCTGGGTGCAGTATCTCCACTGGCTGGGGGGCATTGTGCGAGGCGATTTCGGCTACTCGTTTCTGAATAGCCGCCCGGTCTCCGAGCTGATCTGGGAGCGCATGGGCTGGACGGTCTTCCTGGCCGCCCTGACCATTCTGGCCACCTGGGTGATTGCCATCCCGCTGGGTATCTACACCGCCCTGAACCGCTACGGGCCCTCTTCCACCGTCCTCAACTTCGTGGGCTACTTCGGGCTGGCCACCCCCGATTTTCTGGTAGCACTGCTGCTCATTTATCTGGTGCTTGTAAGTGGGGGCACCACGGTGGGAGGCCTGTTCAGCCCACAGTACATTGATGCCCCCTGGAGCTGGGCCAAGTTCCAGGACATGCTGGGGCATCTCTGGATTCCCCTCATCGTGATTGGGCTCGACGGCACCGCCACCATCATGCGACAGATGCGTGCCAACCTGCTGGACGTGCTCAACCAGGACTACATCCGCACCGCCCGCGCCAAAGGGCTCGCCGAGCGGGTGGTGCTCTGGAAGCATGCCGTGCGCAACGCCATCAACCCGCTCATCAGCCTGGCCGGGCTCCAGCTCCCCACCCTTATATCCAGTACCATCATCGCCTCTATTGTGCTGAGCCTGCCCACCATCGGCCCCTTTTTATACGACTCCCTGCTGAACAAGGATCAGTACGTGGTGATGGCCCTGCTGATGCTCTCGGCGGTGCTCTTGATGGTAGGGAACCTCCTGGCCGACATCCTGCTGGCCTGGGTAGACCCCCGCATTCGCTACGAGTAGAGGTTCAGCATGGATAAACGCAACAACCCCCTCTACCTGGCCTGGCTGCGCTTCCTGCGCTCCAAACCCGGCGTGATCAGCGGTGTGGTGCTGCTGGTACTGTATGTGATAGCGCTTTTCGCCGGATTTCTGGCCCCCTACAACCTGACCGTCCAGCACCCCGATGCCATCTATCAGCCGCCCCAGCGCATTTACTTCTTTCGGGATGGCCGCCCGGTTCGGCCTTACGTCTACCAGTTCAAGCGCGAACGCGACCCGGTAACCTTCATCAGCAGTTACCGGGAAGACCGCAGTCGCCCCACCCCCATCCGCTTTTTTATCGCCCAGGGGGAGCCCTACCGCTTTCTGGGGCTCAAAACCAACTGGCACCTGTTTGGCGTCCCGGAGTCCGAGGGATACTTTTTTCCGCTGGGCACCGACCAGTTTGGGCGCTGCTTGTTTTCACGCATCCTGGTGGGCTCGCAGGTCTCGCTCACGGTCGGGGTGATTGGGGTGCTGATCTCATTTGTGATTGGGATTCTGCTGGGAGGAATTTCGGGCTATTTTGGCGGCCGGGTGGACACCCTGATCCAGCGCACCACCGAGGTCTTGCTCTCCATTCCACGCCTGCCCATTCTGATGGCCCTCTCGACGGTTATTCCGGCGAGCTGGCCCAGTACGTACGTTTATCTGGGCATTATTGGGGTGCTCTCGTTCATAGGCTGGGCGGGGCTGGCCCGGGTGGTACGGGGGCAGGTATTGGCGCTGCGCGAGGTAGATTACGTGACTGCTGCCGTGGCCCAGGGGGCTTCCAACCTGCGCATCATCCTGCGGCACATCGTGCCCAACTTAAGTAGCTATCTGATCGTGACCGCTACCCTGGCCCTGCCTGGCTACATCATCGGAGAATCGGCGCTCTCCTTCTTAGGGCTGGGCATCAAGGAGCCTATGGCCAGTTGGGGGCTCCTCCTGAAAGACGCGCAAAACTTCCAGTCGCTTTCGCTCTACCCCTGGCTCCTGACGCCCGGCATTCTGATTTTTATCTCCGTGCTGGCCTACAACTTTCTGGGAGATGCGCTGCGGGATGCAGCCGATGTGCGGCAAAGAGACTGAGGGGCAGGGTAGCTCAGAACCTAGCGAGGCCAGGATAGGCTAAAACAATCGAACCCTCGAGGACTCAACAAAAGGAGGATTGCATGAACCGTCGGAAGTTGTTGAAGCAGGCTGCCTTCGGCATGGGCTTGGGGGTGCTGGCCCCCTGGCTCTCCGGCAAGGTACTGGCCCAGCAAGCCGGTCAGGCCAACGTGCCCGCCAATCTGTTCCAGGAGATTGGCAAGCGGGGGGGTACCCTAACCCTGCCGCTTGGCTCCACCCCGCAAAGCTGGAATTACTTTGCGGTGATTGACAACTTCGCGTACACCGTGCTGAACAACATCTTCGACCGGCTGATGCAGCTCGATCAGGTAACCTTCGAACTGGTAGGGGTACTGGCAGAGTCCTGGACGATTTCTAAGGATGCCCGCACCACCACCGTGAAGCTCCGTAGCGGGGTGAAATGGTCGGATGGTACGCCGTTCACCGCCGATGACGTGATTTTTACCTTTACGGAAGTGGCCTCGAACACCAACCTGCGGGCCAACCAGGCTGCCACCCTGACGGTAGCGGGGGTGCCCCTGCGCTTCGAGAAGGTGGACGACCTGACCTTCAGGGTGGTTTCGAACAAGCCATACGGGGCGGTATTGCAAGCCCTGACCTTTTCACCCATCATGCCCCGGCACAAGCTGGCCCCGTTCAAACCCAGGGAAGACCCGGGCGGGTACAGCCGGGTCTGGGCCACCAATACCGACCCCAAGGAGATTGTGGGCACCGGGCCGTTTATGTTGCAAAGCTACGTACCCGACCAAAAGGTAACCCTGGTGCGAAACCCCAACTCCTGGCGGCGCGACCCTCAGGGCAACCCTCTCCCCTACTTCGACCGGCTCGAGTACCTGATCATCCGCGACCCGAACATCCAGGTAGCCCAGTTTTTGGCGGGAAACCTCGACCAGATACCCATTACCGGTGCACAATTCCCCGACCTCAAACGGCAGGAGGTGGCCACCGGCAAAATCCGGGTTCTGCGGGGCAGCACCATCTATACTTCTCCGCCACACTGGGGCTTCAACTTTGACGTGCCCAACCCTGAACTGCGTGAACTCTTCAGGAACCTGACCTTCCGCAAAGCCATGCAGTTTGCCGTGAATCGCAAACGCATCATCGAGGATGTGTACAACGGTCTGGCCAGCCTGCCCGGTCATGGGGTGGCCCCCGGTACGTTCTGGTACTACGACACCCGGAGCTACCTGGGCGAGTGGAGCCTCGAGCGGGCCGCAGGGCTGCTGGACTCGCTGGGCCTTCGCCGAGGTGCAGATGGCCAGCGCCGGCTGCCCAGTGGAAAGGTGCTCGAGTTCGGCTTCACCTATGCTTCGGACTCCCTGCCTTTCTCGGCGATTGCCGCCATTCTGCAAAACGACCTGCGGCAGATCGGCGTAAAGCTCAACCTCCAGGGCATTCAGCAAGGCACCCTGCTGTCCACCGCTACCGGCGGCAACTTTGAAAGCATCCTGATGGCCTACGGCGACCAACCCGACCCCCAGCTCCGCAAGGACATATGGCAGCCGGGGGGCCAGCTCAACTACTGGCACCGCTCGGTCTGGCCCGAACGCGGCAGCAGCGAGCCCAAGTTCGACCAGATGTTCCCCTGGGAGAAAAACATCTGGGAGATTTTCCGCCAGGCCGAGCAGCTCGGCGACCAGAGCGAGCGCAAGCGGTTATACGACCGCTGGCAGCTTCTATCGGCCCAGAACCTGCCCGTGATCATGATTGTCAAACCCGATGCCGTGGCCGCCGGGCACGCCCGCCTGGGGAACTTCTACGCCCGCGACAGCCGGATTATCTTCACCAACTTCAGCATGTTTGAGAAGTAGTCGAGGGTCGAGGGCCTCGAGTACTAGGCGTTTTAGGGGAAAAAACATGGCTAACCGACAGGCTGTCTCATGTCTCAGGTCGCAAGTCACGGGCGAGGGGCCACCGCATACCAGAATCTGTAATGGCTTTGGCATTGTGGGCTCATCAGCGCATCGGGCTATGAACACTCCACCCTCACCTCATAGGCTCGCGCCTACCGGCCTCGAGCGCAAGACGAGGCATCGCATCGGGCTATGAATAATCCACCCTCACCTCATAGGCTCGCGCCTACCGGCCTCGAGCGGCTCCTGGACGAACCCTCCTTGTTGGGCAAAAGCGGAAGGTTGGGGCTTATGACCCATCCGGCAGGGGTGACCCGAGACCTGGCTCCTGCGGCGGTGGCGCTTCTGAAAAAAGGCTTGCCCCTTGAGCGGCTGTACGGCCCCGAGCATGGGATTGACGGCTCGGGGCAGGCCGGTGAAGCCCCGGAGCTCGAGACCGATAAAGCGACCGGGCTGCCCACCCACAGCCTCTACGAAAAAACGGTGGCAGAGATGGCAGCGCTTTTGGGGCAGGTAGATACCCTCCTGGTGGATTTGCAAGACGTGGGGGTGCGCTTTTATACGTTTGTCTCCACATTGGTTCAGGTGCTGGAAGCAGCGCGAATGGCGAACATCCGGGTAGTGGTGCTGGATCGCCCCAATCCGCTCGGGTTTGGCCTGGAGGGACCTGTGCTCGAGCCTCTCTTCCGGTCGTTTGTAGGAATGTTAGAGGTGCCTTTGCGGCATGGGCTGAGCCTGGGAGAGTGCGGGCGTCTCGTGGAGCCTAAACTTGAGGTGATCCCCTGCGACCCTCAGGCAACTTTCGGCCTGGGGGGGTTGCCCTGGGTGCCGCCCTCCCCCAACCTGCCCAACCCGCAAACTGCCCTTCTGTATGTGGGTATGGGCCTGGTGGAGGGTTGTAGCGCCTCTGAGGGGCGGGGCACCACTCTGCCCTTTCAGGTGGCGGGGGCACCAGGACTGGATGCCCTGGCCCTGGCCGCGCGTCTGAACAACCTCGAGCTGCCAGCGGTGCGATTCCGGCCCACCTACTTCAAACCGACCTTTTCCAAACACCAGGGGGCGCTTTGTGCAGGGGTGCAAGTGCACGTAGTAGAGCTCCTTCGGGAAGCACTGCCGGTGGGTCTGGCAGTGCTGGGCGCCCTGGCCGAGCAAGGGGCCAGCATCCACCCCGACTGGTTGCAGAAGCTGCTGGGCATCCCATACACGTCGGATCTGCTGAAACCCGATCAGGCGCTGGAACGCACCCGCACCTGGGCCGAACAGGCCCGAAGATACGCCCAGGAATCGCTTCGGGATGCCTGGCTTTACCCCCGTTAGCACGGTTGCGTTTTGACCCGACGATAGCAGCCTAATCTAGGTTTCCAACTCGAGCTCCCTTACGGCCTGCGTATAAATGCGCTCGGCTTCCAGGCGTAGGTCGGTTTGCAACAGGCGAGCGTACAGGTTTTGGTCGAGGGGCTCGAGCTTCAGGCCCCGCAGCCAGTCGGCGGGCGACTCGCTTTTGCGGTACCTTTGCAGCAAATTTTGCTGCCAGGCCGCCCGGAAGCGGTCAATTTCGGGATGATCCATCGTCTCAAAAGGCAGGTCTTCTTCGGCCGTCTCGTGCCGCAAGTCCACCCAGATTTCGGGTACGTCCGCCAGGGCATACGGCTTTAAGAAGTACCCCGGTGCGCGGCTGGGCCGCCCCGGTTCCAGGGTGTTCAAAAGCTCCGACCACAGCACCCGAAACTCCCCGTCGGAGACCTCGAGGGCCTCCATAAGCGCTTCCTTGCTCCAGTCGCGCACCAGCAGCAAAGCCAGCAAGACCCGGGTTTTCTCTCGCTTGAATCGAACCTCCTGGTAGCCCACCCGCACCCGCAGGGTGCCCAGCGCCCGCACCTCGACACAGACCCCTGGGTGGTAGGGCAGGTTCAGCCTTCCGGCTTCCCACCAGAGCCTGCGGCTCAGGTGTGGGGGCGGGGCAAACAGGGTGGGTTTGCTCAGGAAGGGGTAGCGCTCCAACAGCACAACGGCGCTCTTTTGCCAGGAAGCATGTTCGGCCAGCGCCAGCAAAAAGGGGTCATCCACCCCGGCCAGGGCGGGCAGGGCGAACGCCTCGCCCCGACGCAAGTGAGCCTGGGCGGCTATCAGGGTCATGAAGGCTTCGACCCAGGCATCGCCTGACTCGCGGGCAAAGCGAACCATCTCGCCGAATGCTTTCTGTTCTCCCAGGGCAGCCAAGCCCCCCAGAGGCTCCACCTGTAGCCTCGAGGGCCCCCCTTGCGAAAGCGAAAGTGAACGACGGTAAGCCTCTTCGGCCTCTCGCCAGCGATTTTGCGCCAGCAGCGCATGGCCGAGCCGCGCTTCGGCCAGCGCCACCACAAACGGGCTGCCCAGGGTCTCTCCCTCGCGTCGCCCCCGCCGGGCGGCTGTTTCGGCAGCCCTGGCGTCGCCCGCCACGGCTTCCAGCAGGGCCAGCAGCAGGGTGCCCTCGCGGTGGTTTTGCGGGGCTCGAGCGGTGGTAGCGGACTCCCATTGCCTTAAATCATTCAGAGCGCGTTCTGGCTGCCCGCTGCGCAACCAGACCCGGGGGCCCACAAGACCCAGGGCCACAGCTTCCCCTACCCTGCCGGAGTTGAGCAAATTTTCCGCCCATAATGGGGCCACTTCTTCTGGGAAACGCGCCCTGGCAGCCAGCAGGAAGCCCTGCGCTTTGGCCGGCTCAACCGTGTCGAGATACAGCCGCGACAGACCCAGTAAAGCCCGCTCTAAGCCACCTTCCAGGGCTTGCTGATAAACCTGTTCGGCCTCCGCATAGCGTCCGGCCTGCCGCAAAGCCTCGCCGTGCAAAAAGCGCAGGGCGGGGCGGGTGTGAAGCATGTTTTCAGGCAGTTGCTCGAGCATGGCCAGCACCGTGTAGGTGAGCCCTCGAGAGAGCCAGGCCTCGCCCCGGCTCATCACCAGGTCGGCTGCGTGGCCCAGACGCCCGGCCTCGAGCAAATACCCTGCGGCCTGCACATCCTCCCCTCGCTGCAGGGCGGTATCGGCGGCCCTGGACAATAGGTTTCGCACCTCGCCCGGCTCCAGCAAGGTCAAGAGAGCCTGCCGCACCAGGGGGTGAAAGCGAATGCGTCCGCCCACTTTTTCCAATAGCAGATCGGCTGCGTAGCGCTCCAGCACCTCCAGGTCGCCTATCCAGCGGGCCTCCTCTGCCCCTAGCTCCCCCAGTACACTGGCCCTGGCGGCAAGCTGCTGCACCCCCTCTGGCAGCGTGGGCAGCAGAATGGCCAGTAGTCCTTCGGGGTCGGGGTGGGCGTAGAAGGCCTGTTCCGGCTTGGCGCCCCGCTGCATGGCCCGCAGCAACAAACGCAGCCCCAGGGGCCAGCCTCGCACCAGGCTGTGGGCCTGCTCCACCTCAAAAGCGGGCAGCTCGGGGGCAATGGCTTTGGCAAGAAGCAATGCCTCCTCGGCATCGAATGCCAGCTCGCGCTCATCCAGCACCCGCCCCAGCACCTCCCAGGGGGCGGCCCGGCGGGTGAGTATGGCCACGCGTAGCCCCGGAAGCTGGGTCAGGGTTCGCAGCAAGGCCACGGCCTCGCGGCTGGCGGCCCGCTGGGCCTCGTCCAGCACCAGCAGATGGGGTGGCAGACCACCCAGGGCCTCGAGGAACGCCTCGCCCGCACTGGCCCATGCCCCACGCTCGAGCGCAAGACGGGTCTCTCGCAATGCATCTTGTGTAAACCCACCGCTCCAGGCAGGCTCTCGCCTACCGGCCTCGAGCGTAAGACGAGGCACTCGTAAAGTGCGATGAACAGCCCTGAAACTCTCAGCAGACTCGCGCCTACCGGCCTCGAGCGTGGCCTGTACGGCCTCTGACCGCTCAGTCATCCACTGGCTGTAGGCTTCCACCAGGTGCCAGCCCAGCACCACTGGGTCTGAGCAGTCTGCTCCCAGGGTGAGCCAGACCCCCGGCCAGCCGGCCAGCAAGGTGGACTTCCCGTACCCAGCCCCCGCCGCCAGCACCAGCACAGGGCTCCTGGCGAAACCCTGGTTCAGCACCTCATACAAACGCAGCCGATCCACCTCTCGAGCCGTGCGGGGAGGCAGCAAGCGGCTTTTGGGTACACGGTAGGGCATGGAACTTCAGTTTACCCGCCCAGGCCACATGCCGGATTTGAGGCTGGGTTTCTTCCCTGCTCATCCGCTAAGTGCCTCCCGCCTATGTTTTGGATAATGGCATGATCGAAAATCATCCGGGTATTGCGCCCGGAGCATGATTTTGCACAGCCTGGATTCATCTCTAGACCTTATACGGGCGCAACTTAACCCTCGAGGCAACCCTCAGCCATACCAGGCGTCTGTGCATTTTCAGCAGATGGCTTTGCAGCGGTGGGCAATGTGTCCCTTGGGAAAAGCCCAGATTTGAGCTAGGTTCTTTGCTAGGAGGCCATCATGCCACAAGTCATTACGGTAGACGGGAATGAGGCCGTTGCCAGAATCGCCTACAAGCTCAACGAGGTCATTGCCATCTACCCCATCACCCCATCCTCCCCCATGGGCGAGTTTGCCGACCAGTGGAGCGCCCTGGGCCAGAAAAACCTCTGGGGCACGGTACCGCTGGTACAGGAGATGCAGTCTGAAGGGGGTGCTGCCGGGGCCGTGCACGGAGCCTTGCAAACCGGGGCGCTCACCACCACCTTCACGGCCAGCCAGGGCCTGCTGCTAATGATCCCCAACATGTACAAGATTGCGGGCGAACTCACCAGCACGGTCTTTCACATCGCGGCTCGCTCGATTGCAGCCCAGGGGCTTTCCATCTTTGGCGACCACTCGGATGTCATGGCCACCCGGGCTACCGGTTGGGCCATGCTGTTTGCAGGTTCGGTACAGGAGGCCCAGGACTTTGCCCTCGTGGCTCAGGCTAGCACCCTGGAAAGCCGGATTCCCTTCCTGCACGTGATGGATGGGTTTCGCACTTCCCACGAGGTGATGAAAATTGAGGCCCTTTCGGATGACGACCTCAGGGCTTTGATCAACGAAGAGCTCATCCGGGCCCACCGCGCCCGGGCCCTCTCCCCCGACCACCCGGTTCTGCGCGGAACTGCCCAGAACCCGGATGTGTATTT
The DNA here is from genome assembly GCA_937950405.1 of uncultured Meiothermus sp. Classification (GTDB taxonomy): domain Bacteria; phylum Deinococcota; class Deinococci; order Deinococcales; family Thermaceae; genus Meiothermus. Next base: position 23,696 of record CALFDH010000221.1, read on the forward strand.
CCAGGCTCGAGAAACCGTCAACCCCTATTACCAGAAGGTTCCCTCCATCGTGCAGGCCTACCTGAACCGCCTGGCCGAGCGCACCGGACGACAGTACAGGCTATTCGACTACTTCGGGGCACCGGATGCCGAGCGGGTGGTGGTGCTGATGGGCTCTGGGGCCGAGGCCGCCCAGGAGACCATCGAGTACCTGCAAGCCAGGGGCGAGAAGGTCGGGCTCATCAAGGTAAGGCTCTATCGCCCGTTCAGCGTGGAAGCTTTCGTGCAGGCGGTTCCGGCGAGTGCCCGGGTTATCGCCGTGCTCGATCGCACCAAGGAGCCCGGCAGCGCCGGCGAGCCGCTGTACCAGGATGTGGTCACGGCCCTGGCCGAGGGCCTTCCCGACAAGCGGCCCAGCGTAGTGGGGGGGCGCTATGGGCTATCCTCCAAAGAGTTCACCCCCGCCATGCTGATTGGGCTCCTGGAGGAGATGAAAAAACCCTCGCCCAAAAACCACTTCACCCTGGGCATCCACGACGACGTCTCGCATACCAGCCTGCCTTACGACCCTCATCTCTCCATCGAACCGCCTGAGGTCAAACGCTCGGTGTTCTGGGGGCTGGGGTCGGATGGAACCGTGGGGGCCAACAAAAACTCCATCAAGATTATCGGCGAGGAGACCGACTTTTACGCACAGGGTTATTTTGTCTACGACTCCAAAAAGTCCGGGGCCCGCACCATCAGCCACCTGCGCTTTGGCCCCAAGCCCATCAAGAGCACCTACCTGATTCAAGAGGCCGACTTTGTGGCAGTGCACCAGTTTGGTTTCTTCGAGCGCTACGACGTGCTCGAGAATGCCCGCGAAGGGGCCACCCTGCTTATCAACAGCCCTTACAGCCCCGCCGAGACCTGGAACCACCTGCCTTTCGAGGTTCAGCAGCAGATCATCCAGAAACGGCTACAGGTCTACACCATCAACGCTTACCAGGTAGCCCGCGAAGTGGGGCTCGGCACCCTGATGAACACGGTGATGCAGGTGGCCTTTTTTGCCCTGTCGGGCGTGCTTCCACGCGAAGAGGCCATCGGCAAAATCAAGGAGGCCATCCGCAAGACCTACGGCAAACGCGGCGAGGCCGTGGTGCGCAAAAACTTTGCGGCAGTGGATGCCGCGCTGACCCACCTCTACCCGGTGGAAGTGCCCGCCGCCGCTACCAGTAACCGTCACCTGCCCCCGGTGGTCTCGCCCGAGGCCCCCGAGTTCGTGCGAAAAGTCACCGCCCCCATGCTGGCGGGCAAGGGCGACCTGCTCCCGGTAAGCGCCCTGCCCCCCGATGGCACCTACCCCACCGGTACCAGCCAGTGGGAGAAACGCAACATCGCCCAGGAGGTGCCGGTCTGGGACCCGGCGGTCTGCATTCAGTGCGGTAAGTGCGTGCTGGTCTGCCCTCATGCAGTCATTCGCTCGAAAATTGCCCCGCCGGAGGCTTTCGCCAGCGCCCCCGAGGGTTTCCAGACCGCCAAAGCCATGTGGAAGGGCCTGGAAGACCAGCGCTACACCCTGCAGGTGGCAGTAGAAGACTGCACAGGCTGCTCGCTGTGTGTGGAGGTTTGTCCGGCCAAGAACAAGAGCCAGGTGGGGCGCAAGGCCATCAACATGGCCCCTCAGCTCCCCCTGCGTGAACAGGGCAGACAGCACTGGGACTTCTTCCTGAGCCTGCCCGACTACCCCCGCCACGACAGTTTGAGTTTCAACAACGTCAAGAACGTGCAGCTCCTGCAACCGCTCTTCGAGTTCTCCGGGGCCTGCGCCGGGTGCGGCGAGACCCCCTATCTGAAGCTTTTGAGCCAGCTCTTTGGGGAGCGCAGCCTGATTGCCAACGCCACTGGCTGCTCGTCCATCTACGGGGGCAACCTGCCCACCACACCCTGGGCGAAAAACCGCGAGGGGCGCGGCCCGGCCTGGAGCAACTCGCTCTTTGAGGACAACGCCGAGTTTGGCCTGGGGATGCGCCTGACCCTGGACAAGCAAAACGAATACGCCCGCGAACTGCTGGGCCAGATGCGGGAAACCCTGGGCGCCGAACTGGTAGATGCCCTGCTGGAGGCCGACCAATCCGACGAGGCCGGAATCGCGGCCCAGCGGGCCCGGGTTGCCCTGCTAAAGTCGCGCCTGGAAGGGCAGGACGACCCCAAAGCCAGGGATCTGCTGAGCCTGGCAGACGTGCTGGTGCGCAAGTCGGTGTGGATTGTGGGGGGCGACGGCTGGGCCTACGACATCGGCTTTGGTGGCCTCGACCATGTACTGGCCAGCGGGCGCAATGTGAAGCTCCTGGTGCTCGACACCGAGGTCTATTCCAACACCGGGGGGCAGTCTTCCAAGGCTACCTCGCTGGGAGCGGTGGCTAAATTTGCCTCCGGCGGCAAGGCGACCCCCAAAAAAGACCTGGGACGCATCGCCATGAACTATGGCTATGTGTATGTGGCCCAGGTGGCGATGGGCGCAAACGACGCCCAGACGGTCAAGGCCTTCCTGGAAGCGGAGAGTTACGATGGCCCGGCGCTGATTATTGCCTACAGCCACTGCATCGCTCATGGTATTGATATGGCCAAGGGCATGGAACAGCAAAGGCTCGCCGCCGAATCGGCCTACTGGCCGCTGTACCGCTACGACCCCCGCCTCAAGGCCCAGGGTAAAAACCCCTTCCAGCTCGACTCGAGGCCCCCCAGGATTAGCTTCAAGGACTACGCCCTGCACGAAAACCGCTACCGGATGCTAGGGCAAATCAACCCGGAGGCCGAGCAGATGTTCCAGGCCGCCCAGGAGGCAGTCCTGGCCCGCTGGAAAATTTATGAAGAGATGGCCCAGTCCCACACGCCAGAGGCTGCTGTCCAGACCCCTGCAAAAGCAACGGAGGAAGTATGACCCAGCCCGACCTCGGCACCACCTACCTGGGGCTGAAGCTAGCCCACCCGCTCGTCGCTTCGGCCTCGCCCCTTTCGTATACCCTGGATGGCATCCGCAGACTGGAAGACGCGGGCATTGCCGCCGTGGTGATGTACTCGCTTTTTGAGGAGCAGATTGAGCAGGAGAGCCACGCCCTGCACCATTACCTCGAGTACGGCGCCCACAGCTACGCCGAGGCCCTGGACTACTTCCCCAAAGCCCACGAGTTCAACGTGGGGCCTCATGAGTACCTGGAGCTTCTTCGCAAGGCCAAGGAGGCCACGCACATTCCCATCATCGGGAGCCTCAACGGGGTGTCGTCGGGCGGCTGGATAGAGTATGCCAGGCTGATGGAGGAGGCCGGGGCCGACGCCCTCGAGCTCAACCTGTACTACCTGCCCACCGACCCCACCCTGACCAGCCTCGAGGTCGAGGAGATGTACCTGGACGTGGTGCGGGACGTAAGCCAGAGCGTTTCCATTCCCATTGCGGTAAAGGTAGGGCCCTACTTCAGCAATTTCAGCCACATGGCCGCCCGGTTTGTGCAGGCTGGGGCCTCGGGCCTGGTGCTTTTCAACCGCTTTTACCAGCCCGACTTCGACCTGGATCATCTGGAAGTCACCCCCAACCTGGTGCTGAGCCGCCCCGACGAGCTTCGCCTGCCGCTCACCTGGGTAGCCATTCTGTACGGGCGCATCCAGGCCGACTTTGCCATTACCAGTGGGGTTCACACGCACCTCGAGGTGCTCAAGAGCATGATGGCCGGGGCCAGGGTCACCCAGATGGCCTCCGAGCTGCTCAAAAACGGCCTGGGGCGCATCCGGGAAATTCTGCAAGACCTGGAGCGCTGGATGGAAGAGCGCGAGTACGAGTCCATCCGCCAGATGCAGGGCAGCATGAGCCAGATTAACGTTGCCAACCCCGACGCCTTCGAGCGCGGCAACTATATGAAGGTGCTGCGCTCCTGGCGGCCCGACCCGACCGGGATGTTGATTCGGTAACGCAGGCATCGGGCATTACCCTAGGTACACTGGCTCAAATAAAACCCCAGGCATGTAGACAACTTTCAACAACACCCAGGGTGGGAGTGGGTGGTAGGCGGTAGGTAGTGATACCGGATTCAAAAAGATAATCACCCAAACCAGAGATTTTCAGAGGCTATCTTTTTGAATCCTAGAGCACTCCCTTCGGTTGGGTTAGTTCGCCGCCGTTCGGCGACGAACTAACCGAATCTGGTATGAGTCTTCACTCCTGTCCCCTGTTCTCTGGCCCCTATTGCTTCGTTGGCTTTGAACCCTCCGGCAATGACGAAGTATACAGAGATGAGCATTTTTGACGGACAAACAGGATAGCCTGGCTCTAACCATTTGAGTGTAACAACCTTGTAACAGCCCCTGGGTAAACTCTCCTCAATCAAGTTTTGAGGTTCGAGATGGCGTACCTTCGGGGCCTAGGGGTCTATTTACCAGCACCGCGCATGACCAGCGGCGAAATCGCTGCGGCCAGTGGGCTGCCGGAGTGGGTGGTGCGGGAGAAGCTGGGCATCCATCAGAAGCCCGTACCTGGCCCCGAAGACCACCCGGCCCGTATGGGAGCCTGGGCTGCTCAGAAAGCCCTGAAGGAAGCCGGTCTCGGCGGGGCCGAGCTGGACGTGGTGATCAGCATTACCGACGAGCACAAGGACTTCCCGGTCTGGACCAGCGCACCCCTGATGGCCCAGATGCTGGACGCCCACCGCGCCTGGTGCTTCGACCTCAATCAGAAATGCGCCACCTTTATCACCGCCCTGACCGTGGCCGAGGGGCTTTTTGCCAGCCGCCCCGAAATCGAGACCATCCTGATTGCGGGCGGCTACCGCAACGGCGACCTGATTGACTACCGGGATGAGTCGGTGCGCTTCATGTACGACCTGGCCGCAGGAGGGGGCGCTGCCGTTCTGACCCGCCAGGGGCCGGGCCTGAGGCTGCTATCCACACAGCTCAAGACCGACCCCGTGCTGGCCAACACCGTCCGGGTTCCGGTAGGAGGCACGGTGGCCCCGCTTTCTCCCACCAATACCGACCAGTACAAGCTGCGCGTGGCCGAACCGGAACTGATGAAATCACGGCTCGAGGGGGTCTCCATGCCCGGTTTTATGGAGGTTATCAACGGGGCCTTGCGACAGGCTGGCTACACCGCCGCAGACCTGGATTATCTGGCTCTGCTGCACATGAAGCCTTCCGCGCATAAAGCGGTGCTCGAGGGCCTGGGGCTGGGGGCAGAACGCTCGATTTACCTTTCGGACTATGGGCATCTGGGACAGATTGACCCCATCCTCTCGGTGCGACTGGCGCGGCAGGCCGGCAAGATTGGGCCGGGCAGCCTGCTGGCGCTGGCCGCAGCAGGGGTGGGGTATCACTGGGGCGCAGCGGTGTTGCGCTGGGAAGAGGAATCAGCGGAGGCCCCATGGAGCTAAACGCCAACTGGCTGGCCCGCCTGGCCGAGTACCACCCCGACCGCCCGGCAGTGCTGTGGCGCGGGCGCTGGGTGAGCTACGGCGAACTTTACCAGCGAGCCAGGCGGGCCGCAGCGTCGCTGGCCGGGCTGGGTATTCAGAAAGGCGACCGGGTAGGGGTCTTGAGCCTCAATCATCTGGGCTACCTCGAGCTCTACTTTGCCGCGCCCCTGCTGGGCTTTGTGCCCACCCTGCTCAATCACCGCCTGAGCGAAGCCGAGCTACGGGGGCTGCTCGAGTACGCCCGCCCCAGGGCGCTCTTTTACGGGCCGGACTTGGCCGACCTGGCCCGGCGGCTAGACCCAGGGGCCTGGCCGCTCGAGGCGCTGCAAACCCTTTCGCCCGGCACCCTTTCGCCCTACCAGGCAGCCCCCGACGACCCCGCCCTGATTCTTTTTACCGGCGGCACCACCGGCCTGCCCAAAGGGGCGCTCATCCCATACCGGCAGTTGCTGGTCAATGCCTTCCAGACCTGCTTGAGCTGGGGCCTGCAAAAAGACGACGCCTACATCGTCTCGACCCCCATGTTTCACGCCGCCCTGAACGCGCTGGCGACCCCTCTCCTCTACCTGGGGGGCCGGGTGATTATTCAGGAAAAGTTCGACCCCGCCGAGTACCTGCACTGGGTTTCGGAACACCGGGTGAGCCTTTTGTTCCTGGTGCCCACCATGTTCCAGATGCTGGCCCTGCACCCGGACTTTGCCACAGCCAACCTAAAGAGCGTGCGCTGGGCCATCTCGGGGGGAGCGCCCTGTCCGGCCCCGGTGCGCGAGGCATTCAGGGCCAAGCAGGTTCGCTTCAAGCAAGGCTACGGCCTGACCGAGTGCGGCGTGAACTGTTTTACCCTCGAGCTCGACGAGGCAGAGCAGTTCCCCGAGTCGGTAGGCCGCCCCATGCCCCACCTGTGGGCCCGGCTGGTAGACGCCAGCGGCCAGGAAAACCCCCATCGGGGGGAGCTCTGGCTGTCCGGGCCGGTGGTCATGTCGGGCTACTACCACCGCCCCGCCGACACCGCCGAAGCGCTCGTTGAGCACGAAGGGCGGCTCTGGCTGCGCACCGGCGACCTTGCCGAGCGCGACGAGCAAGGGCGCTACTTCATTGTGGGGCGGGCCAAGGAGATGTTCATTTCCGGGGGCGAGAACGTCTACCCCATCGAGGTCGAACGGGCCCTCTACGACCACCCCGCCGTGCTGGAGTGTGCGGTGGTGGGCGTGCCCGATGCCCGCTGGGGCGAGGTGGGGCTGGCCGCCATCGTGCTCAAGAACCCGGTAAGCGAGGAGGAGCTACGGGCCTACCTGAAAACCCGGCTGGCCGGGTACAAGGTGCCCAAGCACTTTCTCTTCACCCCCGAGCTACCCAAAAGCGGCCCCGGCAAAATTCTCAAAAGTGCGCTGGCTGCGCGTTTCAAGGGGGAACATGCCTAGCGCTACCGTCAACGGCACCACGCTTTATTACCGGCTCGAGGGTTCAGATGCTCCAAAGAACCGTCCCACCCTGGTGCTGCTCAACGGCATCTTCCAGCGCACCGAGGCCTGGGAGCCCCTGATGCCCTACCTGCAAGGCTTTCCGGTTCTGCGCTACGACATGCGCGGACAGGGCCAGAGCGCCGTACCCGAAGGCCCCTACACCCCCGAACTCCACGCCGACGACTTACATGCACTTCTAGCGGCACTGGAAATCGGACGCTACCACCTGCTGGGGCTTTCCAACGGGGGAATTGTGGCCCAGGTGTACGCAGCCCGGCAGCCCGGCGGCTTGCAGAGGCTGGTTTTGCTCTGCACCACGGCTCGAGTAGAACCCCTGATCCGGGCCAAGGTGCGAAGCTGGCAGCTGGCCCTGGAATGGGCTGGCACCCTGGGTCGCTTGCAGATAGCGCTGCCCTGGATCTGGGGGCGGGCCTTTCTGGAGGCCCATCCGGAGATTGACACCCCCGCATCGCTCGAGCAGATGTTCCTTGCAGCCCCCAGCGTAGAAGCCCAGCACAACCTGATGAATGGCTTTCTCACCCTGGGCGACCTGCGGCCCCGGCTTGCAAACATCAAAGCCCCCACCCTGGTGCTCTCGGGCGAGGAAGACCTCTTGTTTCCGCCCCTCTATAGCCAGGAAATAGCCGAGACCATTCCGGGAGCCGTCCACCGCGTTCTTCCCGGCGTGGGGCACGTCGCAGCCCTGGAAAACACCCCCCTTCTGGTTCAACATCTCACATCTTTTTTGGAGGCTCACCCATGAGGTTCAAAGTCGGCGACTCGGCCAGCTACACCCAGACCATCGGCGAAGCCCACATCGCGCAGTTCATCGGGGCAGTAGGCGACACCAACCCCCTGCACGTAGACGCAGAGTTTGCCCGCAAAAGCCGCTTTGGACAGCGGATCGCCCAAGGCATTCTGGTAGCCGGGCTGATCTCCACCGCGATCGGCACCAAACTACCGGGGGTGGGGGCCGTTTACCTGGGCCAGACCCTGAAGTTTTTGCGGCCCACCTTCATCGGCGACACCATCACGGCCACCGTGACGGTCAAGGCCATCCGCGAGGATAAGCCCATCCTGACCCTGGAAACCGTCTGTACGAACCAGCGGGGCGAGCAGGTCATCAGCGGAGAGGCCACCGTCCTGTACGAGGAGGTTGTCGCGTGACAGCGAACCCTTACACCCCCAATCCCCCGGCCCCTTTCCCCAAAGCAAGCGAGCGCGGGAAAATGCACCTGGCTTCTGCAGTCATGGGCCTTTACACCCCCAATCCCCCGGCCCCTTTACCCCTTCATGGGGGAAAGGGGTGGCTG
>CALFDH010000222.1 GCA_937950405.1 uncultured Meiothermus sp.
GGGGGGGGTGGGGTGGTGGCCACCGCGTAAGCGTAGCCTGCACGGGGGGCCGCCGTCTGGGGTCGCCCAGAGTCCATTGCTTCCAATAGGCGAATGGCCTCCTCGGCGGTTATTTTGCCTTCCTTGACCATATCCATGATGCGCTTTTTGTCTTCCATACAGGACTCCTTAGAGAATCGCAAAGAAAAAAACCGTGGGTAAAGGGCTTTGCACAGCCCCTTTGCATTTGGCCCTGGGTCGCTTTGTGGCCCGAGGCTTTGCCCGACTTTTAGCCGTTGGGGTCATGGCCTAAGGGTGTACGTGGTCTGCCCGTCCCGACAGGGAATCTACCCCCTCGCCTTTACTTCCAGGTTGCCCATGCGTACCGAGACCTCGAGGCTAGCCCTTCCCTCCCCTAGCTGCCCTTTGGCCCCGTTCGAGGTGCGATCAAACCCTCTAACTTCCTGGTTGCCCAGGCTCACGCTGGGGCTGAGCCGGACGCTGCTTTCGGGCAGCAGGTCTAGCTCGACATTGCCCATCGAGGCCCGCAGGCGGTGCTGACCGTCCCGCAGCAGAAGGGAGCCCTCCACGTTGCCCGCCGTGACCTCGAGGTCGAGCCCCTCCACGGCCCCAAGCTCGACATTGCCCGCCGCCACCCGACCCTTCAAAAAGGCAATGCCCTCCGCTTCGAGCTGGGCGGCTTTGCTATCTATCTCCAGACCCCAGCCGGGCGGGAGGCGCAGTTCCAGCGAACCCACCCGACCTAAGAGACCGCCCAAAAAGCTACCCCCGGGCATCTCGGGCCACACTTCCAGGTCGGGCCCCGCCGAGCGCACTTCCGCCGGACCCTCAACCACAGGCATCTGGAGGCTCTCGTCGAGCCGGGCCTCGAGCTGGCCCGCTGTGAGCCGAACCCGCACCCAGCGCAACCCTTCCGGCTGCCAGCCGCTGGGTTGGGCGGCATACTGCTCACCCAGAGTGGCCTGGGCCTGCTGGGCCGCCGTATCGCCTTCCTCGAGGGCCGAAAGCAACAGATCGGCTTCCTGCTGGGTGATTTTGCCTGCTTGCAACAGGGCCTGGATACGCTCTTGTTCAGACATGGGAACCTCCACGGTGGGCTTCATACTCAAACCTCTTCCTTTTCTTCCGGGTGGCCGGGGTAGGGGGCCGTGACCGCCCTATTCATGCTCCTGCCCCCTGGGCTCAAGCCCCGCGCAACCGCCTTTTAGCAGGGGTACGGCTGGGGGTCGGCTCCAGCACCTCGGCCCAGGCCCGAAGCTGCTGGGCAACGCGGCGGCGAAATGAGTGTTTGGGTAGTTGGCGCTCCCGCTCGGCTTCCTGGCAATAGGTGTTGATTTTGTCGGTGATTACGACGGTCAGTTCTGTTTGGTTGAAGTGTCCGAACATGGTTGACCTCCCTGGTAATAACTATAAACCAGGGAGTTGCATTTTGTCAATAATTTTTTTACATTTAGTAAACTTTTTTTTTCTATTTATAAAATCATCTGTTCAAAACGCTCTATTCGCTTGACCAGTACGGCCATTCCCTCCTGCCAGAAGCCCTCCGATTCCAGATCGTAACCAAAGCGGGCCGCCAGTTGTTCAGCAGGGTACTTGCCCACCGAGGCTAGCAGTTGGTCGTATTGGGCCACAAAACCGGCACCCTCTTCCAGATAACGCTGGTACAGCGCCAGGCCAAACAGGAGCCCAAAGGCATAGGGGAAGTTATAGAAGTTCGAGCCGTAGTAGTGCCCCTTCACCGCCCACATGTAGGGGTGATAGGTGGCCAGGGCCTCGCCGTAGGTCTCTAGCTGGGCCTCTAGCATTAGCTGGCAAAACTCCGCTGCCGAAAGCTCCCGCTCACGGCGCCTGGCAAACACCGACTGCTCAAACAGAGAGCGGGAGTGAATGTCCACAATAATCTGGGCCGCGCTTTGCGGGCCGCCCTCGAGCACCCCTAGTTGCTCGGCGGGGGGTAGCACCCGCAGGGCCGCCTCTCCTACCACCGTCTCGTTCATGATGGAAGCGGTCTCGGCCAGGGTCATGGGCTCCTGACGCAGCAGGTAGGGCACTGCCCGCATGCAGTGGTTGTGGTAGGCGTGGCCCAGCTCGTGGGCCAGGGTCGAGAGGGACTCAAAGCTGTCCTCGTGGTTGAGCAGAATGCGAGAACGCCCCTGCCCTACCGGGTTGCAATAGGCCCCGCCCACCTTGCCCTTGCGCGGTGGGGCATCCAGCCAGCGCTCGGCAAAAGCCCGCCGGGCCAGGTCGGCAGCCGCCGGAGAGAAGCCCGCCAGGTGCTCGATGATGAACTGTCGCCCTTCCTCCCAGCCCCACTTCCTGGGGCGGGCGCCGGGTTGCAGCACCGGGGCAAACAGATCCCACCAGTCCAGCCTGTCCTTGCCCATGGCCCGTGCCTTGGCGGCAAAATAGCGCCGCCAGTGGGGCAAACTATCCACCATCACCTGCTGCATGGCCCCTAGGGTCTGGCGGCGGATGCGATTCTCGAACAGGGCCGGGGCCAGGTCGTCGGGCCAACCACGCTTGCGGTTCAGGGTCGAGACCTCGCCCTTGTAGCCGTTAAGCGCCGCTGCCAGGGCGGCTTCGTGGGCCTTCCAGGCGCTAAGCTCGGCCTCGTAGGCAGCCTTGCGCACGGCCTCGTCGGGGTGCATGGCCAGGTTCCGCACGGCGGTCATGGGCAACTCCTCCCCCTGCACCACCGCCGTAATCTGACTGGTCAGGTTGCCGTGCAGCTTGACCCAGGCCCGCCCTCCGGAGAGCGAGAGTTCTGCGGCCAGCACTTCTTCGGGCTCGGACATCAGGTGCTGGGTCTGGACCCTGGCCTCCTCGAGCAGAATCCGGTAGCCACCGGCCTGCACCACATCGGCCTCGAGGCGGGCCAGCCAGCGCAGGATGCGGGGGCGCAGCTTCTGGTACTCGAGGTGCAGAAGCTCGAGCTCCGAAAGCCTGGCCTGGGCCGAAAAGTCTGCGCTATCGGCATCGACCCGCATCTGCACATAGGCATACAGCGGCCCCAGGGTATCGCCAAAGGTGTTGAGCTTCTCCACCAGGGCCTCGAAGGTATGCCTGTCGGTAGAAGCTTCCTCCTGGCCAATGCGGTGGGTCTCCAGGAAGTCCTGCAAATCCCGCAGTTGGGCCGCCACCTGGCTCCAGGCAGCCAAAAACGTCTTGGACTCAAATCCTGGAAACAAAGAATCCAAATCCCAGGTGGGAAGCTCGGCGGTGGCTTGGCTCATAGGCCAAAGTATAGGGATTCGACTCGAGTCGGGATAGAATCCAGGGCATGTATTTTCCGGTGCGAGTCCCCCTCGAGGTGCGTTTCAGCGACCTGGACACCCTCAAGCACGTCAATAACGCGGTTTACCTGACCTACGACGAGGTGGCACGAGGCCACTACCTGCGGCGGGCCGGCGCTACCATAGACAGCGGCCATTTCGTGATGGCGCGGGCTGAGGTAGACTACATTCAACCTATCTTGTTTGGGCAGCAGGTGGAGATTGCCCTGCGGGTGGAGCGGGTGGGCAACTCGAGCTTCCGCACCCATAGCGAGATCTGGGCCAATGGAGCCCTGGCCGCTCGCATCAAGGTGGTGGTGGTCTGGCTGGAAGACGATAAACCTGCCCGCATCCCCGACTGGTTGCGCGAGGCCATCCGAACGCTGGAAACCGAGCCGGTGGAGGGGTTGTAATGGCATCCTTGCCTGGATATTACGCATGGAATGGAAATGGTCAAGTAGGGAACCGGGGTTAGGGGTGAGGGGACAGGCCCCTAAAAACCGCAACCCACCTCCTTCCACCTAACCCAACTTGTGAGTCGCTGAAAGTTGGGTGTATTGCTAAGGTTGGTACAGTACTGGACTCTCCTGTCGAGAGCGAATTAGCCCGCGCCCAGCAAATGTCGCCGACCCACCCTGCACGAAATCCGCCGTCTCCGGGCCGAGCCCAGGAGAACAAACCTATCGGTGGCAACGTACTGGATTACTCTTGCTCAACCCCCACATTCACGCCCATCAAGAGCTCAATGGCTTTTTCCAGCATCAGATCGCGCCCTTCGGCCAGGGCCTGAAAGTCGTCGGCAAAGCTCACGCTGGGGGTTACGCGGTCGGGGTAAAAGCTGCCGTCCTTGCGCTGGGCCCTCGAGGTGGTCACCTGCAGGCCCGAGCCATCGCTCAGACGCAAGAAAATGGTGGCGGTATTGCCCACCCCGGCAGTTGGCTG
>CALFDH010000223.1 GCA_937950405.1 uncultured Meiothermus sp.
CGGATTGCACATCCACACTCGCAAAACCGTTACGTGATTACTTCCAATGGCTATCAGCACCAGCGGCCACAGCCAGGGCAACAAGGGCGGCGACCAGGGTCATGATTTTGAAGGCGATCTTTTTCATAATTTCCTCCTTGTGGACGGCTTGGAAGCGTTTTTATTTGTTTGCTTCCAACCTTGACTAAACAATACGGTAAGACCTCCCGCCATGTCAAGGCATACGGGAAAATCTGCACTTGATTTAGAATGTATCAAGATTACAATACGGCGAATTTGTGGCGCCTACCGAAGTAGACACATCTAGCGTAGAGGGCCTTGGGAGCATGGGTGGTGATTTTTTCACCAAAAATTGGTCAAAAGCGTTACGTGCCAGGAGGGAAGAGCGGCAGCCCAGATGCAAACAAAAAAGCCGCTTGGGAGCGGCTCTAGGGTGATGGTGGGGCTTAGGAGAGGGCTACTTCGAAGGTGGTTTGGTCGAGGGTGAGCTCGAGGTGGTGAGCGGCCACATCGCCAACTACCAGGCGAAAACCGGCGTTAGGAGTGACTTCTTCGGTTTGGAGAGGGGTGCCTTCGGGGCCTACCAGGGTTAGCTTAGCTGCACCAGAGGAGGCTTCGCCCTCGCACAATAGCTGCCCCAACAGCAGACCCTGCTGGCCGTCGTGCTTGTAGCTGAGGTCGAGGTAGTAGTCTTTGGCCTGGAAGAGTTTGGTCCAGCCCGAGCTGGGGGCAGCAGAGCGCAACCCTGGGCGGGGGGCCCCTTCCGATGTCATGATGAGAATGGCTTGTTCTTTCATGTCTCCCTGCCTTTGCAATGCCTTTCAAATGCTGATTCCCTCCACTTGAGGGGGTTAGCTGGGCTACAATGCCACCCTGGAAGGTGTATAAGTGGGCTTGTAGCGCCCGATACAACATTATAATCTAAAATGTGGAGTGTTCCTAGCAAATATGCCAAAAAAAACACCAGGACAGTATTTTTTGAGTAAAGGCATTTTGCCAAGCAAGCTGACCGATCACCTCGAGAAGCTCTACCCCCTCGAGCGCGAGGTCTTGCTCGCACGAGCCTCGGGTGAAACCCTGCGGGCCATTGGGGGGCGCCTCGAGCTAACCCCCGAGGGGGTGCGGCAGGTTGAGCATCGGGCCCTGAGGAAGCTGAGGGGCGAGAATACCAAAGAACAGGCTCAGGGCCGACGTTTTCGCCTGGCCGTTGAGCAGCGTACAGGTGAGCCGCTGGAACGGGTGGTTGAGCGCCTGTCCAGGGCTGAACGGGAAGTTGTGCTGGCCTACGCCAACGGAGCTTCTTTGTCCGATCTGGCCCCTTCCCTGGGTATGAGCGTTACCGAGGCCACCGTCTTGCGCGACCAGGTGGTGGCGCGCCTGTTGGGTGAGGAGCGCGGCTCCAGGGCCGGCAAGTGGGTGGAGCTGAAAGCGGCGGTGGCGGCGGCTCTGGCCGAGAGTCCCCTGACCTACGAGGAGCTCGAGGCGCGTTTTCCCATGTCTCGCCGCAGGCTCATGAAACTGATGCAAGAGCTTGTGGCGGAAGGCCGGGCTGATATAAGCGATGAGTATCCCTTCCGTTTTGTGGGCAAGGAAGAATTTGCTTCTGTCAAAGCATAAAAAAATCCCCTCCTGAAGGGGGGATTGTGGTGGGCGCGACTGGACTCGAACCAGCGACCCCTACCGTGTCAAGGTAGTGCTCTAGCCATCTGAGCTACGCGCCCGTGTGGGCTGGGTTTTGCTCCGTGTTTCTCCGCTGGCGGAAAACATTGGAGGCGCTGACCGGATTCGAACCGGTGAATGGAGGTTTTGCAGACCTCTGCCTTACCACTTGGCTACAGCGCCGCGCTTGCCACCCAAGAGTGGTTCAGCAAACGCTAGGTTAGCACTTGCCAGAGGGTGTGTCAAACGGTTTTCGGGTACGATTGAACCGTGCGCGAAGTGTTCATCAAGACGCCAGGGGGCTTTCGCTGGCCATTTTCTAAAGGGCTTTTAGTAGAGTCCATGATGATGGCGGGGCTGAAAATGGAACCTGCTTTGTCGGTGGCGCATACCATCGAGGAGCAGCTCAAGACCCGCAAGAAGCCCGAAATTACGGCCCTGGCCCTCAAGAAACTACTGATTCAGGAGGTGGAAAAAAACTTTGGCCCCGAACTGGCCGAGCGGCTCAGAGGCCAGACCCAGGCTTTCGAGGATATTGTGGTCAAGGAGGGTTATCGCCGTCGGCCTTTTTCCAAGGGGGTGCTGGCCCGCAGCCTGGAGGATGCGGGATTTTCTATGCGGGAGGCGCAGACGCTGGCCCGGGCGGTGGAAAACCGCTTGCGCCGCAGTGGGGTGCGTTCGATAGAAGCGGACGAACTCGAGAAACGCATCACCACCGAGATAGAGGAGCTGTTTGGCCCTGCGGCCCGAACCCGCTATGCGGGGCGGCAGGCATTGGCAGGGGAGATTTTTGTGGAAGAGGGCGAGGGCGAGCCTCGAGTGCCTTTCTCCAAGGGGGTGCTGGCCCAGTCGGTGATGGCGGTGGGGCTTTCACCCGACTCGGCCTACCGTCTGGCCCGCGATGTGGAGCGACGGCTGCGCGACGCGGGCTCGGCGGTGGTGACCCGCGACTATCTGCGTAAAGCGGTCTCGGAAGAGCTTTTGGAAGAAGCGGGAGAGGAAGTAGCCCGCCGCTATCATCTGCTCCGCAGCATCCGGCGGGCGGTCAAGCCGGTGCACCTCTTGATTGGGGGGGTGGCGGGGGTGGGGAAGAGCGTGCTGGCCTCGGCGCTGGCCTACCGACTGGGCATCACCCGTATGATTTCCACCGATGCGGTGCGGGAAATATTGCGGGCGACCATTCCCAAAGACCTCCTGCCCACCCTGCACACCAGCAGCTTTGACTCCTGGCGGGCCCTGGCCACACCCTACACCGCCGAGCCCAGCCCGGCCATGGTCATGCAGGGGTTCCGCGACCAGGTCTCGAGGGTAGCGGTAGGGCTCAAGGCCATCCAGGAGCGCAGCGCTCGAGAAAAAACCTCGCTGGTGGTGGAAGGGGTACACGTGGTGCCGGGCTACATGACCCACCAGTATCAGAGTGAGGTCATTCAAATTCCCATCATGCTGGTGCTCGAGGACGAAGCCCTGCACCGCGACCGCTTTGCCCTGCGTGAACGCGAAACCAGGGGCTCGCGTACCAGTGGGGCCTATGCCCAGCACTTCGACCAGATTCGCCTGATTCAGCAGCATCTGGTGGAACTGGCCAGGGGGGCGGGCGTTCCGCTGATTGCTGCCGAAAACCTGGATCGGGCCATTGACAAGGGCCTCGAGGTGATTGTGGATCGCTTGCAGGAAGTGTATTTCGACGTGGTGCAGGGGTAGTGTGGGGTCTAGGGGTCAAGTGTCGAGGGTCGAGGGCTGGCCTGAGCAGTTGCGCCGATCCTCCTGGCTTTGGGTGGTATCAAACAAGTGACGTTCTCGTCGCGTTGTAGCCTTGAGAGGTGAGCGACTACATTCAGATAAAGGGGCTTCCGGCCATTCCACCGCTGGGCATTGGCACCTGGCAGTGGGGGGACAGGCTGGTGTGGGGCTATGGCAAGGGCTACCAGCAAGACGATACCCAGGCGGCCTACCAGGCGGCCCTGCAAGGGGGCGTGCGGCTGTTTGACACCGCAGAGTTTTATGGCTTTGGGCTTTCGGAAAGGCTTTTGGGGCAGTATCAACATTTGCACGACGCCAAGCCCCTCATCGTAAGCAAGCTGTTTCCCTACCCCTGGCGGTTTTCCCGCAAAACGCTATTGGGAGCGCTCAAAAAAAGCCTGGAACGCCTGCAGATGAAGCAGCTCGACTTGTACTTGCTGCACTGGCCCTGGAAGCCGGTCTCGCTCGAGGACTGGGCGCTTTCACTTGCCGAAGCCTACGAGCAAGGGCTAACCCGGGCGGTGGGGGTCTCCAATCATAGCCTGCCCCAGCTCGAGCGCGTAGCCCAGGTGCTGGCCCAACACAAGGTTCCCCTGGCGGCCAACCAGGTCGAGTACCATCTGCTCGAGCGCAAGCCCGAGCAGTCGGGCCTGCTGCAAGCCATGCAGGCCGAGGGCATTGTGCTGATGGCCTATAGCCCTTTGGCCATGGGCTGGCTCACCGGCAAGTACAGCCTGGAGAACCCCCCGCCGGGCCGCTACCGCGCGCAGCGCTATGTGACGCACAAAGCCCAGATTCCAGGGCTGCTGCAGACCCTGGGCGAGATGGCCCAGAATCTGAGTGCGACCCCAGCCCAGATAGCCCTGCGCTGGTGCATCCAGAAAGGCACACTGCCTATTCCGGGCGCAAAAAACGCGCGGCAGGCCGAGAGCAATGCCCTTGCACTGCGCATACGGCTTTCCGATCAGGAAATGGACAGACTCGATGCCCTGAGCGGGTAGTCGCTTATACCAGATTCGGTTAGTTCGTTACCGAATGGTAACGAACTAACCCGACCGAAGGGAGCGTTCTAGGATTCAAAAAGATAGCCCCTAAGGTTTTTTGGTTTGGTGAAGTATCTTTTTGAATCCGGTATTGTAGGGGAGGGTTATCGCTGGCTCAGGATGTAGCGCAAAGCGGCCTCGAGCTGCTCACGCGGGTTCTCTTCTACCAGGTCAGGCTCTACCCCGCGCCCTTCCCAGGTAGGGCCGCTAAACGGGGCCAACACGCCGTTGGCCACCAGCGCCACGCCGCCATCAGGGAAGCAGTAGGGGGTAAGGGCTTCGGTGTTGCCCGCGCTGCGGGTACCAATCAGGTAGGCCCGCCCGGCGTTTTTCAAGGCGCCGGCCAGCCCCTCGGCGGCAGAATGGACATTACCATCAATCAGCACCACCAGGGGTTTTTGGGTTTGGGGACGACCCAAGAAGGGCGTGGTGGGAAAAGGAATGGCCCCAATCCCCCGACTGACGATCCGCCAGGGTACGCCCCGCATGAAAACCCCCGCCACTTCGGCCATACGCAGCACCAGCCCGCCAGGGTTGCCGCGCAGGTCGAGCACATAGCCTTTGGCTTTGGCATCGTAGCGGCGGATGGCCTCCTGCAAGGCGCTCAGCCCCGCCGCATCCACCAGGTTGCTGAGCCGAAAGATAACCACCCCATCGGTAAAGCGCACCTGAGGGGCCTCGTAGGCGGGCCTCGAGGCTTCAGTAGGCGCCGGGGCCGGGTTTGCCGGCTTGGTAGGGGAGGGGCTGAGAGGGTTGGGGGCAGGCGAAGGCTGGGTAGCGCTGGGAAGTAAGTCCTGATCCTTAAAAGGCAGGGCCAGGCACTGTCCACCGCTCAGGTAACGCCGGGCCTCTGAGGGGCTCAGCACCCTCGAGTGGTCGTCTTTGAGTTCACCATACATTTCGTCCAGCAAGCGATAAAGCCCTTCCCAGTCCTGCACTGCGCCCAGCCTGAGCCGGTAGGTATCGCCTACCGCTTCCCAGTTCACACCGCCAAAGCCCGTGTCGTAGTGGCGCTCCTTGACCAGCCGCCAGGCTTGCTCGAAGCGTAGCGAAAAAGCCGGGTTGACCTGGGCCAGCGCCAGATTGCTCAGAACGAACAACCCTATCACCCATCTGCGCATGGTTGCATGATACGCGAAGGGCGCAGGCCGGATTGACAGGTAGGGCTTTCCAGACCATTGATACCGGATTCAAAAAGATACTTCACCATACCAAAAATCCCAGGGGCTATCTTTTTGAATCCTAGAGCACTCCCTTCGGTCGGGTTGTTTCATTACCGAACGGTAACAAAACAACCGAATCTGGTATGACTTGCAGCCTCACGACTCCTTCTCTTCTTCTTTGTGGCCTGCTTCCAGCTTGGCAAACTCCTCCAGACCGGCTTTGATGCGGTCTTGTAAGCCTCGGAAGCCTTCCATGCGGGTACCGGTGAGGAGCTCGAGGGCCTGTTCTACCGTCTCGACGGCGTAGATGTGAAACCGATGGGCCCGCACGGCCTCCAGCACCTCGGCCCGGAGGGTCAGGTTGGAGATGTTGGCCCTGGGCAGAATCACCCCCTGGCTGCCGCTCAGACCCAACGCCTCACAGACCCGGAAGAAGCCCTCTACCTTGGCGTTGATGGCCCCTACCGCCAGCACCTTGCCGGTCTGGTCTACAGCGCCTGTCACGGCCAGGTCTTGCCGCAGGGGAAAGTTGCCAATGGCCGATAGCACTGCGACCAACTCAGCTAGCCCTGCGGAGTCGCCATCAATGGAAACGTAGCTTTGCTCTAAGGCCAGGCTGATGGTGGCGGGAAGCGGGCCGCTCTCGATATACCGGCTGCGAAGGTAGCCGGCTAAGGTCAGCACGGCTTTGTGGAAAATTTGCCCACCCAGACCGGCCTCGCGGTCTATGGAGATCAGGTGGTCGCGGCCAGGAGCAGCCCGGGCAGTCAGCCGGGCCGGGCGGCCCCAGTAGGGCGCCGCCTCCACCACCACCAGGCTGTTGACCTCGCCCACCGCCCGTCCGGTGGTGTGGAGACTCCAGACCCCTTCCTGTACCGCGCGCAAAAACTCCTCCTCGGAGAGAAAGCTGCGGTGCTCGCGGGCTACAACGGCCTGTTCTACAGCCTCCGCACTGAGAATGCCGTCACCCAGCACAGCTGCTTCTTCCGCTAGGGCACGAAGCTCCACAAGGCGGGCATCCATACGGTCACGCTGCTCGGCGCTGCGC
Organism: uncultured Meiothermus sp.; assembly: GCA_937950405.1. GTDB lineage: Bacteria > Deinococcota > Deinococci > Deinococcales > Thermaceae > Meiothermus. Next base: position 6,654 of record CALFDH010000223.1, read on the forward strand.
CGGGCTTCGTCGTAAAGCCGGATCAAGCCGCCCTGGGTCAGCTGAAACCCCTGGTTTTGCAGCCAGCCTCCCAAGGCGACCATGTTTTCTGGGGTGGCGGGCAGGGTGGGGGCGAACTCCACCCGGATACGAAATAGCTCGCTGAAGGCTGGGTCTTCCTCCAGCCATTCGAAAGACTCCTGGGTGCCGACCAGCATGACCTGCATCTGGATGGGAAAAGGCTCGACCTCGAGGCTGGCCGGGGCTTGCGGCTCCATGACCGGTTCGACCTGCCCGTTGCGTAAGGCCCGCTTGAAGGCTTCCCAGGTGCCCTCGCGCTTGAGACTCAGGGCATCCAGAATCAGATACCCCCCCTGGGCACGGTGAACCGCGCCAGGGCGAATCAGGCTGACGTTGGTGCTCCATACGCCCTTGTCCACGGTG
>CALFDH010000224.1 GCA_937950405.1 uncultured Meiothermus sp.
CGGCGCGAGTCGGGGTTGCGCTTGATCTCCTCCACCACCCAGGCCATCTGGTCTATGGTCTGGCCATTAGCCCCCTCCCAGCTCCGCCACTGCTTGCCATACACCGGCCCCAGCTCGCCGTCCTGGTCGGCCCACTCGTCCCAGATGGTCACCCCGTTTTCGCGCAAATAGCGGATGTTGGTCTCGCCCCGCAAGAACCACAGAAGCTCGTACACCACGCTCTTCCAGTGAACTTTTTTGGTGGTGACTAGCGGGAAGCCCTCCGACAGGTCAAAGCGCATCTGGTAGCCGAAGACCGAGCGGGTGCCCACCCCGGTGCGGTCGGGCTTGTCCACCCCGTGCTCGAGCACGTACTGCATCAGCTCGTGGTACTGCCGCATGGTGGTCAGTCTATCAGGATTTCCCCTGGATGCGCTTCAGAAGCCGATGGGCATAGAGCGGAGCGTAAAAATACGCCGCCGAGCCAAAGCCGGTGAGGGCATAGCCGCCGGGAATTGCTTTCAGGTAGTCTGGGTCAAGCCGGTAGCGCACCCCGGCCCAAGACGAACTATAAGCAGGCCGGTAGCCCAGCAGTTTTTCGGCCTCGGAAAGCAGCCATTCGATTTCGTGCGGCTCGGTCTGGTGCGGGGTGTAGGTCTGCCGATGCGGCAGGTAGCTACCCCCCAGGCTGTGCCCCGCTACGTACACGCCATACGAACGGGCTTGCTTGAAGTGCTCCTGGGTATGGAGCACCGAACCCGGCGTAAACCGCCCCCCCAGGCCCACCAGATGCGCCCCACTGGCCCCTCCGGCGTACACTACCCGGCCCGCCCGCAGCCGCAGGGTGCGGGGTTCGGGGGTTCGCAGATACAAGGTGTTGAGCTCGAGCCTTTCCACCTCGGCGTAGAGGATGTCCAGGCCCTCGGCCAGGCGGTGCAGCAGGGGGGTGGTCTCGAGCCAGCCCGCGTTTTCCAGGTACAGTCCTTCGTCCAGCCACTGGTGGGGAATCCGGCGGCCCTCGAGCTTGCCCTTCCACACCTCCCGATCCGCCACGGGCACGGGCCTGAGAATGCCCCGGCGTACCGGCCCAAAACGGGGGTAAAAGTCCCACAGGGCTTCCAGCGCTTCTTCGGCCTCTGGGGCCACCGTGCCGCGCTTGCCCCGAACCGGGTTCAAAAGCGCATCCGGCACCCGGCTGGCCTCGCCCAGCTCGCGGGTAACTACCCGCACCTCTTTCCCAGCCTCGTGCAAAAGACGCGCCGTCGCCAACCCGGCAATGCCGGCGCCAATGACCACTACTTCGGCCCCGGTCTTCACGCCATCAGCAGGGGAATGGTAGCAGGTTCCTGGGCCCCCACCACCTCCCCAAACAGCATGTGCGGGGTGGCTTGCTTGACCACCACCTGGTAAAGCCCCGGATGGGGGGCCTGGACTGCCGGGAGCAGGGTGGGGTGGTTGCTCCGGGTGTGGCCCTCCACGTAGCTCTCGTCCTTGGCCGCACCGCGCACCAGTACCTCTACAATCTGGCCCACCCAGCGCTGGTTCTGCCGGTAGCTCCACTCCTTTTGCTTTTCGATGAGCCGCTGGAGCCGCTCCACCTTCACCTCGCGGGGCAGGTCCTGGAAGTGCTTGTAGCTCGGCGTGCCGGGGCGGGGGGAGTAGATGAACATGTAGGCCGAGTCGTAGCCCACCTCGTCGTAGAGCGAGAGGGTTTCCTGAAAGTCTTCCTCGGTCTCGCCCGGGAAGCCCACAATAATGTCGGTAGAGAGCACCACGTCGGGCATGGCCTCGCGGATGGCCCGGGTGCGGTCCAGATACCACTCGCGGCGGTACTCCCGGCCCATGCGGCGCAAGACGCGGTTAGAGCCCGACTGCACCGGCAGGTGGATGTAGCGGCAGACCGAGGGGGTCTCGGCGATGGCGGCTATCACGTCGTCGGTGAAGTTAACCGGGTGGGAGGTGGTGAACTTGATGCGGGGAAGGCCCATCCGGCCCACCTTCCGCAAGAGCTCGGCAAAGCTCGGGAAGCCGGGCTGGTCCTTGCCGTAGGAGTTCACGTTCTGGCCCAGCAGGGTAACCTCCACCACCCCGGCGGCTTTGAGCTGCTCAATTTCCCGCAGGATCAGGTCGGGGTGGCGGCTCACTTCGGGGCCCCGCGTGGTGGGCACAATGCAGTAGGTGCAGTGGTGATTGCAGCCCCGGATGATGCTCACAAACGCCGAGAGGGCCCCCTGGGGTGCGGGGGGCAGGTGGTGGGTCAGTTCTTCGCGGAAGGAGAGGTCCCAGAACTTGTGTCTGGACTCTATGGCTTTGCCAATCTCGGTGAGCGCTCCCGGACCCAGCAGCACATCCACTTCAAACTTGCGGGCCATCTGCTGGCCCTCCTCGAGCTGGGCCAGGCAGCCCATCATGCCCACCAGCAGGGGCCGTTTTTCCTTGGCCTTGCGCAGCTCGCCCAGCAGTGAGCGCACCTTCTCGACGGGCTTGCCGCGCACCGCGCAGGTGTTGACCAGCACAAAGTCGGCTTCCTGCCAGGTATCTACAAATTCCGCGCCCAACGATACCAGCTCGCTTTTCACGAGGTGGGTATCGTACTCGTTCATCTGACAGCCATAGGTGATGATGTTGGTTTTCATGCAAACCTCGAGGCTGACCGGAGGGATTCCGGGGCCACACAGACCTTCAGTGTAACAGAGTTATTCGGAGGGTTCACCCTGCATCAGGCCCTCTTCTATCAGTTGCATCAGGCGGGGCTCCTCGGCGGGAATGTTGTCGCGCAGGCGGGCCGCCGCCACAATAGGCATCCAGGACTTTAGCTCGGCCAGGTCGAGGCCCGAGAAAGTCTGGTAGTGCTCGAGGTAGGTCTGGTAAAACAGCTCGCGCTGCTGCATGATTTCTTCGCGCCCCGGCAGGTCAAGCGGGAGTTCGCTATACAGCACCAGCAGGGTGGTGCGGGCCATATCGGCCAGGGGGTTGCCGCGCATGGCGCCGGGCCAGTCCACCACATACACCCCGTCTTCCCCTACCAGCACGTTCTCGGGGTGAAAGTCGCCGTGGCACAGCGCGGTTCCATCAGGCAGGCGCTCCAGATGATGGAGCAGGGCGGTTCGCAGCTCGAGCGGAAGTCGGCTGGCCTCGATACGCCGGATAAGGTGAAGCCGCTGAGACGGCAAATGTCCAGCCGCTTTGTTGTGAAGCTGGCGGTGCAGCGCCCCCAGCATCTGGGCTGCAAAGCGCAGGCGTGTGGGGTCGGTCTGGATGTAATCGGTGAGCGGCACCCCTTTGATCCACTGCAAAACCAGGCCCCAGCGACCCTCAAACTCCAGCACGTCTTCTACCTTGGCAGAGGGCACCCCCATCAGCCAGACCTGCTGGGTCAGGCGGGCCTCGAGTTCAGCGTCGGCCTGAGAAAACTCTGGCCAGAACAGCTTCAGCACGTAGCCATCGGCCCAGGAATATACCTCGGCTTCGCGCCCCTGTCCCAGCCGCGTGAGCAGCATCCTGGCTGTAGGATACCCGCTTCCAGGGCCACACACCAAGGTAAGCACGGCAGGCGCTGCGTGAACTGCCAGGCTCTTATGGTTTACCTGGGCATCGTCGTTTCAACCCCTCACCCGGCGACAGCGGTTGGGGAAACCGGTAGAAGCCCGGGTGAACTGCCCCAAGTCTTGACGTTTGGTATACCAAACTTTATACTCCTGGCAATGACGGACCCCGTAGCGCAGCGCCTACTACGCCCCGCTCGAGGGGTCTAGTCTGCCGTCGTCACAGGCCCCAGAGCAAAAGGTCTCTGGGGTTTTTGCTCGAGGTTTCGGACAAAGGAGGCACAAAGCAATCATGGGAAAAAGCCTGTATGAAAAAGTCTGGGAGAGCCACGCGGTGCGTACCCTGCCCAACGGACAAACGCAGCTCTTCATCGACACCCACCTGATCCACGAGGTCACCAGCCCCCAGGCCTTCGGGATGCTGCGCGACCTCGGCCTCAAGGTGCGTTTCCCCGAGCGTACCTTCGCCACGGCGGACCACATCGTGCCCACCCACAGCCTGCAAGAGCCCTTCGCCGACCCCCAGGCCGACGAGATGATCCGCCAGCTCCGCAAGAACGTGCAGGAATTCGGCATCACTTTTTTCGACGTGACCTCTGGGCTTCAGGGAATTGTGCATGTGATTGGCCCGGAAAACGGCATCACCCAGCCCGGCATGACCATCGCCTGCGGCGACTCCCACACCTCCACCCACGGGGCCTTTGGGGCCATTGCCTTTGGCATCGGCACCACCCAGGTACGCGACGTGCTGGCCACCCAGACCATGGCGGTGAGCAAACTCAAGGTGCGGCGCATCAACGTGAACGGCAAGCTGCGCCCCGGCGTCTACGCCAAGGACGTCATCCTGCACATCATCAAGGTGCTGGGGGTGAACGGGGGCATCGGCTACGCCTACGAGTACGGCGGCGAGGTGTTCGATAACTTCAGCATGGAAGAGCGCATGACGGTCTGCAACATGAGCATCGAGGGTGGGGCCCGCATCGGCTACGTCAACCCCGACCAGACCACCTTCGACTACCTTAAGGGCCGCCCCTACGCCCCCAAAGGCGCCGAGTGGGACAAAGCCCTCGAGCGCTGGAAGGCGCTAGCTTCTGACCCCGACGCCACCTACGACGACGTGGTGAACATCCGCGCCGAGGACATCGCCCCTACCGTGACCTGGGGCATCAACCCCGGCCAGGGCTGCGCCATCACCGACCGCATCCCCGACCCCGCCCTCTACCCCGAGGCCGAGCGGGCCGGCCTCGAGGAAGCCCTCAAGCACATGAAGCTAAAGCCCGGCCAGCCCATCAAGGGGGTGAAGGTGGATGTGGCCTTTTTGGGCAGTTGCACCAACGGTCGGCTCTCGGACTTCCGTGAGGCCGCCAAGTACCTCAAGGGCCGTAAGGTAGCCCCCGGCGTGCGGGCCATTGCGGTACCGGGTTCCCAGCAGGTAGCCAAAGCCTGTGAGGAGGAGGGGATTGACCGGGTCTTCATCGAGGCCGGGTTCGAGTGGCGGGGTGCCGGGTGCAGCATGTGCCTGGCCATGAACCCCGACAAGCTGGTAGGAGACGAACTGTGCGCCTCCTCCTCCAACCGCAACTTCAAGGGCCGCCAGGGCAGCGCCACCGGGCGCACCGTGCTGATGTCGCCGGTGATGGTGGTGGCCGCCGCCGTGACCGGTGAGGTGAGCGACGCGCGGGAAGTGTTTGGGGTGGGCGAACTGGTGGGCGCGTAGTGCTAACCTAAGACTATGGTGCAAGACCGCAAACCCACTTCCGAGCCCCCCCGGCCACACCGCTTCACCCTCGAGCAGTGGCGCCAGATGCAGGAAGCAGGCATCCTTACGGAGGACGAGCGGCTGGAGTTTGTAGATGGTCAGGTTGTGGAAATGAGTCCGGTCAACCGCCCTCACGCCTCTTGTGTGAAGCGCCTCTTGCAGGCTTTTTCAATCCAGCTCGGGGATCGCGTCATCGTCTCGGTGCAAGACCCTCTTCTGGTGGACGCAAACGAGTTCTACCCGGATGTAGTGCTGCTCAAACCCCGACCCGACTTCTACCACGACAAAGACGCCAGCGCCGAGGATGCCCTACTGGTGGTGGAGGTAGCCGACACCAGCCTTGCAACCGACCAGGGTCTTAAGGCGTCCAAATATGCTGCAGGCGGAGTCGTGGAGTACTGGGTGGTGGATCTAAATGGCGCACGGGTCTGGGTCTACCGGGAGCCCAAAAACGGAGTCTACACCCGAATTCAAGCTCTGGAAGGCAGCGCTTACCTGACCCCGCTGGCCCTGCCTTCAGTTCAACTGACCGTAGAGCAAGTGCTGGGAAAAACCACCCCATGAACCGGATTCTGCTCGGACTAAGCCTGGTGGCCGTCTCGGTGCTGCTCTCCATCGCCACCCTGGTACTGTGGCTCCAGAGCCTCACGAACAACCCGACCGGGGCCTGGGTCGTCTTTGTACTGGGCTTTACCCTGGTTTCAGCCGCTGCGCTGCTGGGGGTATGGAACATCTCGAGGGGTATCAAAACCGACCACGATGACGAAACCAAGACCTGACCCGTTTCACTTCAATCATCCACACAAGGAACCAAAGGAGTACACATGGCCCTGGAACCCATCAAACAAGTCATTGGACGCGCGGTTTATGTTCCCGGCAACGACATCGACACCGACCGCATCACCCCCGCACGGTATCTGAAGGTGGTCACCTTTGACGGGCTGGGCGAGGCGCTCTTCTACGACGAACGCTTCAATCCGGACGGCTCCCTGAAGCCCCACCCCCTGAACGACCCCCGTTTCAAGGGCACCTCGATCATGCTGGTCGGGGCCAACTTTGGCTGCGGCAGCAGCCGCGAACACTCGCCGCAGGCCATCTACCGCGCCGGTTTCCGGGCGCTCGTGGGCGAGAGCTTTGCCGAGATTTTCTTTGGCAACTCAACAGCCCTCTCGATGCCGTGCGTGACGGCGGATAAATCCGACATTGCGGCGCTGGCTGAGGCCATCGAGCAAGACCCCGGTTTAGAGGTGACGGTAGATGTGGAGAACCTCGAGGTGCGCTACGCCGATAAAGCCTTCAAGGTGAACCTGCCCGCCACGGCCCAGAAGGCTCTGGTAGAAGGGCGCTGGGACCCGATTGCCGACCTGCTCGAGGCCGGCGATTTACTCGAGCAAGCCTCGGCCCGCCTGCCCAAAGCTGTGCTCAGCTAGACGAAAGGATTCGCATGCCCAAGATTGCCCTGCTTCCCGGAGACGGCATCGGCCCCGAAGTGACCTATGCTGCGGTAGACGTGCTCAAAGCGGCTGACCAGGCTTTTGGTCTGGGCCTCGAGTTTGAAGCCTTCCCCTTCGGCGGCAATGCCATAGACAGCCACGGCGAGCCCTTCCCCGAGGTGACCCGCAAGGGCTGCCTGGCCGCCGACGCCATCCTGCTGGGGGCCATCGGCGGCCCCAAGTGGGACAACGTGCCCCGCCACCTGCGGGCCGAGACCGGCCTGCTGGCCCTGCGCAAGGCCCACGGCCTCTTTGCCAACCTGCGCCCCGCCAAAGTGCTGCCGGGCCTCGAGCACCTCTCCCCCCTCAAGCCCGAAATTGCCCGGGGGGTGGACGTGCTGGTCATCCGCGAACTGACCGGCGGCATCTACTTTGGTGAGCCCCGTGGCATGAGCGAGGCCGAGGGCTGGAACACCGAGCGCTACAGCAAGCCCGAGGTGGAGCGCATCGCCCGGGTGGCCTTCGAGGCCGCCCGCAAACGACGGGGCCAGGTGTGTAGTGTGGACAAGGCCAACGTGCTCGAGGTCGGCGAGTTCTGGCGCAAGACCGTGGACGAGGTGCACCAAAGCTACCCCGATGTGGCCCTCGAGCACCAGTACGTGGACGCCATGGCCATGCACCTGGTCACCCGGCCCAGCCGCTTCGATGTGGTAGTAACCGGCAACATCTTTGGCGATATTCTGTCCGACCTGGCCAGCGTGCTGCCGGGTTCGCTGGGGCTGTTGCCCTCGGCCAGCCTGGGCGAGCAAACGCCCCTGTTTGAGCCCGTCCACGGCTCGGCCCCCGACATCGCCGGCAAGGGCATCGCCAACCCCACCGCCGCCATCCTTTCGGCGGCCATGCTGCTGACCCATGCCCTGAACCGCCCCGACCTCGCCAAACGGGTAGAGGACGCCGTAACCGCAGCCCTCTCGGCCAACCCCACCCCCGACCTGGGGGGCAAGGCCAGCACCCAGGATTTCACGCGGCAGGTGGTGGAAAGCTTTCACAAGGTTCTGGCCTGAGGCCCCTGCCGGATTCCTCTACGATGCGGAGGGTTCAACCATCACACCCCCTCAAAGCCCAGCTTCCAGCGCATGGAGGGTCTGGCCTCGCGACATGAGACCTGTATTGGGTCAGGTGTCCCCTAGCACTTCTAGCCGATTGGACGTATATACAGAAGCATGAAACTCAAAAACCAGACCTTCATCATCACCGGGGCCAGCCGGGGTATCGGCGAGGCCCTGGCGCTCGAGCTCGCCAGGGCCGGGGCCAACGTGGTTATAGGCGCCCGCAACCAAAAGGCCCTCGAGTTCGTCCGCGACGAGGTGCGCAACCTGGGGGTGCGCTGCGAGTCGGTGGCCGGGAGCGCCGCCGATAGCGCTGTAGCCGAGGCCCTGGTCGCCCAGGCGTTGCAAATCGGCCACTTTATTGGCTTCATACACAATGCGGGCATCCTGAATGCGGGGCCGCTGGCCTACGAACTGATCGAGTCGCAGTACGACGAAATCATGGATTCAAACGTCAAGGGAGGTTATCAGCTCGCCCGCTTTGCCTATCCCCATCTGATACGCCAGCCCGGCAGCGTCGCAGTGTTTCTGGGTTCGGGTGTAGCCGAGCACAACATCTCGGGAATGGGCATCTATGCCATTGCCAAAGCTGCCGAAGAACACCTGGCCCGGCAACTGGCCATAGAGGCCCCCGAGGTCACCTGCTTCACCTACCGCCCCGGCATTGTCGAGACCGACATGCAAAAACAACTGCGCGAGGCCCAGGGCGGAGGCAGCGAGACCCTGCGCCCTCTGTTCAAGGGCTACAAGGCGCAGGGCCGGGTGCTTACCCCGGAACAGTCGGCCCAGGGCCTGGTGCGTATCCTGGAAGGCAACCCGCGTAAGTTCCACGGCAAAATTGCCACCCACAACGACGCCTGATGCATCTGCTGAATCAGACCCCGGTTCAGCATAGCCAGCCTGAACACACTGAGGCCCAGGTCAGGCCGAATCAAACACGGAGGGCTTTCCGGGCTTTTGAGTAACGCCGCCATTTCACGGTAAGATAGCCCCGGAAGCCACAGGCCAAAAACGAAATCTGAGGTTTGCCTATGCGAAGCGACATCATCAAACAAGGCCCCCAACAAGCCCCCGCCCGCGCCATGCTCCGCGCGGTGGGCATCGGCGATGAGGAGTTCAAGATTCCCTGGGTGGGCATCGTGAACACCTGGACCGAAGGGATGCCCTGCAACTACCACCTGCGCGACCTGGCCGCCGACCTGAAGATTGGCGCCAGGGAGGCCGGTTTCCAGACCTTCGAGTTCGGCGCTCCGGCCATCTCCGACGGTATCAGCATGGGCACCACCGGGATGCGTAGCTCGCTGGTGAGCCGCGAGGTAATCGCCGACTCCATCGAGCTGATTGCTCAGGGCTACCTCTACGACGGCATGGTGGCGCTGGTGGCCTGCGACAAGACCAACCCCGGCGGCATGATGGGGGTGATCCGGGCCAACGTGCCCAGCCTGGTGCTTTATGGCGGCTCCATTGCCCCCGGCTACCTGAACGGCAAGGCCCAGACGGTGGTGAGCGTGTTCGAGGCGGTGGGCCAGTACGCGGCGGGCAAAATTGATGAAAAGCAGCTCGAGGCCGTCGAGCGCACCGCCATCCCCGGCGCGGGGGCCTGTGGCGGGCAGTACACCGCCAACACCATGGCCATGGTGCTGGAGGTGATGGGCTTCTCCCCCATCGGCTACAACGCCATCCCTGCCGTGCATCCTGAGAAAAAGCCCGCCGGACGCCGGGCCATGCAGATACTGGCGGATGCCATCAAGCACAACCGCACCCCCAAAAGCTTCCTAACCAAGAAGAGCTTCACCAACGCCATTGCCGCCGTGGCCGCTACGGGCGGCTCCACCAACGCGGTGCTGCACCTGCTGGCGGTGGCCAAAGAAGCCGGGATTAAGCTGACCTTGGAGGAGTTCGACAAAATCTCCCGCAAAACCCCGGTGATTGCCGACATGCGCCCTTGGGGCCAGTACACCGCCTGGGAGCTCTACGAAGCGGGCGGTATTCCGCTCATTATCCGCCGCTTGATTGAAGGCGGCCTGATTGACGGCGACCAGATGACCGTGAGCGGCAAGACCCTCTGGCAAGAGACCAAAAACGCCAGGGAAACCAGGGGCCAGAAGGTGGTGACCAAAGCCAGTAAACCCTTCAAGCTCGAGGGCGGGCTGCGAGTGCTCAAGGGCTCGCTGGCCCCGGACGGCGCGGTGCTCAAGCTGGCCGGCACCGAGACCAAAGTGCACCGGGGCCCGGCCCGCGTCTTCGACGGCGAGCAAAGCGCCATGAAGGCCGTCCTCAAGAAGCAGATCAAGCCCGGCGACGTGGTGGTGATTCGCTACGAAGGCCCCAAGGGAGCCCCCGGCATGCCCGAGATGCTCTCGGTGACCTCGGCCCTGGTGGGCGAGGGGCTGGGCCCCCACGTGGCCCTGGTAACAGACGGGCGCTTCAGCGGCGGCACCAAGGGCCTGATGATCGGCCACGTGGCCCCGGAAGCCTTTGTGGGCGGCCCCATCGCGCTGGTCAAGGAAGGCGACATCATCTCCATAGACTGCGATGAGGGCATTCTGAACCTAGAAGTCTCGGAAAAAGAGCTGGCCAAGCGGGCCAAAGCCTGGAAGCCCCCAAAGCCGCACTACCAGAGCGGCCTGTTCGCTCGCTACGCCGCGCTGGTGAGCAGCGCGCGGGAAGGGGCGGTGCTCTTGAAGCCGGAGTAGCCTTGCGACTCCCACCACTCGGCAAACCTGCACCGAAAGATCGGGCTGTGGTAATCATAAACACGAGGTATGGCTACAGCGTCTACCGGGACACTATGGCAGCCCTTTACTCAAAGGAGCACTCTAGGATTCAAAAAGATAGCCCCTGGGGTTTTTGGTTTGGTGAAGTATCTTTTTGAATCCGGTGTCGAATCTGAACATGAGAGCACTCTAGCGCCGAAGAACCTCGACGCATCGGGCCCGAGCCATTAGGCTAGAGCCGATGAATTGGCTCTCAAACATCCGCGTGGTGCTGGTGGGCAGCCAGGAACCCATGAACGTGGGGGCAGCCGCCCGCGCCATGCAAAACTTTGGCATCTCGGACTTGTGGCTGGTGGCCCCCGAGCCACGGGTGCGCGAGGATTTGGCCCTGCACCCAGGGGGCTCGATGGCCTACCGATTGGCGGTACACGCCGAAGAGATTCTGGACAACCTCAAGGTAGTGCAAAGCCTCCCCGAGGCCGTTGCGGAGGCCCGGCTGGTGGTGGGTACCACCGTGCGGGAGCGAGAAATCTACACCGGGCCGGTAGCAGACCCCAAACGCATGGCACAGCGCGTGGCCGAGGTAGCGCCACAGGGTAAGGTAGCCCTGGTCTTTGGGCGCGAAACTGCGGGCCTCACCACCGACGAACTCGACCTCTCCCAACTGATTGTGCGCATACCCACTTCGCCCAAACAGCCCAGCCTGAACCTGGCCCAGGCGGTCTTGTTGCTTTGCTATGAGGTTTATAGCGCTTCCCTCAACCCTCCTGAGCCCGCTCCGGGCGAACTGCCTGAACAAGCGGCTCTGCAAATGCTGTTTGACGATATTCGCGAGTACATTTTGCGCATCGGCTTTACCGATGAAAACCGCCTCCCCTACGCGGTCCGGCGCTTTCGCCGCCTACTGCACAAAGCCAACCTGACCCCCGGTGAAGTGCAATTTCTGCGGGGATTCTTGCATCAGAGCCGCTGGTATGCCCAGCACGGACGCCGCAAAACCGACCCCAGCCCCTAATGCTGCTATCTTTTGGCTATGGAGTCCGGGCCCAATTTATACCGCCTAATCAAGTTATATCGCCTGATTTTACCCCTGGCGATTGCCCTGGTGGTGGTGCTATTCGAGCTTTCCCTCGAGCCTTACCAGGGCCAGCCGGTGGTCTTCTGGCTGCGCATGGGGTTTTATGGCCTGGTGGGGCCCCTGGTCACCTGGATGACGCTGGAGTGGATTGCCCAGCAGGTACAGGATCGTGAGCGGGCCCAGCGCGCCCTGGAGGCAGGTAATCGGCGGCTGGAGGCCATCGGCAACATCCTCAAGCGGGCCTCGGCAGCCGACAACCTCGAGCAGGCCCTGGCCTCGGTGGTGCAGGAGGTGGCCCAGGCGTTAGGCATGGAGGCCTCGCTGACCCTTGAGGGGGTACGGGCAACCTCCCCTGGCTTCCAGAGCACCAGTTCCCTCCACGAAGTGCCCTTGCCAGGAATGGATGGGAAGCTCGAGGTGGCCCTACTACGCCCCCTCTCGGGCGAGGAGCAGGGTTTTCTGGAGGTGCTGGTGGCCGAAGTGGCCGGGGCGCTCGACTCGGTGCGCGCCCGCAGCCGCGATCTACTCACCCTCTACGAGGTGGACCAGGCCCTGCGGGCCGAGGCCAACCTGGGCCGGCTGCTAGAGCGCCTGATGGAGCGCATTCTGGCGTGGGCCGGGGCCAGCGGGGGCGGGGTGTTGTTGCTGGATGAGGAGAACTTCCTGCAGCCCCAGGTGCTGCGGAACCTCGAGCTACCCCCCTACGCCTTTGTGCCCGAGCACCAATGGAAGGAAGCCCTGGAAGCCCCCGTATTTGTGCAGGACAACCTGCTGGCAGTGCCGCTTCGCGAACAGACCGCCATTGGCCTGCTGCTCGTTCAGGGTGAGGCCGAAAACCTGCGCCAGAGGCTGCCTTTTTTGCGCTTTCTGGCTGCCCAGGTTACCCTGGCCGTTCGCAACGCCCAGGCTTATCTGCGGGCCGAGGAGCTGGCCCTCACCGAAGAACGCAACCGCATCGCCCGCGAAATCCACGACGGCATTGCCCAGGCCCTGGCCTTCATGGCCCTCAAACTCGATCTGGCCGAACGGCTACTAAAAACCGCCCCCATTCGCGCGACCGAAGAACTCCAGCTGGTTAAGGAGACCCTGCGGGGCCAGATACGTGAGGTACGGCGCAGCATATTTGCCCTGCGGCCCATCGACCTGGAGCGCTACGGCTTTCTCGAGTCGGTGCGGCGCTACGCCACCGCTTTTGCCGAGCAGGCGGGCTTCCGGGTGCGCCTCAGCCTGCCGGAAAAAATCGAGCTTTCGCAGGCCTCCGAGCTGGTATTTTTCCGGGTCTTGCAGGAGGCCCTGACCAACGCCGCCAAGCACGGCAGGCCCGGTTTGGTGCAAATCAAGCTCACCTCCCTGGGCGAGCGGGGTGGTGTCCTCGAGGTCAGCGACAACGGCAAGGGATTCAAGGCCGGAGACTCGGCTAGCAGTATGGGTGGCTTTGGCCTGACCCAGATGCGCGAACGGGTCGAGGCCCGGGGCGGGCGCTTTGCGGTCGAGTCGGTAGAAGACCAGGGCACCACCGTACGCGCCGAACTGCCCTTCTGATGGTTAAAAGCGTACGGCACCCCAGAGGCGTCGCCATCGCGCTCTCCACAGACGTGGCCGCGTAATACCGAATCTGCTCAGAAGTGACCCAAAAGCGATATACAAGTCCCTCGGACGCGCCCCCTGACGCGGCAAGGGAGGGGCGCGTTTAGCGCCGCTCACACGCAGAGTTGGTATAAGGCGTACTCCTAACAACAACACACGAGGTGAGAGTGGGTAGTAGGAGCTAGATCATCGTTTTCCAACACCTGTTCCCCACCCCCTAACCCCTGCTCCCCTTTACCGCCCCTACCGTTTGCAAAGTGTTCAAGTAAAGGTGGTACAGATATGCGAAGAGCGCTCTAGGGCGCACAGCGAAGCGCTCGGCTTCGGCCTTGCGGCGGCACCACCACCTGGTACTCTGCCTGCAAATCCACCACCCGGCCCGAAAGTTTGATCAGGACTAGCGTTTCACGCTCCCGCGCCTTTTCCCAGTTGGGCAGGCTGCTGGCATAGCTGGCCGATTCATTGGGCAGCAGCAAGCGAATACGTCCGTTCTGTACGGCCCCCACGTGAAAAGCTGCCGGTTTGGCGAAGTCGGGGATTTTGTCGTAGGGCGCTTTGAGGTTGGCCTCGGCCCAGACCCGGCTGGCCGCCACATAGACGGTTCCGACGGGGTCGCTTACCCGCAACTCGTGCAGGCAGCGCCGGGCTTTGGGGTCCTCATCGAGGAGTTTGGCCAGGTAGGGTGGCGCATCGCTCCGGTCAATCAGCACCTTGCGCGCCAGGTACATGTAACCCAGGTAGGGGTTGACCGGATTGCGAGCAGTGCCCAGCTTGAAAACTGTGGGTCCAATGGTAATCACAGGGTTGGCCCAGCCCTCAACCCGAACCGGGGTACGGATGCCCAGGTCCACCTGGGCCAGGTTGATGAACAGGTCGTCGAAAACCGCATAGGAGGTGTCGTTCTGGCTGACCATCCGCAGGTACAGGCCGTTCGCGGTCTGGGGAAACCTGACCTCGAGCAGGTAGCGCCCCAGGATGCCGGTCTCGTTGAAACGCACCCCTTTGGGCTCGAGGAGGCTCCGCAACTCACTCACCCGCAACAGCGCGGGTTGCTGCACCCCCCCAACCGCCCAGGGCACCGAGCCCACACCATCCTGTGCAAGGGTCCAGGCCAACCCTATTGCTCCCACCAAGGCTATGCTTTTCTTCATTCCTTACCCCCACCAGCCATGCCGCCCTCAGTGCCTTCAACACGTGTGGTTCTGTGGTCAGGAACTTTGCCATTGTCCAGTCTGTCTCCCATTACCCCCTCTGGACAGCTCACATCGAGTTTGTGAGACTTTTGGCCTTCGGCTTTGAGCCTTCAGCCACACAAAATGACCTCAAAAAGCAGATGCAACAGGTTCCGGAACCACTAGACCTCAATGGGTCTGCCCCACTCCCCCAAAAAAGCCGCTTTACCGCGTTCGCGCAGGGCCTGACCCAGGCTTTGCAGTTTGTCCACTTCGCCGTGTACCAGGGCTATACGCTTCTCGCTGTCCAGCCAGTCCAGCAGTTCATCGCGGCCCGCATGGCCCGAAAAGCCCCCCAGGGTATGGGTTTTGGCCCGCAGCCGCACGGTCTCGCCGAACATCCGCACCGTCTCGGCGTTGTGGATGAGCAGCTCACCCAGGCCACCCCTCGGCTGGTAGCCGGTAATGATGACCGCATTTTTCGCATCGGGCAGGCCGTGGCGCAGGTGGTGCAGAATGCGCCCGCCCGAGAGCATCCCGTTACCGGCAATGATAATGAGCGGTCCTTTCATCAAGTTAAGGGCCTTAGACTCCTCCACCCCCTGGGTGTAGTCGAGGCGTTTGGGCCGGAAAGGGTCGAGCCCGTGCGAATAGATGTGCTGCACCTCGGTGCTGAAGAAGTCCTGCACTTTGGGGTAGATCTCGCTGATTTTGGAGGCCATGGGCGAGTCTACAAACACCGGAACGATGGGAATGGCCTCCCGCTGCTCGAGCTCGCGGATATAGAACAGAATTTCCTGGGTGCGCTCAAGGGCAAAAGACGGAATGAACACCTTGCCCTCCTGGCTCAGCACCTCATTCAGAATGTCGGTGAATTCCTCGAGGGTGGCGGCAAAAGGGCGGTGGGAGCGGTCGCCATAGGTTCCTTCACAAAGCACCAGGTCGGCCTGAGCAGGGTAATCGGGGTCGGTGAGCACATCCTTGCGCCGGTGTCCCAGGTCGCCACTAAAAATCAGGGTCTTGCCGTTCGCCTCGAGCTGCACAAAGGCGCTTCCCGGCAGGTGTCCCGCATCCCGCAGGCGGAATCGGAAGGGCCCCAGGCTCTGGGTTTGATAGAAAGCCACCTCTTCCAGACGGTCATAAAGTTCCGCCAGGTCCTTTTCATCCCAGGGCAGGGGGGGCACCTCGCGGCCTTTGCGCTCCAGACGCTCGCGCTCTTCCTGCATTAGCTTGAGTGAATCCTCCAGAATTACCGGCAGAATCAGCCGGGTGGGCTCGGTCACGTACACCCGGCCCGAATAGCCCTGCCGTATCAGCGAGGGCAAGCGCCCGATGTGGTCGTTATGCGCGTGGGAAATCAGCACTGCGTCAATGCTTCGGGGGTCAAAGCCAAAAGGCTCCTCGTTGCGCTCCTCGTCGGCCCCCTGGTAGGCGCCACAATCGAGCAACAATCTGAAATCCTGAAGTTCGACCAGATGACAGCTACCGGTTACGGTCTGGGCTGCACCAAAGGGGGTAATTTGCATGAACGTACTGTACCAGACTGGTTGAAACGCGCATGTACGCCCAAAAGGGGGTGATGCTTTTGCCTTTTTTACGGCCTTTATTCGGCTTGACAGCCCCTTGCGTGTGGTGTAACCTTACGACTTGGACGAGGTTCGACCCCTTTGTCCACAGCTAGCCATCGGAAGGGCAACAAGCCGGGCCACCCTAGCTCAACTGGTAGAGCACCCGACTTGTAATCGGAAGGTTGTCGGTTCAATTCCGATGGGTGGCTCCACAAGGGTAGGTGGCCGAGTGGTTAAAGGCGACAGACTGTAAATCTGTTCTCTTCGGAGTACGGCGGTTCGAATCCGCCCCTGCCCACCAAAGCGCCCCCAAGGCGCACCTAACGCGGGAATAGCTCAGTCGGTAGAGCATCTGCTTCCCAAGCAGAGGGTCGCGAGTTCGAGTCTCGTTTCCCGCTCCAGAAGCGCTATGTGCGCGAACACCTCAGGTGCTCGGGTAGCTCAGCTGGTAGAGCACACCCTTGGTAAGGGTGAGGTCGTCGGTTCAAGCCCGATCCCGAGCTCCAAACCCACACCGCCCGTCCACCGCTGCGGGCGGTGTGTTCCTGAAAGGGAATACCTTAGCGGAAGCCAAAGGAGGCAACACGAATGGCGAAAGGCGTATTTGAGCGCACCAAACCCCACGTCAACGTGGGGACCATCGGACACGTAGACCACGGGAAGACCACCCTGACGGCTGCGATCACCTTTGTAGCGGCGGCGGCCAACCCCAACGTGGAGGTGCAGGCCTACGACCAGATCGATAAGGCCCCCGAGGAGAAGGCCCGTGGGATTACCATCAATACCGCCCACGTGGAGTACGAGACCCAGGCCCGGCACTACTCCCACGTGGACTGCCCCGGCCACGCCGACTATGTGAAGAACATGATCACCGGTGCGGCCCAGATGGACGGGGCCATCCTGGTGGTCTCGGGGACCGACGGCCCCATGCCGCAGACCCGTGAACACATCCTGCTCTCCCGCCAGGTGGGGGTGCCTTACATCATCGTCTTCCTGAACAAGGTGGATATGGTGGATGACCCCGAACTGCTGGACCTGGTGGAGATGGAGATCCGCGACCTCCTGAACCAGTACGAGTTCCCCGGCGACGATACCCCCATCATCCGGGGCTCGGGGCTCAAGGCGCTGGAGCACATGATGGCCAACCCCAAGACCCAGCGGGGCGAGAACGAGTGGGTGGACAAGATCTGGGAGCTGCTGGATGCCATTGACTCCTACATTCCCACCCCCCAGCGGGATGTGGACAAGCCCTTCTTGATGCCGGTGGAGGATGTGTTTACCATCACCGGACGCGGAACCGTGGCCACGGGCCGGGTGGAGCGCGGCAAGATCAAGACCGGGGAGGAAGTGGAGATCGTGGGTCTGCGCGAGACCCAGAAGACGGTGGTGACCGGGGTGGAGATGCACCGCAAAACCCTTAACGAAGGCATTGCAGGCGATAACGTGGGCCTGTTGTTGCGCGGGGTGGGGCGGGAAGACATCGAACGGGGGCAGGTACTGGCCAAGCCGGGCAGCGTGACCCCACACACCAAGTTCGAGGCCTCGGTGTACATCCTGAAGAAAGAGGAAGGGGGTCGGCACACCGGCTTCTTTACCAACTACCGTCCGCAGTTCTACTTCCGTACCACCGATGTGACCGGGGTGGTGGAACTGCCCGCCGGGGTGGAGATGGTGATGCCGGGGGACAACATCACCTTCACGGTGGAGCTAATCAAGCCCATCGCCATGGAAGAAGGTCTGCGCTTTGCCATCCGCGAAGGCGGTCGCACCGTGGGTGCGGGTGTGGTGGCAAAGATTCTCGAGTAA
>CALFDH010000225.1 GCA_937950405.1 uncultured Meiothermus sp.
CATCAACAAAGAAAAAGAGCTGGCCAGCTTCAACTTTACCCCCATCACCGTGTTTGTGGGGCCCGTACCGCTGGTATTTGTGCCCAGCCTGAAGATGGTGGTGAACGCCTCCGGGCAGGTGAGTGCGGGCCTGAGCTTTGGCGCCACCCAGAGCCTGAACGCCCAAGCCTGCCTCGAGTACAAGAGCGGTTTCAACAATTGCAGCAGCTTTGGCGAGAGCTTCAATGCCGGCCTGAGTGGGGCCAACGCTGGCGCTTCAGCGCGGGGGAGCCTTTTGGGCAAGGCTGATGTGCTGTTGTATGGCATTGTGGGGCCCTACGCCAAGCTGGGGGGCTACCTGGAGATGGACGCAGTAGTGCCGCGCAACCCCGTCTGGCGCCTTTCCGCCGGGGCAGAGGCCTACCTCGGCCTTCACCTGGGCATTAACCTCGAGGTGACCGAGTTTCGCCTGGACTACGACCTGAAGGTCTATGATAAAAATCTGGGCACCATTGCCCAGGCCACCCCTCAGCCGCCCAGCGTGACGCTCTCGCAAGCAGGCCTGGGCTCGCCGCAGCTCCTCAAGCCTTATAGCCTTTGTGCCACCGCCTACGACCCGCAGGACGGGCCCAAGGCAGTGAGCCTGAGCAGCAGCGTGGAGGGCAGCCTGGGCAGCATTGCCGCCAACGCCAACCCGCCTTGCCTAACCCATACCTTCACCACCGAAGGCCCCCGCACCATCACTGCCAGCGCCAGCAACAGTGCGGGTCAGAGCAGTAGCGCCAACCTGAGCCTGAATGTGCAAGACCCTCCGCCCAGCGTCCAGATTCTCAACCCAAAGCCAAATCAGGGCTTCTATGTTGGGCAGACGGTGCTCTTGCAGGGGGGCTGGCTCGACCCAAGCCTTAGCATCCAGAACTGCGCTAATGCGGTCTGGAAGAGTAGTGTGGCCGCCGATACCCTGCCTTCTAATGCCTGCGGCGCCCCCACCATTACCCTTGCCAGCGGCACGAGCCCGCGCACCCTGACCCTCGAGGTCAGCAACGCCCGCGGCAAGAAGGGCAGCACCACTGTCAACATCAATGTAAGCCCAGCCCCCGCCAACTACCCGCCCAACGCCCTCATCACCCAGCCCGCCGGAGCCGACCCCGAGATTGGCTACACCCAGATCGCCCTCAAAGGCTGGGTGCAGGACAACGAAAACCAGATGCTTACCTACACCTGGAAAATCCAGCGGCTGGATGGCAGCGGCAACCCTATCTCCGGTACGCAGCAGAACGTATCCGGCGGCTCAGGGAGCGCCAGCTTTACCGGTAGCGGCACTGACCTGCCCACGGTGATGATCGCCAACCTGACCTCGCTTTATGCCGGAGCCACCTGTGGATTGCGCTTCCGGCTGACCCTCGAGGTCACCGACGGCAACGCCGGCCCCCCGGACCGCCCCACGGTCGCCACGCAGGACTTCCGGCTGCCGCCGTGCATCAACTAGGAGGCTCAGATGCGCTACGGATTACTTCCTTTGCTCCTTCTGGCGGGTTGCGGCGGTGGAGGAAACACGCAGCCTCCCACTGTCGGCGACTTTCAGATTGCCCTCTCTAGCGGCACGCTCAACCTCGAGGCCGGTACTACCGGGAGCCTCGAGGTCACGCTGGAAAAAACCGGCGGCTTCAGCGCCGAGGTGCAGCTTTCTCTGGTGCGCGTTCCCAGTACCCTGGGCGTCAATGCCAGCTTCAGCCAGAACCCCATCCAGAGCAGCAGCACCCTGACCCTGAACCCCTCCAGCGGTCTGGCCCCTGGTGAGTACACCCTGCTGGTGCGAGCTACCGCCAGCGTAAGCGGCCAGGTGCTCAAGCGTGAGCGCACCCTCACCCTAGGGGTTTCGGCCAGCAGCTTGATTAATGTGAGCGGTCAGGCCAGGAACCGCTTTGGGCAGCCGCTGGCCAACGTGCCGGTCTGCCAGGGCAGCCGGTGTGTGAACACCGACGCCGAGGGCCGCTTCAGCCTGAGCGGGGTTCGCCCCCCCTACGACCTTACCGTGCGGCCTGCCGCTACCCAGGAGCACACCTTTTTGGGCCTGAGCCGGCCCGACCCTCTCTTGCTGCTTTTCACCAGCCTGGGTGGGGCCCCCGCCGAGCAGACCGCCAGCCTGAGCGGCACCCTACTGCCCCAGTCAAGCAGTGGCATTACTTTCCCCAACCCCTCCAACACCGGGGTTCAGGTGGTGTTTGGCGCACCCCAGGCCAGGCTGACCCAGTTCGTGCCCCCCGGTTACAACCTGCAGACCCTCTTTCCCGGCCAGGGCCCGGCCTATAACCTGAGCACAGCCTGGAATGGCACCGGCAGCGTGCAGGGCCGGGTGTATGCCCTGCAATGGCGGCACGCGGCCGGTGCGCCCGGCACCCCCGAGGCCTTTCTTGCCTACGGCAGCCGGGTGGTCTCGCTCGACCCAGCTGAGAGCGCCAGCCTGAATGTAGGGGTTGCGCCTATCAGTACCGGCGCCTTGAGCGTGAACCTGACCAACCCCAGCGGCCTGACCCTGCGCTCGAGGCAGCTTTACGTCAACCTCGAGGCCCGCTCGCTCTTCCTGATTGCCTCCAACAACGCGGAAAGCCCTCTAAACCTGTCCTGGGCCACCCCGGTGATTCCAGGCAAAACCCTTACCTTCGCGGCCTACGCCGACGCCCCCGATGGCCGCACCCTCAGCTTCCAGCAAAACGGCCTGGGGCCCAATGGCTTGATCAACCTCAACCTGCCTGAAGCCCCTAACCCCTTGAGCCCAGGCCAGAACCAAAGCAGCCTTTCGCTCAATGCCCCCTTGCAATGGTCGCGGCCAGGCACGAGCATCTGTCTCCTGTTCCTGAGCAGCGCAGGCCAGCCCACCCGCACCTTTTACACCGACCGCACAACGGTGGTTCCGGGGCTCGAGGCGAACCGTACCTACGCCTGGGGTCTCACCTGCTACGGGCCTTTCGCCAGCATAGATGCTTTCGCTGCGGACTCTTGGCCCCTGGGTTACCCCGCCTTCGGCTGGGACACCACCTTTTTCTCGGCCACCACCCCAGCCCGTAGCTTCAGCACGGCCCCATAGGCTTTGCGCTAAACCCTCGCTACGGCCCAGGCTGCGCCGGTCTAGGGCGCTTTTATACCAGATTCGGTTAGTTCGTTACCGAATGGTGACGAACTAACCCGACCGAAGTTATCCGCGTAGCGGAGGGCGATGCCGCCCCTTGGAAGGGAGACGCTTTCTTCGCCGACCGAAGGGAGGGGAGTGCTCTAGGATTCAAAAAGATAGCCCCTGAGGTTTTGGTATGGTGAAGTATCTTTTTGAATCCGGTATCATACCAACTTTAGGCGCACAACCCACTTTCAGTGATACACAAGGTTAGCGAGGGTGGTAGAAGGTAGGTAACGGGTTTCTATCGCCTGTCCCTCCAACCCCTCACCCCTGTTCCCATCTTTTACAAAGTGTTCAGGCAAAGGTGGCGCTACCCCTTCACCGACCCCGCCAACAGCCCCCGAATGAAATAGCGCCCCAGGAAAATGTAGACCAGAAGTGTTGGCAATGCAGCCAGCAGCGCCCCCGCCATGGGCAGGTTCCACTTCACCGCCTCGCCGCCTGCAAGCTGGGCCAGGGCCACCGTGATGGGCTGGTTGGCCGGGCTGCTTACCAGCGTCACGGCAAACAAAAACTCGTTCCAGATCTGGGTGAACTGCCAGATGATCACCACCACAAACCCCGGCACCGAGAGCGGGAACACGATGCGGCTGTAGATGCCAAAAAACCCCGCCCCATCAATGCGCCCAGCCTCGATCATCTCGTCGGGGATTTCGGCGTAGTAGTTGCGGAAGATCAGGGTGGTGATGGGCAG
>CALFDH010000226.1 GCA_937950405.1 uncultured Meiothermus sp.
AGTCATAAGGCCGGACGAAGCGGAGACGGTAGCCAGCCTGTACCAGCCGGCCAACATCCCTGGCCCAGGTGGCGGGGTCGCAGGCGATGTAGAGAATCTCTTTGGGCCGTCCTTCCAGCAAACCCGACAATACTTCGGGGGAAAGGCCGGCCCGGGGCGGGTCAACCATGACCAGATCGGCGGGCAGGTGCTTTGCGAGTACACGCGCGTCGTCTTGTTTAAAAGCCAGGTTTTGCACCCCCAGCCGATCCCGGTCGGCCTCGCCGCGCTTCACTGCACTGCGGTTGATTTCAATGGCCACCATTTGCTCAAAAAGGGGTGCGAGGTGCAGGCTCAGCACCCCACTGCCCGCGTACAGCTCTACCGCCTTGCGACCCGGAGCAACCAACCGGCTAGCTTCCCGAAACAGCAGCCCAGCCGCCTTTGGATTGACCTGGGCAAAGCTTTGCACGTTTACCGTTGAGAGGATACCTCCAAAATCCTCCAGAAGGTCGGTGGCCCCCGCCAGGTGTTGGATGCGGCCCCGGAAACGACCCCTGGGGCTCTCCTCTGCCCACACCACCCCCGCCATGCCCTCCTGCACCAGCGCCTGGGCGGTTTTCTTGAAAAACCGGGCCTGCCCACCCATAAAGCCGACCTGGACTTTGTGTTCGTAGATGGAGCCGCGCAGCACGACCTCCTCGAGGCTAGACAGCGGCCAGCCAGACAGCAGTTCAAAGGCGGGCTGGAGCGGCTCGGCGATGAGCGGGTCCTGGGAGACCCGAATCAGGTGGCTCGAGCGGGGCTGGCGGTAAGCCAGGCCGCCCAGGGGGTGCAGGGCGTACTGGGCAGCAGTGCGATAGTGGAGGCCCTCTTCGGCTCCGTAGGTGGGGGAGGGCTGGATGGGGGAGACCTCGAAGGTCAGTTTGGCAATGCGCCCCAAGGACTCCTGCACAAACCCCTGCTTGATGGGCAATTGAGCCGGGTATTCCAGGGGCAGGTCTGCCGAGGGGGGTAACGGCTTAAGGTAACGCGCCGGGTGGGGCTCGAGTACCCGGATAACCTGGCCCTCGAGGTGGTTTTTGCGTTCACGTAACTCCGCTTCGACCACTTCGCCGGGCAGGGCGCCGCGTACCAGGGCGGTGCCCGATGGGGTTCGGGCCAGCCCCAGCCCTCCGGCGATCAGCTTTTCGATGTGTAACCTGGGCACACCTCACCATACCGCATGACCCGTAAATGTTGGTCTTGGAGGTTGACGCCGCCCTGACGCTGGGGAATAATCAACCCGGTTGGCACAAGGAGGAAACAGGAATGAAAAAGACGTTGTTGCTATTGGCCTCTCTTGCTCTGGCAGGCTCTGCCTTTGCACAAACCTTCATCACCATTGGCTCGGGCGGCACGACCGGGGTCTATTTCCCCGTGGCTACCGGCATTGCCAAGCTGGTCAACGATGCCAACATCGGCGTGCGGGCCAACGCCCGTTCCACCGGTGGCTCGGTCTTTAACATCAACGCCATTGCCTCGGGTGAGCTCCAGATGGGTCTGGCCCAGAACGACATTGCCTTTTACGCCTACAACGGCACCGGAATCGCAGCCTTCGATGGCAAACCCGTCAAGAACATCCGGGCGGTGGGCATTCTCTACCCGGAAGTGGTGCACGTGGTAGCCCGCGCCGGGGCCGGCATCAACACCATCGCCGACCTGCGCGGCAAGCGGGTGGTGATTGGGGATGTGGGTTCGGGCACCGAGCAGAATGCCCGCCAGGTGCTCGAGGCCTACGGTCTCGGCCTGAACGACCTGCGAGAAGCCATCCGGGTCAACCCTAACAACGCCCTGGCCCTGCTGCAAGACGGGCGTGCGGATGCCTTCTTCTTCACCGGTGGCCTGGGAGCCTCGGTGATCAGCCAGGCCGCCCAGACCATTCGTGTACAGCTGGTGGAAGTCGAGTACCGCCGGGTGCAGGAGCTTGCCAAAAAGTATCCCTTCTACCGTGCTTTCAACATTGATGGCGGCATCTATCGCGGGGTGGACGTGACCACGCCTTCGGTGGCGGTGCTCTCGATGTGGCTGGCCGCCGACAGCGTCAGCGCCGATGTGGTTTACAACATGCTCAAGGCCACCTTTGATAACCCCGAGTTCAAAACCATCCACCCCAACCTGCAGCGTTTCTTCAACGTCAACACTGCTGCCCGCAACCTGCCCATCCCGCTGCACCCCGGTGCCGAGCGCTTCTATCGCGAAAAGCGCATCATTCGCTAAGAAGTGAAAGCCTGTGGGGCCGACCCCTAGGGGTCGGCCCCGGCTTATTGGTAGAACCCACCTGGATGGGAGGACCCGTTCCTTCAAACTAAAGGAAAATAGACGCACAGCCAGTTTGGGTGTAAAACTATGCAAGCCGGAGTGCCAAAAGGTGCAATCCCAGAACGTTTTGCAGGAGGTTATGGATGAGCAAAGAAATGCCGGAGGCCCAGGCCCAGCAACTGGTGGAAGAGACCGAACTGGGGGGGCGCAAACCCACCAACTGGTCGCGCTGGTTGATTCTTGGCCTGGCGGTGGGATGGAGTGTGTTCCAGGTCTGGGCTACCTGGGTCGGTTCGCTGGATGCCCTTTTTTTCCGGGCCACCCACCTGGCGTTTGCTTTTGCGCTGGTATTTCTGGTGTACCCCTTCAATCGAAAGAGCCGCCGCGACCGGATTCCCCTCTTCGACTGGATTTTGGGCATCACCGCTACCCTCTCGGCGGCGTATGTGATGTGGCAGTACAAGGACATGATCGAAGTACGCGGCGGTCTGGCCAACCAGACCGACCTGATTGTTGGAAGCCTTACTATTCTGATGCTGTTGCTGGCCGGATGGCGTTCGCTGGGGCCGGCCATGCCCATTATTTCTATCGTGTTTATGCTCTTCGCCCTGACTGGGCCTCAGGGTTTGTTTCAGGGACAGTTGCCAGGTGCTTTGGGCCAGTTGCACGCGGGGGTGCAGTGGCGTTCGCTGGTGAGCCAGTTGTTCATGAATGCCTCGGATAGCATCTGGGGTACCCCCATTGGGGTTGCGGCGCGTACGGTATTCGTGTTCGTGCTCTTTGGGGCCATCCTCGAGCGGGCCGGGGCCGGGAAGTGGTTTACCGATCTGGCTTTTAGCGTGCTGGGCGGGGTACGCGGCGGGCCTGCCAAGGCTTCGATTGTCTCCTCGGCGCTCACGGGAGTGGTGTCAGGTTCCTCGATTTCCAACGTGGTGACCAGCGGCACCTTTACCATCCCGGCCATGCGGCGGGCGGGCTACACCGCCGAGAAGGCGGGGGCGGTTGAGGTGGCAGCCAGTTCCAACGGGCAGCTCATGCCCCCGGTGATGGGGGCGGCGGCTTTCATCATGGCCGATTTCCTGGGGGTACCCTACTCGGCGCTGGTGGTCATGGCGATTGTGCCTGCCCTGCTGGCTTATACAACGCTATTTATTTTGGTGGACCTGGAAGCGGTCAAGCTGGGTTTGAAGGGCCTACCCAAGGCCGAACTGCCCAGGTTCTGGCCCACGCTACGGGCCGGCTTGCACTATGTGTTTCCCCTGGGCTATTTGCTCTATGCACTGCTCATTATTGAACTTTCGCCTGAGCGTGCTGCGCTCAACACCATTTTCTTGATGATTGGGGTAGCTCTGCTGCAAGAACTCTACCACGCCCAGCGCTCCGGTCAGGGGTTGATGAGCGGGCTTCGTTCCTTTGCCCAGATCCTGATCGAGGGTTTTGCCAACGGGGCCCGCAACATGGTGGGCATTGCTATTGCCACCGGTCTGGCCGGCATCATCATTGCGGTGGTACTGATCACCAACATCGGGTTCGGCCTTACCGACCTGCTGCAAACCATCTCGGGGGGGAACCTGCTGGCGGCCTTGTTCCTGGCCCAGCTCATCAGCCTGGTGCTGGGCATGGGCCGGCCCACCACCGCCAACTACGTGGTGATGGCCAGCCTGGTGGTTCCGGTGGTCACCAAAATTGCCGAGCAAAGTGGCATAGACTATGGCTCGCTGACCTTCTCGGGTATTGAGGTGCCCATCCTTAAAATCGTTGCCCACATGTTCGCCTTCTACTTTGGCATCATGGCCGACTCCACCCCGCCGGTGGCGCTGGCAGCCTATGCGGCCTCGGCCATTGCCAAGGGCGACCCCTTCAAGACAGGGGTTCAGGGCTTTATCTATGAGCTACGAACAGCCCTGCTGGCCTACATGGTCTTCTTCAACCCTGGCTTGCTGATGATTGGGGTGGAGAGCGTGCTCGAGGGTGGTCGCATTATCGTAACAGCACTCCTTGGGCTTACGGCTTTTTCGGCAGCGACGCTGGGGTATTTGTTGGGAAATGCCAACTGGTTGCAGCGCCTGCTGTATCTGGCCGCTGCGTTTATGCTGATGCCCAACAACCCCAACACCGAAATCATCGGGTTGGTGGTGCTGGGGGTGACGCTGGCCTGGCAGTGGTTAGCACGCCGTATGGCAGCCTGAGAAAAGGATTTCCAGGGAACAGCCCTGCTAATCTGCTGGTGTTGTGCACTTAAGTTGCGCCCGTATAAGGTCTGGAGATGAATCCAAGCCGCGCTAGAAAATCATGCTCCGGGCGCAATACCCGAATGATTTTCGATCATGCCATTATCCAAAACACAAGCAGGAGGCACTTATACCAAATCTGCTCAGAAGTGACCCAAAAGCGATATACAAGTCCCGCGGACGCGCCCCCTGGCGCGGCAAGTGAGGGGCGCGTTTAGCGCCGCTCACGCGCAGAGTTGGTATTCGAATTTGGTCCACTTTCCATCGGGTGCATTCAGAACCATTGCCCATGAAGCTTTACCTGGCCGAGCTGACTGACACGCGCTCGCCCCTGGCCTTGCGCCGGAGGGGCCTGGTGCAGCTCAGCGGGCTGACCCTGGCGCTTCAGATGCTGCACCTGACCCTGGCCTGGCTGGCAATTCCACCCCTGTGGGATCTGCCCCCCTGGGCAGCCTGGGCGGTGAGTGGTTTTTTTGGTGCGGTACTGCTGGCTGTAGGGGTATTCGCAGTCCGTCCCTCCACTAAACGACCCCACCTCGAACCGGTGCGACAAATTTTTTGGGCGGCGTTCTGGCTGGGAGTGGCCTGCCTGGCCGCAATTTTTGCGGCGCGGCTGGCCTTTGGGTTAGGGGTGGTGTTGTTTTTGACTTTTGGGCTGGTGGGTTACGGGATTGCTTTTGGACGCTTGTGGTTTGGGTTGAGCAAAGCGTGACCACCAGGGTCTGCTGCTAGAGGTGGGCCTTGCCAGCAATTGCTCAATTCGGGGCAGGGCCTCCTCGGCCCGCTTGCGACCTAGCTGGTAAGCCAGGTCGGCCTTGGTGTAGTCGAAGGTTTCGATGGGAGGGTCGGCAGCCAGCGAGATGACCACATCGGCCTGGGACAGCGCCATGCTCAAAAGGCGGCGGCGCGAGGCCTCGCCGGCCTGTAGAGCGGCCTCCAGCGCACTTTTGGGCTCGCTGGGCACGACCCGGTTGGAAACATCCACCGCTACGATGGGCCCGGCCTGCAGGGCTCTGGCTGCCGTGACCGGTACTTTTTCGGCCACATCGCCATCCACCAGAAGCCGTCCGTGCCACTCTACAGGCGGAAAAATGCTGGGTACTGCACTGCTCGCCGCCAGGGCTTCGGACACCGGCCCTGCCCGAAGCATGACCAGCTCGCCGGTGTTGAAATCGCAAGCCTGGATGACCAGTGGAATGGGACTCTCTTCAATGCGACGCTCGCCAAACAGGGTGCGGTAGCCCTGGCGAATTTTGCTTCCCTCGGCCAGGTAGGGCCGCCGTACAAAATCCACCAGCCGGGTTACCTGGTACAGGGCGCCGGTTTTTTGCAGGCGCTCGAGTTCGGGGTCCTTGAGCCACTCGCTCAGGTCGTTATGGTGCACGGTGATGCCAAAAGCATAGGTGGCGGCTGCCAGCGCGCCTGCTGAACTACCCGCCAGACCGGCGATGGGAATTCTGGCCTCGGTCAGTACGTCCAGCACCGCCGTGTGTGCGCTGCCGCGAACCCCGCCGCCTCCCAGTGCCAGCACAATACCTTCCATACGAATCATGGTAACAGAAAAATTAGACTGAGTGCAGTGATTTTTGTTAAGTTTAGCTAATTGACCCTGAAACTCATTCTAGACGCCTGATGTTCAAGCCTGGGGGTGATCAAACGCCAGGGTATTTGATAGGTGGGGGCTTTGAGTCTGCCGGAGATTTGGACGTGTAGAAACAGAAGTGCCGGTTCAAACGTGTTTTTGAACAAAAGCGGGGGTTCATACAGGCATGTTGTTCAAAGCTCCCAAACCCGAGAGTCCTGGCTGGTGCCTGGCCTAAAGAGATTGGTGAGCAAAGTGGCTGGTGAGAAGCATAAGGAATTTGTCATGCCCGGCTACGCGGCAAAGGGGTAGCATGAAGGATATGGTTCCAGAGCTATCCAAAGTGCCCGGCATTTTGGGAGAGATATCCAGACGGCGCTATAGCGAGGTGGTGGGCCTCGAGGGTCTCAAGTGGACTGTGCCAGCAGCGGCCCCGCCTTCGTTCAGCCTGGCTTTGCGCCTGCCAGGTTTGTCGCTGATTGCCGAAGTGAAACGCAAGAGCCCCTCACAAGGAGAAATAGCGGTGGCCCTCGAGGCCGCTCAGGTGGCCCGCGCCTATGCGGCAGGCGGCGCCAGGGCCATCAGTGTACTCACCGAACCGCACTATTTTGCCGGTTCGGATCAGGATTTGCTCGAGGTGCGGCAGGCGGTGGACTTGCCCATTCTGCGTAAGGATTTCACCGTACACCCCGTGCAAATTGCCCAGTCGCGGGCGCTTGGCGCTTCGGCGGTGCTGCTCATTGTGGCGGTGCTGGGTTCCCTGACGGAGGCGTATCTGAAGCTTGCCCATGAGCACGGTCTGGACGCGCTGGTCGAGGTGCACGACGAGGCCGAGCTCGAGGTCGCGCTGGCGGCGGGAGCCCCGATTATTGGGGTCAACAACCGCAACCTGGCTGACCTGAGCATTGACCGCTCCACAGCGCCACGGCTGGGCCAGATGGCCCGACAGGCAGGGTTTGGCGGCCTGCTGGTAGCCGAGTCGGGCTACAGCGAACCGGCTCAACTGACTGAGCTCGAGGGCCTCTTTGATGCGGTGTTGATAGGCACCAGCCTGGCCCGCAGCGCCAACTGGCAGGCGGCTGTAAGGCAGATGACCCGTATGTAGCCGCTCATGAGGGCTAGACTGGGTTTGTAGAGGAGCTTTTTTGGATAGTGATTCCCCTTGCAATGCCTGGCCCGGTGAAGAGCACCTCAAATCGAGGCAATGTGAGATTCGTGGCTCAAACGGAAGCGAGGATAAAGGGAGGAATGGATGGCCCTGTATCTTAGCTTGCTGGGCCCGCCCCAGCTCTGGCAGGAGGGTAAGCCGGTCTCGAGCCTGCCCCGCAAAGCAGTAGCGATGGCGGCCTACCTGGCAGTGTCGGGCCAGGCCGTCGAGCGCGCGCGTCTGGCCGACCTGCTGTGGGAAGGAGCGGAAGAGGCGGTGCGGCGGAACCTTCGCCAGGAGCTTTTCCGCCTGAAAAATACAGCCTGGGAACGGATATTTGAACAAAGCCCTCAGCATATAGGGCTGGGGCCGGTAGAGACCGACCTCGAGGCTTTCCTGGCCTGTATGGCCAAAGGGGCCTGGTCGGAGGCGCTGGCCTTGTGGCGGGGGGGATTTCTGGCCGGACTCGACCCCAAGGCTTCGGAGAGCTACTGGGACTGGCTGATTCCCGAGCGCGAGCGGTGGGAGCGCCTCTACCGGGAAGCCATGCTGGGTCTGGCGCGTAGCCAGGAAGCAGCAGGCCAGTTTGCCGAAGCCCTCAAGGTCTATCAGAAGCTGCTTGCCGAAGACCCCCTCCAGGAAACCGAACAGCAGGCTGTGATGCGTCTCTTCCTGCAAATGGGTGATCGTTCGGCGGCGCTACGGCAGTACGAGCAGTATCGGGTATTGCTGCGGGATCAACTGGGTCTGGAACCCAGCCCAGAGACCCAGGCTTTTGGGGCGCAGTTGCGGGAAGGGCAGCCTTTGCCCTTACAGCAGCCAGGGGTGGCCCAATTGTTGAGCGAGCCCCCCCTGGTCGGCCGCGGTGAGGACTGGGCCTGGCTCGAGGCCCACTGGGGGCGGGGCTTGTTGCTTTTGCTGGCCGACGCGGGGGTGGGCAAGAGCCGCCTGGCCCTCGAGTACGCCAAGCATCAGGTAGGGGCCGGCCCTTCCGAGACCCTGCGCATCCGCCAGCGCGAGAGCGGCCAGGGGATTGGCTTTAGCGGTTTGCTGGAAGCGCTGAGGCAGGCCCTCGAGGCGCAAAAACTGGGCAACCTCGAGCCCGCCTGGCGCGACGAACTGGCCCAACTGCTGCCCGAACTGGGCCTTCCGCCCACCAACCCCCACAAGGCGCGGTTCTTTGAAGCCCTGTGCCGGGCTTTGCAGGCCGTTGTTCGCCCCGGCGGGGTGGTGCAGTGGGACGATCTACACTGGCTGGACTGGGCCAGCCTGGAGTTCTTGCCCTATCTGGTACGCCGCGCAGGCAGTCTGGGTTTTTTCCTGCTGGGCACCGCCCGCCCCGAAGCCCTGCAAAAAAACCAGTCCGTGCGCCTCATTTTGCAAGAAATTGCTCGGGAAGACCGCCTTTTCCAGCGCTTGCTCCAGCCCCTGGATGCACCTGCGCTGGTGCAGTTGCTGCGCCAGATGTCGGGCCAGCGCGAAGGGGGCCAGCGTTTTGCAGAGCGCTTGTTTCAGGCTACCGAGGGCAACATGTTCTATGTCCTCGAGATTCTACGCTACCTCTTCGACCAGGGGTTGTTGCGGGCCGAAGCCGGGGCCTGGCATACCCCCTTCGACAGCTTCACCTCCGACTACCGCGAGCTGCCCCTGCCCCCCAGTGTGCGCGATGCCCTACTGGAGCGGCTCCAGCGTCTGGGAGAGGGTGCTTTGCCCATTCTCCAGGCCCTCGCGCTGGCCGACTTCCCCTTGTCCCCCGAGATGGCCGCAGGGCTGTCACGCCACCTGGGGGCTCCCATCACCGAGCTGGAAAGCCTGACCCAGAGCGGGTTTCTGCGCCTTGACCCCAGCGGCTACACCCTGCGGCACGAGCTGGTGCGACAAACGGTGCTGGCCGAGATGAGCGAGTCGCGTCGTCGCTGGCTACACGCCCGCATTGCCGATGCCCTCCGCGAGGTGGCGGGCCCCCTGCCCCAACTGGCCGCGCACCTCGAGGCCGCCGGGCAGCGCGCCGAAGCCTATGTGGCCCACCTGATGGCCGGGCGCAGCCTGCGCCGGGGGCCGCTGGCCCGGCAAGCCCTGGAGCACTATAACCGCGCCCTGGTGCTGTGCCCCCCCATGGAACCCGACCCCGAGCGCTTTCGAATGCTAATTGAAGCGGCGGAAACCCGGGTCACGCTGGGGCAGTTGCAGATTCCAGAACGCCAGGAAATGGCTCGTCTGGCCGAGAGCCTGGGCGAACATGAGCGTTTTCGCCTGCTCTTGCTGAATGCCGATGCCTCCCTGGCTTCGGGCCGGGTGGCCGAGGGCATCGCGGCGGTGCGGGAGGCCCTGCGCCTGGCCCAGACCCCCTGGCAGCGGGGCCATGCCTTATTCAAGCTGGCCTGGCTCGAGTACCGGGGCGGCGACCCCGATGTGCAGCTCGAGCCCCTCCTGGCCTCTATCCGAGCCTTTCAGGATATCGGCGACCAGGCCATGGAAACCCTGGCCTTGCGCAACCTCTCGGGTTACTGGTTCCGGCTGGGCGATCTGGCCAAGCACGGTGAAACATACGCCCAAGCCTTCAAGCGGGCCGCCGAAGTGCGCGACGACCTGCTGCTCCGGCGCTTACGGGCCGATAAGGTTGTGGTGGACTGGGTCAAGGGGGACTACGCCGCCAGCCTCCAGGTGGCCGAACTTTTGTACCAGGAAGCCCGCGAACGGGGCGACTGGTGGGCGGTGTGGGATGCTTTGCAAGGATTGCTCCTGAACGCAGCCGTGCTAGGTCTGGAGCCCGAACTCGAGGCCACCGTCCAGCGGGCCATGGTCGAGGCCGCCGAAGTGGGAGCCTGGCGCGACCTGGCCCTGTTGCGCTCCGACTACGGCAACGCCCTGATGGTGGCGGGCCGCCTGGAGGAAGCCAGAGGCGAGCTCGAGGCAGCCCTGCGCGACCTGCGCGAAATGGGCGAGCGGGCCAGGCTGGGCCATGTGCTCTTCAACTTAGGCTTCACCTTGCTAGAGCAAGGCTATCTGGAGCAGAGCCGGGAAACCCTGGATCAATCCGTAACCCTCTGGCGAGACCGTAAGGAATACCGCCACTCGGCCCGCTCCCTAGCTGCCCTGGCCCTGACCTACCACCGCGCGGGTGACAAGAAAAAAGCCCAGCAACTCTCGGAGGAGGCCTTCAGCCTTCGCGCCGAATGGGCACGGGGCATCTACGACCTGCCTTTGGTGCTCTACGTCCGGGCCCGGGCCCTGGGCGACCGCAGGGGCCGTGCGCTGCTGCTCGAGAGCCAGCAGCTTTTGCGCGACCTGGCCCAGCAGTTACCGCCCCATCTTGCGCGGCGCCTCCAGAACAACCGCTATGTGGCCTGGGCGCTCAGCAAGACCACCGGAACTTGATTGAAAAATAACGCTAAAATAACGCTCAACTTGCTATTTTCAACAAAGCTCGGCCCACAACCATGTTGGGGCCAAGTGAGTAAGGGGGTAGGTGTGAGGTATTTGGCAATGGTTTTCGTGCTGGGTCTGCTCCTGCTGGCCTCCTGTGGGAGTCCTGGAGGAAGTGCTGCATGTCCCAACCCTGCGGTTTTTGATAACAGCCAGTGCAAGTTTGACGATGCCAACACCAAGTTTGGCCCCTAGGAGAGTGCTGCATGAAGGGAAGCAATATCAAGTTCTTCTTTTTGGGTGTGGCTCTGGTAGCTACAGGTTTGTGGGCAATGGCAGTGACGATTCCCAACACCTTTACGAGCGGTGAGGCGCTGAGTGCAGCCAAGCTTAACGCAAATTTCGCCGCGCTCAAAACGGCGGTAGACGCGCTCGAGGCCGCTGTCCCTGGCAAGCAAAACCGGGTGAGTGGAACCTGTGCGGCGGGCCAGTATATACGCTCGGTCAACGAGGACGGTACGGTGGTCTGTGGGAACCCAGGTGCCTTTGGCCAAGTTCGTGCAGACGGCTCTCTTCGTGGAGGAGCTCTAAACGTCGCTGCTGTGACCAAAGGTACTGGCGAGTACTGCATCACCTTCACGGTGCAACCCTCCCAGGGCCAGCTCGAGGCTTCACAAGTCACCCTCGCGGGGGATGTGGGCTCAGGTGTTTTGTTTCCCAGGGTCAACAATGGTCAAGGGGGTTTTACCCTTTCTTGCCCAAGTGGCCTCGAGGTTGTTCTCACTAACGCAGCCGGAACCAAGACCGATGGACGGTTTAGCTTCTCGGTTCCGCCACAGTGAACAAGGTTGATTCAGTTGTGTGTACTTGCCGGGTGGTATGCGCTTGGGGTATTTGCGCAACGCAGAAATGTTTTGGGCCTATCAAGCTATTAACCTAGCATTTACCCTTTACCTTGCAGTGACCCTAGATACCACTGAATGCTTGGAGCGCAAAGATTGCCTTTCAGAATCTTGATTCTGTAACGGCAATATAACGCTGGACTTGTTAGCCTCTGCTCGGCTACAACCCGAAAACCACCGACCGGTTGAGCTTGGAGGTTTTTATGAAACGTCTCTAGTGGATTCTGAGTATGAGTCTAGTTCCTCTACTGACGGCCTGCCCAGGAGGTGGTGGCGGCACCCCCAGCCTGGCAATCTCGCCCAAGCCCAGCACCGTAACTGCGGGCACCGTAGTCACCTTCAACGCCACCCTCTCTAACGCTACAGGCACCATAAACTGGACACTTTCCGGCGCGGGGTCGCTGTCTGCGACCACCGGCACTTCGGTCACCTACACCGCGCCCGCCAGTGTACCCACTCCCGCTAGCGTGACCCTGACGGCTACCTCGGGTTCTCTGAGCGATAATGTCAACTTCACCATTGCCGCACCTGCAGCCATTACGGTTGCCGGTACCGTAATCGGTATGAACCTAGAGCCCGTTGCAAGTGCGTCAGTTGTGATTACCTCGGGCAGTACCAATATAAGCACAACCACCAACGCAAGTGGTGCATTCAGTGTTGCCGGGGTAACGCCTCCATATGACGCGACTGTGGTTACTGGGAACCAATCGCTCATATACAAGGGTTTGACCCGAACCGATCCAACCCTGATCTTTCTTGGGGTTTCTCCAGGCGCTTCTCGCTCCGCATCGCTGAGTGGGACGGTTTCGGGGGGTGCAGGCTTCCCTGAACCTGCAAACCACGTGACCAAAACTGCTTTTGGATCACCCGAGGCGCTAGACAACGCAACCGCTGCCCCTGCTACGGGTGCTTATAACATGGGTACGGTAAGCTGGTTTGGCCCCACTACCACCACCGGAAATATTCATGCGCTCCAGTGGCTGTTCGATGCAACAAACTTCCCCACCGACTATAAGGGATATGGGCAAAAGCTCAACGTAGCCTTGTCCGATGGTGGCGCATTTGCCAGCCAGAACGTCACCATGTCCGGGGTTAGCGAAGCTGCCATTTCGGGCTCGGTCACCCTTCCAGCTGGATATAATCTCGCAAGCAAGCGCATGTCAGTTGGTTTTGCAGACAGGTCTCTAATAGAGGTACTTTCAGATTTTGGTGCAAGCGCCAACTTCACCTATACCACCCCCAATGTCACTGGGGCAACCATACAGATGCGAATTGCTACGGTAAATGCTGCTGGAACCAGAGTGGTTACCACCAAACCTGGCCTTGCAGTCAATGCAACGGGAGTCTCGATTACCCTACCTGCGGGTTCAGACCTCAGCTTGCCACCAAATGCTGCCACAAATGTAAATAACAGCACGACCTTCTCCTATACGCCCTTCTCGGGGGGAGTGCACTTTGTGGTATTCGATGGCCCTGGGGCAAATCCCGATTATGTGGTGGTAACTGCTGCTGCCAGCACTACCATTCCCAATCTCAGTTCGGTTGGGCTTGGACTGCCTCCGTCTACGGTCTATTCCTGGAATGTCCAGGGGGCAGCACCGTTCGCAAGCGTAGATGCTGCCGCAGGGCCTGGTGGCTGGCTGGCTGTGTTCCTGGGTACAGCCGAAGGCAGTCGGACTGCCTCCACAAACCGCTCATTTACCACCGCACCCTAAAGTGTCCAACGCCAAGGCCGGGGAATTCCCCGGCCTTTTTTGCTAAGAGTTCAGCTAGAACCGACTGGCTATCTTGTCCCAGTTGATTACATTCCAGATCGCCGCCAGATAGTCGGGGCGGCGGTTCTGGTATTTGAGGTAGTAGGCGTGCTCCCACACGTCAATGCCCAGCAGGGGGGTGTGGCCTTCCATCAGGGGCGAGTCCTGGTTGGCGGTGCTGTAGACGTGCAGCTTGCCGTCTTTGTCCTTGACCAGCCAGCTCCAGCCGGAGCCGAAGCGGGTGAGGCCGGCCTGGGTCATCTTAGTTTTGAGCTCATCGAAGGAGCCAAAAATGGTGTTGATGGCCTCGGCCAGCTTGCCGGTGGGCTCCTTCGCGCCGCCGGGGGTCAGGATGTCCCAGAACAGGGTGTGGTTATGGTGGCCGCCGCCGTTGTTGCGCACGGCGGTGCGGATGTCCTCGGGCACCTGGGCAATTTTGCCGAGCAGCTCTTCGATGCTCCAGCTATGGAGTTCGGGGTGCTTTTCCAGGGCGGCGTTCAGGTTATTTACATAAGCCCCGTGGTGCTTGCCGTGGTGGATTTCCATAGTCTGGGCGTCGATGTGGGGCTCGAGGGCATCCTTGGCATAACCGAGGTCGGGTAGTTTGAACGGATAACTCATAGTGTAACCTCCGTGCTGTACTCTACGCCCGTACGCTGGCGTAAAGCTGTGACTAGGGACTCAAAATTACAGGGCCAAAAGCCTAAAGCCAAATGCCCAAAGCAAAAAACTCACCACACCCTGACCACGAGAAACAGTGGCACGACCCCTTGCGACCTGCGACGCTAATTATGCGTCATCTCGAGGGGCACTACCCACTTATCGAACTCTTCCTCGGTCAGGTAGCCCAGCGCCAGGGCGGCTTCCTTCAGACTGGTGCCTTCTTTGTGGGCTTTTTTGGCTATTGCGGCGGCCTTGTCGTAGCCGATGTGGCGGTTGAGCGCGGTTACCTGCATCAGATTTTTCTCCAGGTTCTCCTTGATGCGGGGCAAGTTGGGTTCAATGCCCACCGCGCAGTGGTCGTTGAAGGAGCTGCAGGCGTCTCCTAAAAGCTGGATGCTGGTGAGGACGTTATAGACCATCACCGGTTTGAATACATTGAGCTGGAAATTCCCCTGCGAACCGGCAAAAGCCACGGCTGCATCGTTGCCAAACACCTGCACGGCCACCATGGTCAGGGCCTCCGACTGGGTGGGGTTCACTTTTCCCGGCATGATGGAGCTTCCAGGCTCGTTTTCGGGAATCGTAATCTCCCCAATGCCGTTACGAGGGCCCGAGGCCAGCCAGCGCACATCGTTGGCCATCTTCATCAGGGCGCCGGCCAGGGTGCGCAGGGCAGCGCTGGTCGTCACCAGTGCGTCGTGGGCTGCGAGGGCCGCGAACTTGTTCTTAGCCGAGACGAAGGGAAAGCCCGTCTCCTTGGCAAAGTAGGCGGCGGCCAGGTCGCCGAACTTGGGGTGGGCATTGAGACCGGTGCCTACAGCCGTGCCGCCAATGGCCAGTTCGTAGAGGCCCTGTTCGGCATGGCGCACTTCGGCCAGGCAGTAATCAATTTGCGCTACCCAGCTCCCAATTTCCTGCCCCAGGGTGATGGGGGTGGCGTCCTGCAGGTGGGTACGCCCCACCTTGACCACATCCTTGTAGGCCTCGGACTTGGCGGCCAGGGTATCGCGTAGCTTTTGCACGTTGGGGTAAAGCTGGCGGTGCAACTCTTCTACCACTGCAATGTGCATGGCGGTGGGGAAGGTGTCGTTAGAGGACTGACCCCGGTTCACATCGTCGTTGGGATGGATAGGCGTTTTGGAGCCCAGCACCCCCCCAGCCAGCTCGATGGCGCGGTTGGCGATGACCTCGTTGGCGTTCATGTTGGATTGGGTGCCTGACCCGGTCTGGAACACCACCAGTGGAAAATGATCGTCCAGCTTGCCCGCGATCACTTCGTCGGCAGCCCGGACGATCAGGTCGGCCTTATCACGGGGTAGCTCGCCCAGGTCGGCATTAGCCAGTGCAGCCCCCTTCTTCAGGATGCCCATGGCTCGGATGATAGAGCGGGGCATCTTGAAGCGCTCCTGGCCAATCGGGAAGTTCTGGATGGAGCGCTGGGTCTGGGCGCCCCAGTAGCGGCTCTCCTCAACCTGCATCTGGCCCATGGTGTCGGTCTCGATTCGGTAACCCATAGCCTTTCTATTCTAATGGTCTTTGCGAGGCAGGCTAAAGGGACGATTAAACCCTGTGTTTGGGGCAGATTTGACTGCCTAACGCAACTCGGGGGATTCCCCCCGGAGCAAATTATTTGAATCCATTAATTTGCTGGTTTGCGTAGCTACCCTGTAGAAAGGAGATTCCATGAATATCAAAACCATCTTTTATGGCGTAACCTTGCTGGTACTTGCAGGCTGTAGCTCGAGCGGGCCGGGCACCGCCGTCAACCTGAGTGGTGTGGTCGTCCAGAGTGGGAATGCACTGGCCGTGAATGGGCGGGTCTTGAACCTCCAGGGCGCCAGCCTGACCGAGGACGGCGAGACCGCCAACCTGGCCGTGGCTGCCGGTATGGAGATTGTCGGAGAGGGCTCTGCCGAAAATGGGGGCCTGCGGATGCGCCAGGTGGATGTGCGCTGGCGGGCCAGGGGAACCGTGGATGCGGTAGATGTCAGCAACAACACCGTAGATGTGGTGGGCCTGAGCGGCAAAGTCGGGCCGGGGAGCATCCTGGTGCAGGTCAACCCAGACGGCAGCCGCAACCCCCTCCCACTAAGCCAGCTTCAACCCGGTGATTATGTCAAGATGGCCGGCGTGCCGCAGGCCGACGACTCGGTGCTGATTACCCGCCTCGAGCGCAAGACCGAAGACAACCCGAACCGCGTCGAGCTTCGCTTGAAACTGCGCAACCTCGATGCGACCGCCAAAACCTTTACCTACGGCCTGCGCACCTACACCGTTAACTACAGCGCGGCCCAGGTCGAAGGAACCCTGAGCGAGGGGGTCTGGGTGCGGGTCAGGGCCACCAAGAGCGGCAATACCCTGAGCGCCAGCCGGGTGCGTACCGCCAGGGCCGAGGATGGTAACAAGCCGAACGGTCAGGAGGTTGAACTCAAGGGCCTGGTGGAGGGCTTCGACAGTAGCAGCAAAACCTTTGGCCTGGGTGGCTTTAGCATTGACTACAGCAGGGCAGAAGTGAAAGGAGCCCTCGCCAATGGGGCGCTGGTCGAGGTGGAAGGGAGCGTCTCGGGATCGGGTAAGATTGAGGCTCGTAAAGTGGAGGTGGAGGACGAGAACAAGATTGGTCAGGGCGAGGTAGAGGGCACCGTCAGCGACTTTAATGCCACTGCCCAGTCCTTGCGTATTGCCGGAGTGCCCATCAGCACCAAGCCCACCACCAAATACGAAATCAACGACAGCGAGGTCAGCTCGAGCGTATTCTGGGGTTCAGACCGTAATGGCAGGCGGGCCAAGGCCAAAGGACAAACCCAGGCGGGGACGCTGGTAGCGGACAAGCTCGAGATCAAATAAGCACTTCTACTGCGTGTTTGTCACTGCATCCAATTCGGTATATGTCGGGTACTGCTCCTTTGCGTGTGCTACCGAGTTTAGGGTTTGACAACCCCAACTTGGCGCAGCTAACGATGCTCAAATAGGTTGTATGACATCTCCCTGCGTGCCAGTCTCCGCCTTGAATTATCCATCAGGCCCGGCATGACAATCGCGGGAAGCAAAAATCGCTATTCTTTAATGCATGTGGGATCTCGTCATCGTGGGTGCGGGGCCGGTGGGGCTGGCTGCCGCCATCGAGGCCAGACGCGCCAACCAGAAAGCGCTGGTTCTGGAAAAGGGAACCATCGTCAACACCCTGTATCGCTGGCCCAGGGAAACCGTGTTCTTTAGCGAGGCCAGAAACATCGAAATCGGGGGGCATCCCTTCTCCTCGCTTTCTCCTAAACCCACCCGCCGCGAAGCCCTGCAATACTACCGCCGCGTCGCCGAAAACGAAGCGCTGGACATCCGCACCTATACCGAAGTGACCCGCATACACCAAGACGCCGGCCACTTCAGGGTTAGCTTCCGTGACCGCAGTGGCTCAGGCGAGCTGCTGACCCGCTTTGTTCTGGTGGCCACAGGCTACTACGACAACCCCAACCGACTGGGCGTACCTGGTGAGGAGCTGCCCCACGTGCGCTACGGTCTGGATGAAACCCTGCCTTACTGGAACCAGCAAGTGGTGGTGGTCGGGGGTTCTAACAGTGCGGTGGAGGCGGCCCTCGAGCTCTACCGGGCCGGGGCCAGGGTTACGGTGGTTCACCGGGGGTCGGAGATTCGCCCCAGGGTGAAGTACTGGCTCAAGCCCGACTTTGAAAACCGCGTCAAGGAGGGCAGTATTCAGTTGCTGCTCAACGCGCGAATCCTGGAGATTACCCCCCGCGAGGTGGTGGTTGAAACCAACGAATCAGGTTCCAGTCGGTTGCACCGCCTGCCCAGCGATTTTGTGCTGGTACACATCGGCTACCGGGCCGTGGATAACCTTTTACTGGAGGCGGGGGTGCGTTACGGTGGCGATGCGCCGCTGCTCTCGGAGCATTTTGAAACCAGCCTCGAGGGTCTCTTTGTGGCCGGTAGTGCAGGCTATGGCTCGGATACCCGGAGTGTTTTCATCGAAAATGGTCGGGAGCACGCGCAAAAAGCTGTTCAGGAGATGGTTCGGCGCAGAGCCGACCCTCTTGCAGTCGGTGTGTGAATCGTCCTCAAACCTTCGGCAACAGCCTGGTTTGAGCTGCAATAAGAGCTATAACCCCAACCGGCCGCACCTTGACACGGTATACCAAACACCCGTAAACTCTTTCACAAGATGCTTCTCACGAGCAGCCTAATCCTAGTAGTAGTAGGCCTAGTGATTACCAGGCCTGTGGGGGATTTGGTGTAGCGAAGAGCTTAGAAGCGCATCCTAAAGCCCCCCGAACCACGGGGGGCGGTTTTTTGAAGGGGAGAAACTATGAACGGAGCCGCCGCTATCTTGAAAGCCCTGGAGATGCAGGGAGTGGATACCATCTTTGGGCATCCGGGGGGTACCATCATGCCCACCTACGACGCCCTCTACGACTCGCCGATTCGGCATATCCTGGTGCGCCACGAGCAGGCCGGGGTACATGCCGCCACAGCCTATGCCCGGGCTTCGGGCCGGGTGGGCGTGTGTATGGCGACCTCGGGGCCGGGGGCCTTGAACCTGGTGACGGGCTTGCAGGATGCGCTTATGGATTCGACCCCGGTGGTGGCCCTGACCGGCAATGTGCCGCAGCACCTGATCGGCACCGATGCTTTTCAGGAGGCCGACGTGGTGGGTATTACCCAGCCCGTGACCAAGCACAACATGCAGGTGCGCAATGTCAACGATATCCCTCGAGTCATAGCCGAAGCCTTTTACATCGCCTCTACCGGGCGGCCCGGCCCGGTGCTGATTGACTTTCCGAAAGACGTTCAGCTAGCCGAATTCACCGGTACCTTCGATGTGGAAGTGGATTTGCCGGGGTACAAGCCCACCTTCAAGGGTCACCCCCGGCAGATTGAGCGGGCGCTCGAGGCCCTGCAAAAGGCGGAAAAACCGGTTCTGATGGTAGGCGGTGGGGCGCAGAATGCAGCACCCGAAATCATGGCCTTTGCTGAAAAAACAGGGATTCCGGTGATTCCCACTCTGATGGGGCTGGGAGCCTTTCCCGGAACCCACTCCCAGTGCCTGGGGATGCCGGGGATGCATGGTTCGGTGGCGGCCAACCGGGCTATCCACCATGCCGACACCATTCTGGCGATTGGGCTGCGCTTCGACGACCGCGTAACCGGCAAGGTTTCGCGCTTTGCCCCCAACGCCCATACCGTGATTCATGTAGACATAGACCCTGCCGAGATCGGCAAACTGGTCAAGACTGCTATTCCGGTGGTGGGCGATGCCAAGTGGGTGGCGGCAGAGCTGGCCAAGGGGGCCAAAAAGTTGAACCTGAGCAAGTGGTGGGCGCAGCTCGAGGACTGGAAAGCCAAGCACCCCTTCGCCTGGAAGCCCAAGCCCCACCTGCAAAGCCAGGAGGTCATCCAGGCCTTCTGGGAGGCCACCCAGGGTAAAGCGGTGGTGACCGCCGGGGTGGGTCAGCACCAGATGTTTGCGGCGCAGTTCTACAAGTTCGATAGGCCGCGCTCCTGGATCAACTCGGGGGGCCTGGGCACCATGGGGGTGGGTTTGCCCTTTGCCATCGGCGCAGCCCTGGCCCGCCCCGGCGAGCTGGTGATAGACTTCGACGGCGACGGCAGCTTCCAGATGACCCTGCAGGAGCTGGCCACCCTCAAAAAGCACGACCTGAACGTCAAAATCGTGATTCTCAACAACGGCTTTTTGGGCATGGTGCGCCAGTGGCAAGACCTCTTCCATGCCAAGCGCTACAGCGAGGTGTACCTGGCCGACTCTAACCCCGACTTTGCCAAGCTGGCCGAGGCCTACGGCATCCGGGGCATCACCCTGAGCGACAAGGCCAAGCTGCACGAGACGGTAAAGGAGGTTCTGGCCCACCCCGGCCCGGTGCTCCTGGAGGCCCGGGTTTACCACGAAGAGGGGGTCTTCCCCATGATTCCTTCGGGCGGAGCCGCAGAGGACATGATTATCGAGAATCCACGGGAGACGGTGGCTGGAGATTAGTCTGAGCAGGTCTTGGGTCGTGTGTTGCAGGTCGCAGGCCAAAGGCTGTTTCCAGGCCCCGACCTGAGACCTGGAACCTGAGACTTTAGACAGGAGATTTATGCGACATCTAGTTTCGGTGCTAGTACAAGACAACCCCGGCGTCCTGCAACGGATTGCGGGCCTGATTGCACGGCGGGGGTTCAACATCGAGTCGCTGGCGGTGGGGCGTACCCACCTGGAAGGTCTTTCGCGGATTTCGCTGGTGGTTTCTGGGGACGATGCGGTGTTGGAGCAGGTCGAGAAGCAACTCAACCGGCTGATCGAGATCATCAAGGTTACCGACCACTCCGAGCCGCACGTGGAGCGGGAACTGGCTCTGGTCAAGGTGAGCATTGCCGGGATGGAGGAGCGTATGGAGGTCAAGGATATTGCCGAAGCCTTCCGCGCCCGCATTGTGGACGTGGCCAAGAAATCCATCATCTTCGAGCTGACCGGCGACTCCACCAAGGTATCGAACTTTGTAGAAGCCATGCGGCCTTATGGGCTGCTCGAGGTCATGCGTACCGGTGCGGTGGGCATGTCCCGTGGTGAGCAAGTACTCAAGGTACGTGAGAAAAAAGCTGTCTAGGATGGGCCCTGCCCATCTTTTCTTTTGTGAGGAAGGTCGGGTAAAAGCGTACGCTTTTCTGACCTGCAACTGAAAACCTCAGACCCAACCAGGAGGCAAGTGTGAAAATCTATTACGATCAGGACGCAGATATCGGCTTTATCAAGGACAAGACCGTGGCTATTCTGGGCTTTGGCTCCCAGGGCCATGCCCACGCCCTCAACCTGCGCGACTCGGGTATCAAGGTGGTGGTCGGGCTCCGGCCCGGCAGCCGCAACGAGGAGAAGGCCCGCAAGGCGGGCCTCGAGGTACTGCCGGTAGCCGAGTCTGTGCGCAAGGCCGATGTGGTGATGATTCTGCTCCCCGACGAGACCCAGGGGGCGGTATACAAAGCCGAGGTGGAGCCCAACCTTAAGGAAGGGGCCGCCATTGCCTTTGCCCACGGCTTCAACATTCATTTCGGCCAGATCAAACCGCGCCGCGACCTCGATGTCTGGATGGTCGCCCCCAAAGGCCCTGGCCACCTGGTGCGTTCGGAGTACGAGAAAGGCTCGGGGGTGCCTTCGCTGGTGGCGGTCTATCAGGACGCTTCGGGCTCCGCCTTCCCCACCGCGCTGGCCTACGCCAAGGCCAATGGGGGCACGCGGGCCGGCACCATCGCAACCACCTTCAAGGACGAGACCGAGACCGACCTGTTTGGCGAGCAAACCGTGCTCTGCGGGGGCCTGACCCAGCTCATTGCGGCGGGTTTCGAGACCCTTGTCGAGGCCGGCTACCCCCCCGAGATGGCCTACTTCGAGTGCCTGCACGAGGTGAAGCTGATTGTGGACCTCATTTACGAGTCGGGCTTTGCCGGAATGCGCTACAGCATCTCTAACACCGCCGAGTACGGCGACTACACCCGGGGTCCCATGGTTATCAACCGCGAGGAGACCAAGGCCCGGATGCGCGAGGTGCTACGCCAGATTCAGCAGGGCGAGTTTGCGCGGGAGTGGATGCTCGAGAACGTGGTCGGCCAGCCCACCCTGAACGCCAACCGCAACTACTGGAAAGACCACCCCATCGAGCAGGTCGGCCCCAAGCTGCGGGCCATGATGCCCTTCCTCAAGTCGCGCTTTGCGAAGGAGGAAGTACCACAGTGACGAGGGAACGGGCCTTAAATCGTCAGACCAGGGCCTTGACCTGCGACTTGAGACCTGAGACAACCAGGAGGTTCTATGCGGCACATCCGAATCTTTGACACCACTCTGCGGGACGGCGAGCAGAGCCCTGGGGTGGCCCTTTCGCTCCAACAAAAACTGGAGATTGCCCACGGCCTGGCCCGGCTGAATGTGGACATCATCGAGGCGGGCTTTCCGGTGAATGGGGCCAGCGAGTTCGAGTGCGTATCGCGCATTGCCGCCGAGGTGAAGGGGCCGGTCATCTGCGGGCTGGCCCGCACCCACAAGCTCGACATTGAGCGGGCTGCGGCGGCGCTGGAGAAGGCCGAGAAAAAGCGGATTCACATCTTTACAAGTGCCTCCAGGGTACACCTCGAGTACATGCTCAGGAAAACCCCCGAGGAGATTCTGGAAATCTCCGACCAGATGGTGCGCTATGCAAGGCAGTTCACCGACGATGTGGAGTTCAGCGCCCAGGACGTAATGCGGGCCGACTTCGACTTCGTCATGAAGCTGTACGAGACCGCCATCAACGCCGGGGCTACCACCATCAACATCCCCGACACCACCGGCTACGGCACCCCGCAGGAGTACGGCAACCTGATCGGGCGCATCTACAAGGAGGTGGTGCGGGGCCGGGATGTGCATATTTCGGCCCACTGCCACGACGACCTGGGCATGGCCACGGCCAATAGCCTGGCGGCGGTGGAGAATGGCGCCACCCAGATCGAGTGCACCATCAACGGTATCGGCGAGCGGGCTGGCAACACGGCCCTCGAGGAGGTCGTGATGGCCCTTTACACCCGCCGTGACCACTACAAGGCCCACACCCGCATCAATACCCGCGAGCTCTACCGCATGAGCCGGATGGTGGAGCGCTACACCGGCATGGTGGTGCAGCCCAACAAGGCCATTGTGGGGGATAACGCCTTTGCCCACGAGTCGGGCATCCACCAGGACGGTGTGATCAAGAACAAAGAAACCTACGAGATCATGAATGCCGAGTTGGTAGGCCGCCAGGCGGCAGTGCTGGTGCTGGGCAAGCACTCCGGGCGGGCTGCGGTGAAAAAAGCCCTGGCCGACCTGGGCTACAAGCTGGACGACGCCCAGATCGGCACCGTCTTTGCCCGCTTCCGCGAGATTGTGGAGCGCAAGGGCCCCATCGAGACCGAGGAGCTGCGGGCGCTGGTGGAGAGCGAGGCGGTTTCGGCCCCGCACCTGTTTTCCCTCGAGAAGCTCCAGTTCTTCTCGGGCTACGGGATGCTCCCCACCGCTACGGTAA
Organism: uncultured Meiothermus sp.; assembly: GCA_937950405.1. Taxonomy (GTDB): domain Bacteria; phylum Deinococcota; class Deinococci; order Deinococcales; family Thermaceae; genus Meiothermus. The sequence continues at coordinate 22,964 of CALFDH010000226.1, forward strand.
GCCTCGAGACCCCCAAGGGGGTGGTGACCACCACGGCAATTGGCGATGGGCCGGTGGATGCGGTGTATAAGGCGCTATCCGAGGCGATTGGTTTCAAGCCCGAGCTGGAGCTGTACCGCGTGGAGTCGGTCACGGGCAGCACCGAGGCCCTGGGCGAGGTGACGGTCAAGCTCAAGCTGGGCGAGGTAATGGCTACCGGGCATGGCATCTCACCCGACATCATCGAAGCCTCGGCGCGGGCCTACCTCGATGCGGCCAACAAGCTGGCTGCCGGGCAGTCGGCGCGGCATCCCCGATCACTAGATGATGTACAGCGCTCTGGGCTGGGGAAGTGAGAGCAACCGGCCTTCCTTCCCGGTGTTTAGCGTATGGGCAGCCTGGACGCGCTTCAAGCTACAGTTTTTCGCAAGGAGGAGCCGCTTGGGGAGGTTGAGTCTCCCAAAATCCTTGCCCTCACGCGTCACTATGTAGAGTTATTGCCCCGCTTTCAAAAAGACTTGGTGGATGAGCGAGATCAACTGTAATCTCGAGGGGGTCTTCAGTGCTGATGCAGCAGGTATGAAAGTAAATCCGCTGAAGGTTAGCGTTGGGCAAGTATTTTCGGACAAACGAAGCAAGGGCCTGTATCTCCTTGATTGGGGTTGTATGTGTTAAAATTGCCCTATGGCACGGAAAATTGCCGCTGTGGTGTTCAAGGGGAAAATGGGCGAAGAGCCCTCGGATGCCGCTTACTGGAGGACGCGCTCGATAGTAGAACGCCTTGAGACCATAGAAAGCATCCGCGCCGAGTATCACGAGTGGAAATATGGCACTGCTCAGCCGAGACTTCAGCGAGTTCTTAGGGTTCTTAAGTCTGAATCAGGTTAGGTATTTGCTGATCGGCGGCTATGCTGTGGGATTGCACGGCCATCCCCGCTACACCAAAGACCTGGACATCTGGGTTGAGGCCACACCAGAGAACGCCCAAAAACTGGTCAAGGCCATTGAAGATTTCGGCTTTTCCTCCCTCGAGCTAAAGCCAGAGGGCTTTCTCGAGCCCGGGGTTATCGTGCAGATAGGTTATCCGCCTGTTCGCATAGATTTGCTCACCAAAGCATCCGGTGTTGAGTTTGCCGAATGCTACCAAAACCGCCAATAGGTGGAGATAGACGGCTTGAAAGTCTCCCTCATCAGCCTGAAGGACTTGCAAAAAAACAAGCGAGCCACGGGCCGACACCAGGACCTGGCAGATCTGGAGAACCTGGAGTAAACATGAGTATTGAAATTCTCGACACCACCCTCCGCGACGGCACCCAGGGCGAGGCGGTAAGCCTTTCCTCAGACGACAAAATCGCCATCGCCAGGCGTCTGGCGGCCTTCGGCATTCCCCTCATTGAGGGCGGCTGGCCGGGCAGCAACCCCAAGGATGCGGAGTTTTTCGCCCGCATGAAGGGGGTGGATCTGGGGGCGAGTCGGCTCAGCGCCTTTGGTTCTACCCGTCGCAAAGGGGTGCGGCCCGAGGACGACCCATCGGTGCAGGCCATGGTGGCGGCGGGTACGCCGGTCGTAACGGTGGTGGCCAAGACCTGGGACTTCCACGTGACCCATGCCCTCGAGGTCTCGCTGGAAGAAAACCTCCGCATGATCGAGGAAACCTACCGTTATCTGGTGGCGAAGGGTAAGCGGGTTATTCACGACGCCGAGCACTTTTTTGACGGCTACAAAGCCAACCGGGGGTATGCCCTAAAGACCCTCGAGGCCGCCGTGCGAGGTGGGGCCGATACCCTGTGTTTGTGTGATACCAACGGGGGCAGCCTGCCAGAAGAGGTCTTCGAGATAACCAAAGCCGTGCGAGAGGCTTTCCCGGGCCTGATTATCGGCATTCACCCTCACAACGACAGCGAGCTGGCGGTAGCCAACGCCCTGGCGGCGGTGCGGGCCGGAGCAACCCACGTCCAGGGCACCATCAACGGGTATGGGGAGCGTTGCGGCAACCTGAACCTGACCAGCGCCATTCCCAACCTGATGCTCAAGTACGGCCTCGAGCTCTTGGGCCTGAGCCCGGAGAAGCTCGGTCAGCTACGGGAGGTCTCGCACTTTGTGGATGAGCGGGCCAACCTGAGCCCCAATATCCGGGCACCCTACGTAGGCGATGCAGCCTTCGCTCACAAGGGCGGAATTCACGTCTCGGCGGTGCTCAAAGACCCCCGCACCTACGAGCACGTGCCGCCCGAGGCGGTTGGAAACACCCGCCGGGTGCTGATCTCGGATCTCTCGGGCCGCTCCAACCTGCTGGCCAAGCTGGCCGAGTCGGGGGTGGAGGTTCCCAGGGAGACCGCCGGGGCTTTGCTGGAGGAAGTCAAGCAGCTCGAGCACGCCGGCTACTCCTTCGAGGGGGCTGAGGCCAGCTTCTTCCTGCTGGCCCACCGGCTGCGAGGGGGCCAGCTACCTTTTAGCGTGGAGGGCTTTACGGTCTTCGTGCACGTCAACGATGCCAACCCCGAAACCCCCACCTGGGCCGAGGCCACCGTGCGGGTGCGGGTGGGCGATACCCTCCAGCACACCGCCGCTGAGAGTCAGCATGGGCCGGTCTCGGCGCTGGATAAGGCTTTCCGCAAGGCCATTGAGCCTTTCTACCCGGAGATTGCCGAGATAGAGCTTTGCGACTACAAGGTACGCATCCTCTCGGGCCAGGAGGCCGGTACCGCTTCGGGGGTGCGGGTGATGATAGAGATGCACCGGGCCGGCGAACGCTGGAGCACGGTAGGGGCCAGCAAAAACAACCTCGAGGCCAGCCTCAAAGCCCTCACTGATGGCTACGCCTACGTCCTGGTCAAAAGCCAGCCGGTTCCGCAGGATTAGCCCTGGGTCAAGTGTTGGGCTCAGGCCTTGCGGCCATCTTGGCGAGGGCTTTCTCCTCGGCGGGAATTCGGATAAAGAGCAACAGCGCGTTCAGAAGGGACGCCACCAGGGCTGTAATCCAGGCGTTGAAAATGAGCGGCAGTGAGAGCAGTTCCAGCGCTACGGCCAGGTAGTTGGGGTGGGGGAAGTAGCGGTAGGGCCCGGTGCGAACACGGGGTGCGCCGGGAACCACGATGATGCGAGTGTTCCAGTATCTGCCCAGGCTCTGGATGGCCCAGTAGCGCAGGCCCTGGGCCAGCAGGAACACCGCCAGCCAGAGCCCCCAGATGGGGGAGAGCTGGTTTCGTGCCAGGCCCTCGAGCAGCCACCCCAGCATCCAGCCGCTGTGCAGGACAAAAAAAAGCGGATAGTGTTCCCTACCAAACTCACGGCCTCCCCTGGCCAGCGCCCAGCGAAGATTGGCCTGGGCCAGGCGCAGCTCCAGCAAGCGCTGGAGGGCCACCACCGCAAGCGCTACCCAGATCGCTACCACTCCAGTACCACCCCTTCGGCAGCAAAGCCGGGCCCCAAGGCGAGCAGCACCCCTTTACTGCCGGGCTGGGGCCGCTCGAGCTGGTACATCTGGCGGGCCAGTACAAAAAGCACGGTGGGGCTCGACATATTGCCAAACTTCTTGAGTACGCAGTGGGTGGCCTCGAGGCTCTTTTCATCCACCCCCATCCCGCTTTTATAGGCCGCGAGCACCTTGGCCCCGCCGGGGTGGAGGGTCCAGATGTCCAAGTCTTTGGCAGCTAGTCCGTAGCTGGCCAGCCCATCGCGGATCAGGTTCCCCAGTTCGCCCTCGACCAGGGCCGGGATGCTCTGGGCAAAGCGCACTTGCAGCCCCTCGGGGATTACATCCCAGCCCATCACCTCGTAGCTCTCTGGCAGCAAGCGGCTGAACCCTCCCAGTACGCTGGGGCCCGCCGAATCTGGAGTACGGGCGTCCATACCCAGCACCACTGCCGCGGCCCCATCGGCAAACAGGCTGGTGGCGACCAGGTTGCTTTTGCTCAGGTCGCCCCGTACAAAGGTCAGGCTGCACAGTTCAACCGCTACCATCAGCACGTACTGGCTTGGGCGACTTTGCGCCAGCTCGCCCGCCCGGGCCAGCCCGGCGGCGCCCCCCGCGCAGCCCAGCCCCCAGATGGGCAGGCGAACTGCCGAGAGCGGGAGGCCCAGGCGCTGTGCCAAGTGGGCCTCGAGACTCGGGGTCGCAATGCCGGTGGTGGTCACGAGTACCACCGCCCCTACCTGATTGGGGGCAATGTGGGCAAGCTCGAGGGCCTCGAGGGAGGCTTTTTCACAAAGGTCTAGCGCAGTCTCGAACCACAACTGGTTTTTCTCGGCAAAGCTGTGGGGTTCGCCAAACCAAGCCAGGGGAGCCGATAGGTAGCGCGACTCAATGCCGGTGTTCTCGAACACCGTTATCAGCCGTTCCAGACCGGGCAAACCCTCAAACAGGCTGCGCACCAGGTTCCGAACCTCGGGCTGAGCCACCCGGTGGAGTGGATTTGCCAGGCCAACACCTAGAACTCGAGGCTTCATTTCAGAACCTCAGGTATCGCTTTCTGGGGTCGCGCACGAGTTGCGGAAGACAAACTGGGAAATCCGTTTGCGCTGGTCAGACTTCCAATCAATCCGGGGGCGGGGTCTTTCAGGTGGCACATAACCCAGCCGATAGACGGCCATGAGCTCCAGGTGCTCGGGCACTTCCAGCAGCTTTTTTAGCTCATCCCATGCCTCGGGGATTTCCATGGGCGTGGAGACAAACTGAATGCCCATGCCCAGCTCTACCGTGGTCAGCCAGATGTTCTCGATGGCCATGCCCAAGCCCAAAACGCTGTAGAAGCCGGAGAGTTGTCCGGGGCGATATTCCTGCTTGTCCAGTAGGGCAGCCAGTAGCAGCGGTGAGCCTGCGACCAGCTTGCGGTTGTCCTCGCCCAGGATCTGGGGAACCCGCAAGGTTCGCAGGAGCCCCAGAGCAGAGGGACTCATGATCTGACGGGTAAAGGGGCGCAAGGGGCCTGGTAACTGGTCAATCAGAATACCGTCGCGCCGTTCGTCCATCTCTTTTTCTGTAAAACGGAAGTAGGGGCGATAGCGCTCGAAGAACTTGCCATCGGCGATCAATTGTTGCATGGTTCGTCCGCCAATCTCGGCAATTTTTTCCCGCTTGGCTTTGTCCTCAATCAAAATGAAGCGCCAGGGCTGGGAGTTGAAATGGCTGGGCGCTCGGCTGGCGGCTTCCATCAGCAAATGCTGGTGTTCCCTGGATACAGGCTTGTCCAGAAAGGGGCCGTTGGTGGTTTTGCGTTTTCGGATAACCTCCAGGAACTCCATATTATCCCCCTACTGCCAACAAGTATCCCACCAACCCTACCACACCCAGTGTGGGGTGGAGCCGGGTGCGGGGCTTGGCTTTGGGGAACCAGGCCAAGCAAGCCACGGTGAGGAGTAGCCACCACTCTTGGGTCAAAACCATCGCCAGGATAGTGCTGACAAAAACCACCAGGTATAGCCCGTGGTGCCAGATGCCGAAATGCGTCAGCCGAAACTGTGCGGCCAGCCCCACCAGCATGTTGAGCGCATACAGGCTAAAACCCACTGCTACAAGAGGGGACATTGGCCCTAGCATAGCGCCATGCCGACTGCAATGTGCAAGCTGCCTTACGGCCTCGAGGCCGGATCGTCCATCACCGGAATTCGCAGCTCGAGCCGGTCCAGCGGCCCCCGCGGGTTTGGCACTCCCGCCGTAAGTTTTCTTCAGGGGCCCGCAACACGGCCAGCACCAGTCCGGCGGGGTAGCCACCCGAGCCCGCATTCAGGCCAAGCGTAAGGCGGTTCAGGGTGAAGGTTTCACGGGTGCTGGGCACCTGGGTACTGACGTAACTCTCGCCATCCCAGGCGTAGATTGCGCTCCGAATGACGCGATTACCGGGCCGGTAGGGTGGGTTCACCCGCAATTCAATCTCCAGGGGTTTGAGGAAGTTGGTCGCGCTCGAGGAAAGCCGGTAAATCCCCACCACTTCGCGCTCTGGCAGGGTCTGGATAAAAAACACCTCGTTCTGGGGTGGGGAAGTAGGTACTGCCTGGAGGCGCTCGAGACGAAAACGCACCGAGGAAACCAGCGCACCCGAGGGAACCACCACCTGAATGCCGGGGAGTTGCAACGCTCCACCCTGAGCGCCAATGCGCTGCTCTACCACACGCACATTCTGACCAACCCCCCAGGTAGCCAACAGACCAAGCAGTAGCAGCAGCCGAATCATAGCTTCATCCTTTTCCTGGTTTCAGATTAATGCACAACCATCTGAGAAAATCCAGGTCGAACTCGGGTAATCGAGTGCGAACCCCAGGGGCTGGCTTTGGGCTGTCTCATTCAGGAGACCACTAACTTCTTGGCTTCGGCCAGAACCGCTTTTAAGGTCTTATCGTCCGGAGCCTCACAGTAGATGCGTAGCACTGGCTCGGTGCCAGAAGCCCTGAAGAGCAACCAGCCGGCTTGGCCGAAGAGCCACTTGGTGCCGTCCAGGTGCTCGGTACCACTCACCTGCTGTCCGGCTATGGTCTGCGGCCTCTGCACCCGGGCCATGGCGGCCTGGATATGCTCCATCGAGGGCAGTTGCAAATCTATCCGGTCGTAGGCGTGTTTGAAGCCCACCTCGGTTTCAATTTCGGCAAATTGCTGCCCCAGGCTTTTACCCGTTCGCACCACCGATTCTAAGAGCAACAAGGCGTTCAGCAGCCCATCGCGCTCGGGGATGTGACCGGCTACGCCGATACCGCCCGACTCCTCGCCTCCAATCAAGACGCCGCCTTTGAGCATCTCATCGGTGATGTACTTGAACCCAACGGGCGTGACCACTAGCTCCAGCCCCAGTTTGTGCGCGAGTTTGTCCACAATCTGGGAGGTCGAAAAGGTCTTGACCACCCGCCCCCGTAGCCCTTTGCTGTGCAGATGCTTGAGCAGCACTGCGAAAATCTGATGGCTGTTGAAGTTGCGACCCCCTGCCAGCACAGCCCCAATACGGTCAGCGTCGCCATCGTTGAGGGCGGCAAAGGTGGGGTCTTGCTCGGCTTTCAGCACGGTCATGATGGTGAACTGGTTCTGGGGGATGGGCTCGGGGTTAACGCCGTAAAACATCGGGTCGGGTACGGCGTGCAACTCGCGCAAATCTAGCTTCAATCCTGCATGTTTGACAAAACCAGCCAGCCAACCCGCGCCCGCCCCGCCCAGGCTGTCGTGGTACATGACCCCCTCGTAGGCCCGCAGGGCTTCCAGGTCCAACTGGCTGGCCAGGAAGTCGTAGTAGGGCTTGCGTACATCGAAGCTTTGTATGTTTGCACTCGAGTACTTGGGTTCTGCACCCAGGTGCTTTTCCACCTCGGACACAAGAGCCGGGGTAGCGGCTCCGGCGTAGTTACCCTTAATCTTGAAGCCCAGGTATTCGGCGGGGTTGTGACTTGCGGTAATCATCACGCCACCATCGGCTTGCAGGTGCTTTACGGCAAAAGACAGTACCGGGGTGGGGAGATAAGACCGGGAAAGGTGCACCTCCAGCCCATTGGCGGCCAGCACCGAGGCGGCCCGCTGGGCAAACTTGCCTGCCATAAAGCGGGTGTCGTAGCCGACCACTACTTTTTTGCCCTGCTGCTCGAGCAAATACTGGGCGTAGGCCTGGGCCACCCGGGCCACATTGTCGAAAGTGAATTGGTCGCCAATAATGGCCCGCCAGCCGTCGGTGCCAAACTTGATGCCTGAGCTGGACTGATTACTGGCCATTTCATCTGCCATATCCATACCTGCAACACTATACAGGGGGCAGGGAAGAGGGCACAGGGGGATGGAGAACTCGAGTTGTAGGAGCACTCTCCGGCGCTGGACGTAGGGTCAAGTTGCGCCTGTATAAGGTCTAGAGATGAATCCAGGCTGCGCTAGAAAATCATGCTCCCGGCGCAATACCCGAATGATTTTCGATCATGCCATTATCCAAAACTTAGGCGGGGGGTACTTATACCGGATTCAAAAAGATAGTCATACGAATCAAAAAATCAGAGGCTATCTTTTTGAATCCTAGAGAACTCCTTTTAGTCGGGTTAGTTCGTCACTTTTGGGTGACGAACAACCAAATCTGCTATTAGATTTCCAAGATTGAAAGGGCATTGCTATCCCGCTCACCCCCCATCACGGGCGTGGTGATAGACTTCTAAGGCTTTATGTCCGACCTCCTTTCTTCCCTCAATCCCTCCCAACAGGAGGCCGTCCAGCATTTTGAAGGCCCGGCGCTGGTTGTAGCCGGGGCCGGCTCCGGCAAGACCCGCACGGTGGTACACCGGATTGCCTATTTGCTACGCGAGCGGCGGGTGTATCCGGCGGAAATATTGGCCGTAACCTTTACCAATAAGGCCGCCGGCGAGATGAAAGAACGGCTGGAAAAGATGGTAGGGCACGCGGCCAAAGACCTGTGGGTTTCCACCTTCCACTCGGCCTCGGTGCGAATCCTGCGCGCCTACGGCGAGTATGTGGGGCTCAAGCCGGGGTTCGTAATCTACGATGACGATGACCAGAATACGCTTTTGAAGGAGATTTTGAAAGAACTCGAGGTTGAGGCCAAGCCGGGCCCTTTCCGGGCCATGATAGACCGCATCAAGAACCGGGGCGATGGGCTGGTGGAGTTCATGCGCGAGGCCCCCGACTTTATCGGAGGGGTGCCCAAGGAGGTGGCTGCCGAGGTCTATCGCAAATACCAGAGCGGGCTGCGGATGCAGGGTGCGGTGGATTTCAACGACCTTTTGCTCCTGACCATCGAGCTATTTGAGCAGCACCCGGAAATCCTCCACAAGGTGCGCCAGCGGGCCCGGTTTATTCACGTGGACGAGTACCAGGACACCAACCCCGTGCAGTACGAGCTAACCCGCTTGCTGGCTGGTGAAAAGCCAAACCTGATGGTGGTGGGCGACCCCGACCAGAGCATCTATGGTTTCAGGAACGCCGACATCAACAATATCCTCGACTTCAGCAAGGACTACCCCGGCGCCCGGGTGATTCGCCTGGAGGAAAACTACCGCTCGAGCCATGCCATCCTTCAGGTGGCCAATGCCGTGATTGAAAAAAACGCTCTGCGGCTGGAAAAAGTCTTGCGCCCTACTAAAACAGGCGGTGAGCCGGTGCGCCTGTATCGCGCCCCCAACGCCCGCGAAGAAGCTGCTTTTGTGGCGCGGGAAATTGCCAGACTGCGGGACTACCAGAATATTGCCGTGCTCTACCGCACCAATGCCCAGTCGCGCCTGCTGGAAGAACACCTGCGCCGGGCCCAGATTCCCGTTCGGCTGGTGGGCGCGGTGGGCTTTTTTGAGCGGCGGGAGGTCAAGGATCTGCTGGCCTATGGTCGGGTCGCCATCAACCCTGCCGACTCCATCAACCTGCGCCGCATTGTCAATACGCCGCCTCGGGGCATCGGGGCGACCACGGTAGCTCGGCTGCTCGAGCACGCTCAGAAAACGGGCACCACCGTCTTCGAAGCCTTCCGGGCCGCCGAGCAGGTGATTAGCCGACCCCAGCAGGTACAGGCTTTTGTGAGGCTCCTTGACGAGCTGATGGAAGCCGCTTTCGAGACAGGCCCGGCAGCCTTCTTCGAGCGGGTGCTCGACGAGACCGGCTTCCGCGATGCCTTGAAACAGGAGCAGGACGGCGAAGACCGCCTGCAAAACGTGGAAGAACTGCTGCGGGCGGCCCGCGACTGGGAAGAGGAAGAGGGCGGTACCCTTTCCGACTTCCTGGACGCCGTAGCCCTGACTGCCAAAGCCGAAGAACCCCAGGGTGAAGCACCAGAGGAGGCCGTCACCCTGATGACCCTGCACAATGCCAAGGGCCTCGAGTTCCCCACGGTGTTCCTGGTGGGTCTGGAGGAAAACCTGCTCCCCCACCGCAACAGCCTGAACCGCCTGGAAGACCTAGAAGAAGAGCGGCGCCTCTTTTATGTGGGGATCACCCGGGCGCAGGATCGGCTCTATCTGTCCTATGCTGAGGAACGCGAAACCTACGGCAAGCGCGAGTTCTCCCGCCCCAGCCGCTTCCTGGACGATATTCCGCCGGATTTGCTCAAGGAGGTGGGAGCTTTTGGCGATACTGCTGTGCCGGTATTGTCCTACAGCCGCCCCGAACCCAAGCCCAAAACCCAGCTCTCCGAGTTCAAAGGGGGTGAAAAGGTCAAGCACCCCAAGTTTGGAAGCGGCACGGTGGTGGCCGCGATGGGCGGCGAGGTCACGGTGATGTTTCCTGGCCTGGGCCTGAAAAAGCTGGCGGTGAAATTTGCCGGACTGGAAAGGCTCGATGGATGAAGCCTGTCTAAGTAGCGCTTTAGTTTTCCCTCGTCCAAACCGTACGTTGCCGAGTAGGGTGAGGATATGAAAAGGCAAGTGGGACGTTTGGGCGCCGTATTTGTTTTGTTGTTCGGTATGGCTTTTGCCAGCGGGGCCGATATAGGCTTTTCGGTACGCAACGGCCCCAACGGCAATTTCGTGGGGCATCTGGGGTTATATCTGGATGGCTTTCCCATTGACTTCCGTTCCCAGCTAGTGATTGGTGCTCCAGGTGGGCTTTACCTGAGCGGTGAGGTGGTGTACCCCCTGCCGTTCTTCATGCTGGTACGGCCCTATCTGGCCGGAGGCCTGGCGGTGGGTATCACCGGCTATACCGCGCAAAACGAGCTGCGGTTGCGCTTTGGTGAGCGTTTTTATGCCATTTTCTCGGCAGGCATCCAGTTTCCTGACCGTGGTTATCGCCCGTACCTCGAGGTTAGCCAGATTATTGGCTCGGAGAGCTTTCAGCGCTTCACGGTGGGCTTTATTATGGAAGGGTTTTGAAACAAGCCGATAGCGGATAGACCATAGCCGATAGCGAGAGACACCTTATTGCAATCGAGCATAGTAGATTAGGGGGGATGCATTCCCGCGACTACGCCGCGACCCGCCCCCTGGTGGTTTTACATCAAGGTCAGAGCCGGTGGTATCAGCCGCTCTTGACGGCTTCGCTGCACCATAATTTGCCGCTATTTGTCTATGCTGCTCAGCCTGGAATGGGCCTCGAGGCTGCCCTGATGGCCCTTCAGCCCCTGGGCTTTCGGGGCGCGGTTCTGGAAGACCCCGGACTACAGGCGCTGGCCCTGGATGTGGTGCAGCACCTCGAGCCCGAGGCTCTCCAGGCCCGCCGGGTAGATCTGGTACTACCCGAAGTGACCGGAACCCGTGGGTTTTACCTGGAGCCCATCGCCCTGGCCAACCTGATTCGCCGCTATGCCTTCGGCGATAAGGCGCTCTGGCTGGGCCCCATCCGCTCCGAACTGGCCCAGGGCCTGCGCGGTCTCACCAAGGTCTCAGTATTGAGCCGGAGCTTTCCCGAAGGCGAAAGCTTTTTGGAGCTCCTACCGATCCCCCAGCGGGGGGTGGTGGCGGCGGCTGAAGTGCAGGCCACGGTGGTGGCCCGCCAGGCCGATCTAATCCTATATGCTGGTGGAAATCTACCGCTGGCCTTGCTTCAGCCCTACCACAGCGTAATCGCGCTCAAGCCGCTGCCCTCAGAGGCTCTGCGCTTGATAGGTGAGTATGTTCCCCCTGAGGAGTTCCAGAAGTTTCACCTGGCCGCCCTGCTTGAAGCGCTGGGGTATGCCCTGCCACCCGAAAACTTTGCGGTCTAATGCCAAACTTGCCTGGATAGTTATCGTGACGAGGCATTCCCAACCCCCTCATCCTTGGCGAGTCGCTTGCGCGATTCTGGTGCAAGCACTTGCAAAGCCGTAACCCGGGCGACACCTCAGACGCAGCCATAAACTTCCCTGACGTCATTCCTAAATGCCCCCTGGCGGGGTGTCGCCACCTTCTCCCGCAAGGGGAGAAGGAAAGGGGTTCGGGTGGATTTGGTATGTGGCTGTATCCAGTACGACGGTATTCCTGCGTTGGGTGCATTACAGCGCACCCCGTGCGTGGCAGTGGTGGGAACATCGATAAATATGCATGTTTTTGCAGTCTTTGTTTCAGTACAGCGTCGTAGAGATACCCATACACTTCGATAGGTTTCATGAGCTATGGCCCTAAAACTCCCTCCCTACCACGTAGGGAGGGCGGGTGAGGGTATCGGGCAAGGCCCAGCAATCAAGCGGCTGCACGAAGTTGCTGCTCAGCAACCCCACCTAACCTCCCCTACGCCGTAGGGAAGGAATGAAAAGTCACCGGATTCGGCTTCCGTCATACAGCGCAGCTAGAGCCGTG
>CALFDH010000227.1 GCA_937950405.1 uncultured Meiothermus sp.
CCCTCGAGGATGCTCAGGTAGGCATCAGGCATCTTCACGTACTTACCCACGAAGGCCACTGTTATCTCCTCGGCGGGGTGTTTGAGCTTGCGCACGGCATTCTGCCAGAAGCTCAGGTTGGGCTGGATGGGCTCCAGACCCAGCTTCTTCTCCACCACCCGGCCCAGGCCCTGCTCTTCCAGCACCAGGGGCATCTCGTAGAGGTACTGCACGGTGGGGCTACTGAAAACCTCACCCGCGTGCACGTTGGTAAAGAGGGCTACCTTCCTGCGCACATCCTCAGGCACCATCTTTTCCGAACGCAGCACCAACACATCGGGCTGGATGCCCACCCCGCGCAGGGTGGAGACCGAGTGCTGGGTGGGCTTGGTTTTGAACTCCTCGGAGGTTGCTAGGTAGGGCACCAGGGTAAGGTGAAGGTACATCAAATCCTGGTCGTCCTCGTCGAACTGGAACTGGCGTACGGCTTCCAGGAAGGGCAGGCTCTCGATATCGCCTACCGTACCGCCCACCTCCACCACCACAATCTCGGCGTTTTGCTCCTGGGCCGTGCGGCGGATGCGGTCTTTGATCTCGTCGGTGATGTGCGGGATTACCTGCACGGTCTGGGAGAGGTACTCCCCACGCCGCTCTTTTTGAATGACCGACAAATAGACCTGCCCGGTGGTGATGTTGTTAGCGCGTGAGAGGTCTATATCGAGGAAGCGCTCGTAGTGGCCGATGTCCAGGTCGGTCTCGGCGCCGTCACCAGTGACGAACACTTCGCCGTGTTCGTAGGGCCGCATGGTGCCTGCGTCCACGTTGACGTAGGGGTCAATCTTGATGGCGGTCACGCGGTAGCCACGCCCCCGCAGGATGGCTCCCAGGCTCGAGGTAAGAATACCCTTGCCCAAACTGCTGACCACACCGCCCGTGACAAAAATGTATTTCATAACAAACCCCCATCCTGCGCCAGACGCTGTCCAGCGCCTCAAAAGCTCTTTTTCAAAGGCTCAACCGGTACGGTGGAGCGGCCTCACTATCACGGGGTTTGATCGTACCACGACCTGCCCCCCCTGTGTCCAGCCATGCGAGCACCGTTGGCCGGCTACCTTTGCAAAAAAGTTTGACTTGGTACAATCTTGGTATGGCTGGGGCCATTCAACTCTCCCACCAGGTTGCACCGGGCATTTTTGCCATTCCGGTGCCCATCCCCTACCCCTTCAAGTACGTGAACTGCTACCTGCTGATGCCGGGCCCCGGTTCTTCCGACGGCCCGGTGCTGGTGGACTGCGCCCTGGACACCGCCGAAGCGCGGGCGGGTCTGGAAGCGGCCCTGCTTGAACACGGGCTGGGCTTTGGCGACCTCGAGCGCCTGATAGTCACCCACCACCACCCCGACCACTACGGCCTGGCCGGGCTGATAGAAGCCCAGGGCCCCACAGTGTGGATGCTGGACGTGGAGCTAAAGCGCGGCCACATCTTCTGGACCGAGCCCGAGCACATGAACCAGATGGGGCAGGCGCTCTTCCATCAGCACGGCGTTACCGATGAATACCTGGCCGACCTGGGCCAGGAGATGGCCAAAACCCGCAGCCGGGTGCATCCGGCGCGGAACCCCCAAACCTTCCACGATGGCGAGACCCTCCGCCTGGCAGGTATGCCCTACCGGGTGGTCTGGACCCCCGGCCATGCCGACGGCCATGCCATGTTGCTGCGCGAGGCGGATGGGGTGCTGTTGGCCGGGGATCAAATCCTGGAGCGCATCTCCCCCAATATCGGCATCTGGGCCTACTCCTACCCCAACCCCCTGAAGCACTACTTTGAGTCGCTGGAAAAAACCACCGCGCTGGGGGCCTCCCTGGCCTTGCCGGGGCACTACCGGCCAATCCTGGATGTAGCAGGCCGTGCCGCCGAGCTGAAAGCCCATCACCACGAACGGCTGGGCTATCTGCTGAACCTTCTAAAGCCCACCCCGCAGACCTGCTGGCAGGTATCGCTCGAGCTTTTCCCCGGCAACCTCAACCTGGCCCAGCGACGTTTTGCCTGGTCGGAGACCCTGGCACACCTGGAGTATCTGGTGGCCGAAGGAAGGATAAAGAGGCTCGAGCAAGACGGGATTGTTCACTATAGCCGCTAATCCCTGCTTTACCTAGACCATCAACTTTGCCGCCCCTGTAAAGCCCCCTCATCCTAGGCAAGTTACTTGCGCGATTCTGGTGCAAGCACTACTGGTGCAAGCACTTGCAAAGCCGTAACCTAAGCGACACCCCAGACGAAGCATTAGACGTCACTGACATCATTTCTACATGCTGCTGGCGGTGTATCGCCACCTTCTGCCGCCCAGGGGAGAAGGAAAGGGGTTCTGGTGGATTTGGTATTGGACCCACAAAGGCCATTTATCCCCGCTTTGGGGCGCTAACCTTGGAACACAGGAGGTCAGCCATGAGCAAAGTCTACAAGAAAGTGGAGCTGGTTGGCAGCAGTGCGGAAAGCCTCGAGGACGCCATCAAGGTCGCCCTGGCGCGGGCCCGCAAAACCCTGCGCAATCTGGACTGGTTCGAGGTCAAGGAGATTCGCGGCAGCCTGACCGATGGCTACGTGAACACCTACCAGGTGACGCTTTTGGTGGGCTTCCGGCTCGAGGAGGAGTAGAGCGGTTTCCACGAATAGTCGGTACGGGAAAAACCGCCGTACCGACTACAATACGACGCACCGCGTGCGTCGTATTGGTGGGAAACGCGATAGTTCACCAGGCTAAAGCCATGCCGTCGGCGCGGGGCTCGGTGGCCGCCAGGAAGGCGTCTTTTGGTTTCAGAATGATCTGACCCCGGCCAAAAGAGGCCCACTCGCTCTGCAAGACCACCTCGTGGTCGCGCTCTTTGAGACCGTGTACCAGGTGGGCGGGTAGGCTGGGCTCGAGTTCCACCTGCTGGCCGCGCGTCCACTGCCAGCGGGGCGCATCCAGGGCTGCCTGGGGGTTCAAACTGTAGTCTTCCAGGTTCACCACCACCTGCAGGTGCCCCTGGGGTTGCATGTGCCCCCCCATCACGCCAAAAGGCCCCAGGGGCTTGCCATCGCGGGTCAGAAAGCCCGGAATGATGGTGTGGAAGGGCTTCTTGGCGGGGGCGTACTGGTTGGGGTGTCCGTCCTCGAGTACAAAACAGGCCCCCCGGTTTTGCAGCGAGATGCCGGTACCATCCACCACGATACCCGCCCCAAAGCCCATGTAGTTGGACTGAATCAGGGAAACCTGTAGCTCGCCATCGGCAGCGGCCAAATACACCGTGCCCCCATTGGGTGCACCGGCCTGCACCGGCAGGGCCCGCTCGCTTATTAGCCTGCGGCGCTGGGCCAGGTAGTCTGCGGAAAGCAACTCAGCAGGCGAAACAGGCATAAAGCGCGGGTCGGCTACGTACTTTTGCACGTCGGCAAAAGCCAGCTTCATGGCCTCAATCTGGAGGTGAAAGCCTTCTACCGAGTCCCGTGGATACCGCCCCAGCTCAAAGCCCTCCAGGATTTTCAGGGCCATCAGGGCGGCAATGCCCTGCCCGGCAGGGGGTATCTCGTGGACTTCCAGCCCCCGGTAGCGCACCGAGAGGGGTTCCACCCACTCCGAACGGTAAGCGGCCAGGTCGGCCCGGGTAATGTAGCCGCCCGTAGCCGCCGCAAAATCGGCTATCTGGGCGGCCAGCTTGCCCCGGTAAAAACTCTCGGCGCCGGTGCGGGCTATCTCCCGCAGGGTTTCGGCATGGCGCGGGCTGTGCCAGATATCGCCGGGTCGGGGGGCTTTACCCCCCAGCATGAACACTTCCTTAAAGGGCTGGAAACAGGGGTTGTTCAGGGGGCCGTACACCGCTTCGATGCGAGGCCAGGTACGCCCGGTCTCAGGCGTGACGGCAAAGCCCTCCTCGGCGTAGCGGATGGCCGGGGCAAAGAGCTGCTCGAAGGGCAGCCGGCCAAACTTTTCGTGCAATACCCGCCAGGCGGAAGGTGCGCCGGGCACCGTAACCGGCAGCCAGCCTCGGGTGGGTACCTGCCCACTACTGGCAAAAGTGGCCAGGTCCAGACCTGCCGGACTCATGCCGTTGGCGTTAAGACCGTGGAGCTTCTGGCCATCGTGGACCAGGGCAAAGGCATCGGAGCCGATGCCGTTGGAGGTGGGCTCGAGCACCGTTAGGGCAATGGCCATCGCCACCACCGCATCCACTGCGTTGCCCCCGGCTAAGAGCATCTCCATACCGGCCAGGGCGGCCTGGGGCTGGCTGGTTGCCACCGCGCCACGCTTGCCGGTCACCACATTGCGCCGGGAGGGGTAGGGATATTGGTTGAGATTCATCACGAAAGACCTTTCTAGATCGCAAGCCGAGTTTGTCATACCAGATTCGGTTTGTTCGACACCGCTCGGCGATGATCAAACCCGACCGAAGGCAGTGCTATAGGATTTAGAAAGATAGCCTCTGGGACTTTTGGTTTTGAGAACTATCTTTTTTAGATCCGGTATTAAACCGCCTCCGAGAGCAAGGCGAGCGCCTCGAGCAGAAGCACGCTTATAACAAAGACCAGACTCAACGTAAGCCATTAGCATCGTACGGGCTTCATGGGGGATATGTCCCCTGGCTTGGCCACGACAGCACCGCCTACTTCTTCATGCGCGGGTCGAAGGCATCGCGCAGGCCGTCCCCAATCAAGTTGAAGGCCAGCACCGCCAGAAAAATGGCCAGACCAGGGAACAGGGCCATGTGGGGTGCCTGGCTGAGGTAACCTCGAGCATCGTTGAGCATCGAGCCCCACGAAGGGGTGGGCGGCTGCACCCCCAGCCCCAGGAAGGACAGCGTAGCCTCGGCCAGAACCGCCGTGGCAGTGCTCAAACTTACCTGCACAATCAGCGGCCCCAGGATGTTGGGAAGCAGGTGCCGCGCGATGATGCGACCATCGCCCCCGCCCAGGGCCACCGCCGCCTGCACGTAGTCGCGGGGGCGCTCGGCCAGCACCTGCCCCCGGATGAGGCGGGCGAATACCGGCGTCGTGACCACCCCAATGGCTAGCATGGTGTTTTGTAGGCTCGGCCCCAGCACGGCGGCCAGGGCAATGGCCAGCACCAGAAAGGGGAAGGCCAGCATGGCGTCGGTCAGGCGCATCAGCACATCGTCTATCCATCCACCGTAAAAGCCTGCCACCAGGCCAATCAGCCCCCCCAGCACCAGCGCAATCAACACCGAGACCAGGCCTGCCGCCAGCGAGACTCGAGACCCATAGAAAACCCTCGAGAGGATGTCCCGCCCCAGCTGGTCGGTGCCAAACCAGTGCTTAGCCGAAGGCCCCTGTTGCAGGGCGCTGAAGTCGGTGGCGGTGGGGCTATAGGGTACCAGGATGGGCGCAAAGGTAGCCCCCAGCACCAGCAGCAGCAAGATGACCACCCCGGCAATAGCCAGGCGGTTGGCAAGAAAGGCTCGGAGGGTGCGGTTGTTCATCTCAGTGATAGCGGATGCGCGGGTCAATGGCCGCGTACAGCAGGTCGGTCAGCACGTTAATCAGAAACACTGCCAGGGCCGAAATCAGCACCACTGCCTGCAAGACCGGAAAGTCGCGGTTGAAAACCGAGTCCACCAGCAAGCGCCCAAAGCCGGGAATCGAAAAGACCTGCTCGGTGACCACCGCCCCGCCCAGCAGGCCGCCCAGTTGCAGTCCAATCACGGTCACGACGGGAATGGCCGCGTTGCGCAGGGCGTGCTTGTAGACCACCACCCGGCCTTCCAGACCCTTGGCTCTTGCAGTGCGTACATAATCCTGTGAAAGCACCTCCAGCATGCTGTTGCGGGTGAAGCGGGCAATTGCACCGGCCAACGCCGTACCCAGGGTGATGGCGGGCATCAACATCAGCAGCAGGTTCTTTTGCAGGTCTACCCAGGGTTCGACGTAGCCCGAAGGGGGAATCCAGGCCAGCCGGATGCTGAACAAGTAGATCAGCAGGATGCCCAGGAAGAAGTTAGGAATCGAGATACCCGACAGGGCCAGTACGGTCACGCTGGCATCGGCAGCGGTGTTTCTTCGTAAGGCGGCCAGCACCCCCGCCGGAATACCAATCAGGATGGCTACCAACAACGAGAAAAAGCTGAGCTCGAGGGTGGTGGGCAGTTTTTGCCAGATGATCGGGGCCACTTGTTCGTTGCCCCGAATCGAACGCCCCAAATCGCCCTGCACCAGGCCCCACAACCAGTCGGCGTACTGCACCAGGATGGGCCGGTTGAGTCCCAGCTCTTCTCGTATCTGGGCCACCAGCTCCGGCGTGGCCTCCTCGCCCAGCAGCAGCCGTGCAGGGTCACCCGGCAGAACCCGGGTCAGGGCAAACACCATCACCGTGACCAGTAGCAGGGTGGGCAACCCGCCAACCAGGCGCCGCAGGACGAAGAGGAACACCGCGTTTGACTCCTACTGAGCACCCAGGCTCACACCGCGGAAGCGCAGGATGCCGTCGGGTATGACCGGAATTCCGCTCAGGCGGCGGCTCAGGCCGATGGTGGTCTGGGGGTGGTACACGTAGATGTAGGGCAGGTCTTCCTGGATGATTTTGGTGATCTGGCTGTACAGGTCGCGGCGGGCTTCCGGCAAGCGCACGGTGCGGGCCCGGTTCAGCAGATTATCCGCTCGAGCGTTGCAGTAGCCGGAGTAGTTGTTGGCGGCTTTACAGCGCACAAAGTCGTAGATGTTACCGTCGGGGTCGGGGCGACCACTCCAGCCCACCGCCACGGCCTCGAGCTCCAGCTTGGCCGCCCGGTCGAGCAGGGTGCCAAACTCCACCTGCTCGATGCGAACCTGAATGCCCGCTTCGGCAGCCATGGCCTGATAGACCTGGGCCAGCTGGGCCAGCACCGGGCCAGGAGCGATGGTCAGGGTGAAGCTGAACCCTTGCGGACGACCCCCTTCGGCCAGCTTCTGCCGGGCCAGAGCCAGGTCGCGCTTAGGGACTGCAATGCCTTTGTCGTAAGCCAGGGTGCCGGGCGGGAAGGGCCCGTTGGAGGGGAGGGCCGTACCCAGGAATACCACCCGGTCTACCACATCGCGGTCAATGGTCGCGGCAAACGCCTGCCGCAGGGCTTTGTTGGTGAAGGGGCCTCGAGTGTGGTTGAGCCAGATGCCCTGGTAGCCGATACCGGGAAAGTTGTTGACGGTCAAGTTGGGGTTGTTACGGATGGCCGCCAGATCCTTCGCAGCTACGGGGGTGATGATGTTCACAGCACCCGAAAGCAGGTTGGCCACCCGCACATCATCGTCGGGGAAGGGGCGATAGACCAGTTGTTCGATGCGGGGGAAGCCCCGCTGCCAGTAGTTTTCGTTGCGGGCCAGCACAATACGGTCTTGCCGCCGACGCTCCACAAACTTGAAGGGGCCGGTGCCCACCGGGTTGTTGCCAAACTCCGCCCCCAGTCTTTGAGCAGCGGTCGGGCTGACCATCATGCCCGAACGGTCGGAAAGAATGGCCAGGAACGGCGCAAAAGGCTCCTTAAGGGTGACCCGCACGGTGGTGGGGTTGACTACCTGCACGTTGGTGATGAGCGAAAGCTCACCCGAGCGGCGCGAACCCGGTGCGCTGCGGTAGCGGTCAAGGTTGAACTTGACTGCCTCGGCGTTAAAGTCGGTGCCATCGTGGAACTTGACCCCCTGGCGCAAGGTGAACACATACACCGTTCCGTTTTCCTCCACCCGCCAGCTTGTGGCCAGCATGGGTACGATGCGCAGGTTTTCGTCCAGGTCTACCAGTTTGTCGTAAATCTGGTTGTGCACCTGCCGATCTACCAGCGCGGAAGAAAGCAGGGGGTCGAGGTTGGGTGGATCGGCGTCCAACCCCACCGTGACGGTCTGGGCCAGCCCCTGACCCCCCAGGCTCCAAAGAACAACTGCTGCCAACCACTGTTTCATCTGCCTACCTCCTTGGTTTTTGCCGAGCGTTCAACGGTACTCAGGTGTGCCAGCATGGCTTTACGGGCTGCCTCGGGGTCAGAAGCCCGAATGGCCTCGAGGATCTTGCGGTGTTCGTCAAGGGTGGATTGTGGGCGGAAGCGCTTGGCCGTGGCGGTCATGCGGGTCTGGCGCAGCTCCGCCGCCAGTAAGACTACAATCTCGCTCAATACAGCATTCTGGCTCATCTCGGCCAGGGTCTTGTGGAAGTCCATATCCAGCTCTACAAACCGGTACAGGTCTGCGGTTGCCGATTGCTGCTGGGATAGCAGTTCTTCAAGGTGTTGGATACCTTCGGTATCGCTTCGCTCTGCCGCTAAAGCAGCCACCGCTGGCTCCAGGATTCGCCGCACTTCAAACAGCTCGGCGATGAAATCTTCTTCGTGCAGCCTCGAGCGCAGGCGTCGGCCAAAGCTCTCCGAGGGGTGAGCCACCCGCGTCCCGTCTCCCTGGCGAATATCTACCCAGCCGTGAAGCTCCAGAATTCGCAGGGCCTCTCGCACCGAGGAACGGCTCACACCAAAGCGGCTGGCCAGGTCACGCTCCCCCGGCAGTTGGTCGCCGGGCCGCCATACGCCGTCCTGGAGCAGTTGCTCGAGGTCTTTGGCCAGCTTCTCGGGAATTCGAGCAGGGCGCATCATAAAAGAGTCAACCCCTCTTATTGGTCTGACCACTGAACCAGTAAATGCATGAAGATACAATAAGCCGAAACTTCGGGCTTTATGTAGTAAGCGCTACATTCCAGCCCAACAAGCCCCCGTGCTCGCCTGGCAATCCGGCCCTAAAAAAGCCGTTTACCGGGGGCATCGGAGGAGTCTTTTCAACTTCTGGTTCTGGTCATCCAGGCCATACCCTGCCAGACCCTGATTGATTCTGACAGCCGCTTGTAGTGAACGTCATTTGTCTCGTGGCCCACCCTGCACAGTCAAGCCACACCGGGTCTTCGTGAAAGCCGCTCTTATACCAACTCTGCGCGTGAGCGGCGCTAAACGCGCCCCTCACTTGCCGCGCCAGGGGGCGCGTCCGAGGGACTTTTATATCGCTTTTGGGTCACTTCTGAGCAGATTTGGTATTACTCCGGCTCGTCCCACCGCATGGGCCGGATTTGCACACACCTACCGCCCTCCAACACAAGTTCTGTCGCACAGAACATAGCCCTGCCCGAAGCCGCCTTGAAGGGGGTGGGCCGCTGGGTGATGAAGCGCCCCAGAAAGCTCTCGATCTCTCCGCCAATAATCGAGTGAATGGGGCCGGTCATGCCCACATCACACTGAATGGCGGTTCCGTTGGCTAAAAAGCCCGCATCGGCGGTCTGGACGTGGGTGTGTGTGCCCAGCAGGGCCGATACCTTGCCCCCCAGGTAATGCCCCAGGGCGTATTTCTCGCTGGTAGCCTCGGCGTGTACCTCGAGCAGAGCATAATCGTGCGGCACCTCGGCCAGCAAGGCCTCGGTGGTGCGAAATGGGTCGTACAAGTTCAGGCCCATGTCTACCTGCCCCATCACCTGCATCACCAGCAGTTGTTCTCCCCCCACTTCCAGTACCCAGTGCCCTTGACCAGGGGTGCCGGGTGGGTAGTTGAGGGCGCGGATGATGGGCTCGGTCTGGATGAGCTCAAACACGTCTTTGTGATCCCAGGCGTGGTTGCCCAGGGTAATCAAATCGGCCCCTGCCTCCCGCAGTTTTTTGTAGGCAGGCTTGGACAACCCCTTACCGTGGTGAGCGTTTTCACCGTTTACAATCACTATGTCGTAGTGGGGGCGCAGGTCGGGCAGGTGCATCGCCACTGCGCGCAGGCCCGGCTCACCGAAAACATCACCGACAAACAAAACACGCATGGCCTCAGCTTATCGTGCAAAGGGGGCGCTCGAGGTGTAAAAGACCGTATATCGAGCACAACTCCCCCTGTAGCAGGCCATTATGCGCCTCCCACCGGTCGGGTTGGTTCGTCCCCATTCAAAACCAGACAACTTGAGCACTTCGATATTCAGGGTATCGGTTGCGTCCGCTGACGATAGATAGCCCCCACCTCACCCCAAAGCTGCTCCAGGCTGGCCGCCGGGAGTCGGCAGGCCCCTTGCTGGCACAGGTAAGCCAGTCCGGGCTGACGGTTTTGTAACACCGGCAGAGCACCGGGGGAGCCTGCGGCCAGGGTGGTGAGCGGCAGGAACCAAGCGCGAACTGCAGACAACATTTCCGAAGGGATCACCACGGCCAGCTCGGAGCCTCGAGTACCCACCAGATGGGCTTGCAGCAGCGCCGGAAAACCAAAGGGATTGCGGGTCAGGCTCTGGGCATGAAATGCCACCGCTGCCAGCACCGCCTCATGCCAGTCGGGGCGCAGGTATAGCGCCGCAAGCCGAAACAGCAGCTCTACCGCCGAGGCGCTACCAGAGGGGTAGGGGCCATCGTGGACATCGCGAACGACCACGGGCAAAGTTGGGTCTAGCGAGTCGCGGAAACCCCCTGCAGGCTCACGGAAGTGGGTCAGAATGGCCTCGGCCAGGGCATGTGCGGCCTCCAGCCATTCCATCTCGCCGGTGGCTTCATAGAGTGCCAGCAGGCCCAGCCCGTAGTGGGCCTGGTCGCTAAGGTAGGCCTGGGGTTTGAGCAAACCCTGCCGCCAGGCGTGTCGCAAGAGACCCTCCCGGAACATTTCCTTCAGGACAAAACGGGCGTTCCGACGGGCCGCCTCCACATAGGCAGGTTCCCCCAGCCAGCGCCCCACCTCCGCAAATGCCCGCAGCATCAGGCCGTTCCAGTCGGCCAGCACTTTGTCGTCGGTGAGGGGTGGGGTGCGTTGGCGGCGGGCTTCATATAGCCGGTATCGCACACTTTTGACCCAGCTTTCAAAGGATTCCGGCCCCATCCCCAGGTGTTGCATGAGCACCTCATCGGGGATGCGGCGCTCGAGCACGTTGGTGTGCTCCCAGTTCCCGGCCTCCGAAACCCCAAACAAGAGGCCGGCGGCTTCTGCTTCTGCTCCCAGGACTTCCTGAAACTCTCGCTGCTGCCAGACGTAGAACCTGCCCTCCACCCCTTCCGAGTCGGCATCCTGCGCCGAGTAAAACCCGCCTTCCGGCCCGGTCATCTCGCGCAGGACGTAGTCCAGGGTTTCGGTGGCAACTCGTCGGTAGCGGCGGCGCTGAGCCGGGCTGGCCTGGCCAAGCAGGCTCGAGGCCGCATAAACCCGGGCCAACTGCGCGTTGTCGTAAAGCATTTTCTCGAAGTGGGGCACCCGCCAGATGTGGTCTACCGCGTAGCGGTGGAATCCACCCCCCACCTGGTCATATAGACCGCCCTCAATCATGCGATCCAGTGTGAGTTGCAGATGTTTCCAGGCAGCATCGTCGCCCAACCAGGCATGGGACAGCAGATACAGCAGGGCGGGTGACTGGGGAAACTTGGGGGCGGCCCCAAACCCCCCGTAAGCCGGGTCGAAGGCTCTGGACAAACCGGCCAGGGCCATCTGTTGCAGATTCTCGGGCAACTCGCCCTGGCGGGGCTCGAGCTGACCCTGCAGGAAGGCCGTGAGCTGCTCGGCGTTTTCCAGCACATCTTTTTGCTGATGTTGCCAGGCGTTGTGAACCCCGGCCAGTACGCGACGGAAGCTTGGCATACCCTGGCGATCCTGGGGTGGCCAGTAGGTGCCACCAAAAAAAGGCCGCAGATCGGGCAGCAGAAACATGTTCATGGGCCAACCGCCGGAGCCGGTCATGGCTTGCAAGGCCGACATGTACACATGATCCACATCAGGCAGCTCCTCGCGGTCAACCTTGACCGGCACAAAATGCGCGTTGAGAAAGGCTGCTATTTCCAAATCCTCAAAACTCTCCCGCTCCATCACGTGGCACCAGTGGCAGGTGGCATAGCCCACCGAGAGGAAAATGGGCTTATGTTCGGAGCGGGCTTTAGCAAACGCCTCCTCGCCCCAGGGGAACCAGTCCACCGGGTTGTGGGCGTGTTGAAGCAGATAGGGGCTGCTTTCCCTGGCTAAACGGTTAGGCATTCGCTCAGGGTAGCGCCAGATCGCTAAACTAAAAGTAGCATGACTCGCCTGGGGTCTTCCCCCAAAACCCTCCGATACCTAATCCACCGGCTGCTGGCTGGCCTGATTGACCTCGGGGTGATGGCGGGTTTGCAGTTTGGCGTTGCAGGCTCGGCCAATGCCCTGTTTCCGCCCACCTATCCAGGGCACTATTTCTCCGCCGAGGGCCTGATTCTTTTCGGCGTGTTTTCACCCCTGGCCTGGTTCTTGTATTCGGTTCTGCCCCTGACCCGCACGGGCGCCACCCTGGGCAAGGAGATTATGGGGATTCGGGTGGTCGGCCAGGGTGGGCAGAACGTGTCGCTGCTACAGGCCTTTATGCGTGAAAGCGCCGGGCGCTGGCTGAACGTAATGGTATTTCATTTAGGCCTTTTACCTATCCTTTGGGATAAAGACCGGCAGGCCCTGCACGATATGGTGGCGGATACCTTTGTGGTGTGGCGGAATACCTCTCCTCAATAGGGGCATCCCCTCAATGCACTCCCTCGCCTAGCAGGTGCATTTACAGCACTCTTCACAAACGTGGTCGCTCACGAAAACGAGAAGGGACAAGCAGACTTGCCTCACCCCGGTGAGGCACGCTTATCTGCTTTGCGTCAGGGTCCAGAGGCACGTCAGGCGCCCAAGCGTGGGCCGGGTCTGGCCCATGGGTGCTTGGGTTTTGAATTTCCCAGCAGCCACTGTTCTGTCCAGGACGAGATTTTTTATTGCCGGACGGCTCAAAAAATGCGAATAGCGCTCTGGAGGGCACAGTATGCCGCATACCTCGGTTTCAGAACACATCCAGGAGCACCGGCCCTCGAGAAGGCTTTTATCGTTTTCCCCTTTCCCTCTCCCCTTGCGGGAGAGGCTGGCGACAGCGCCGGCCAGTAAGGTGCTCTTTTGGCCAAATACAACAATTCTGGCGGTAACTGCTGTCGCCGGGTGAAGGGTTGAAACGGCGATGCCCAGGCAAATGATAAGAGCCTGCCCTCGAGCAAGCTCACCTTTTAGCGCCGTACCGATTGCTACACTGATAAGCTGTGAGCGACAGCAACACCAAGACCCGTACCCAGACCAAACCGGCCACCCGTACGCCGAATTTGTACAAGGTCTTGTTACTCAATGACGACTACACCCCCATGGACTTTGTGGTATACATTTTGATGCGATTTTTCAAGAAAAGCGAGGCCGAGGCCACCCGCATCATGCTGCAAGTGCACCACGCCGGGGTAGGCGTCGCGGGCATCTATCCCTTTGAGATTGCCGAGACCAAGGTTAATCAGGTAATGGATGCTGCCAGCGCCGAGGGACATCCCCTACAGTGCGTCATGGAGCCGGAGTAACTGCGCCGGTGTTGCCTGCTAAGGCCCGATGAGCAGCGGCCAATGGTCTACAGCCGATGTTATACCGGATTCAAAAAGATACTTCACCAAACCAAAAAACCCATGGGCTATCTTTTTGAATCCTAGCGCACACCCCTCCCTCCGGTCAGCGAAGCAAGCGCCTCCCTTCCAAGGGCCGGTATCGCCCTCCGCTACGCGGATAACTTCGGTCGGGTTAGTTAGCCGCCGTTCGGCGACGAACTAACCGAATCTGGTGTCACTTAGCACAACAGGGATACTTGATGCTGGCTTTTCAGTATCTAAGGTGCCACCCGCACAAATCATTATGCCCTGCCACGTTAGCGTTGTGGTTATGTATCTGGCCCCCCATGCGTACCGTTGGTACAAGTTGGCTTTCTGGCTAGCCGTTCTGACCGTTGTCTACAACCTCCTGGAGGGGCTGGTTTCGGTCTGGTTTGGCCTGGCCGACGAATCGCTTACCCTATTTGGCTTTGGCCTGGACAGCTTTATCGAGATGATCTCAGGTATGGGCATTCTGGCCATGGTGCTGCGCATCTGGCGGCACCCTGGAGCCCCCAAGGGCCGCTTCGAGAAAACCGCCTTGCAAATCACCGGAACCGGCTTTTATGGGCTGGTGGCAATTCTCTCGCTGATGGCCGTTTACAACCTCGCCACCCAACACAAGCCTGAAACCACCCTGGCAGGGGTGGTCATCGCCATCGTCTCCATTTCGCTGATGTGGGCCCTCATCCATTACAAAACCCAGGCCGGGGTGGCCCTGGGCTCGGAGGCCATCCTGGCCGATGCCAAGTGCGCTCGAGTCTGCATGTACATGTCGGGGCTATTGCTGGCTTCCAGCCTGATTTACGCCGTTAGTGGCATCTGGTTTGTGGACAGCCTGGGGGCTTTGGGACTGGCCTACCTGTCCTTTACCGAGGGGCGCGAGGCCTTTGCCAAGGCCAACGGCGCCGAGTGCAGCTGTCATGTAGAAGGTACTTCACATGTATAGAGCCATACAAAAGTAAGAAAGTTTTGTCCTGGACACAATAAGGGCGGTAAGTCTGCAAAAGGCGCGATAGGCCGGTGAGCTGCGAATGGCACAATCTGAAGCCGGCGCCTTGCTAAACTGAATTAGCAGGTATGGAAGCACCCTTGACCCCCGCTTTAGAACAGTCGATTCGACGGGCCCTCCAGATGGCCCTCGAGCGCGAGCACGAATACGCCGGTCTGGAACACCTGCTGCTCGCCCTGCTCAACGACCCCGACGCCAGCCGGGTGCTGCGCCATAGCAAGGTCAATCTGGAGCATCTGCAGCTCATGCTGGAGGAGTCGCTGCGGCAGTTTGAGCGCATCCCCGGCGCCGAGCCCGAACCCACCACCGCCTTCCAACGAGTTATCCAGCGAGCGGTGTTGCAGATGCGCTCTGCCGGGCGCGACCAGGCCAACGGGGCCAATGTGCTCGTAGCCATCATGGACGAGCGGCAGTCGGCGGCTTATGCCCTACTCGAACAGCTCGGCGTTAGCCGGCTTGACCTGACCGCGGTCATCGCCCGGGGCGCGCTGCCCAAGGGTACCTCGCAGCCCATCGAGCCAGTGCAGGTAGGCGAGGAAGACGGCGGGGTAGCCGAGAACCCCCTGGAAGCCTACTGCACCAACCTGACCGAGCGGGCCCGCCAAGGCGAGCTTGATCCGCTGATTGGGCGCGAGAAGGAACTCGAGCGCATGCTGACCATTCTTTCGCGCCGCCAGAAGAACAACCCCCTGCTGGTCGGCGACCCCGGTGTCGGTAAAACTGCCCTGGTGGAGGGGCTGGCCCAGCTTATTGTGGCCCCCTCCAGCAAGGGTGGGAGCGCGCCGTTGATGCCCGAGCGTATCCGGGGGGCCGAGGTGTTTGCCCTGGACATGGGCAGCCTGCTGGCGGGCACCCGCTACCGGGGCGACTTTGAGGAGCGGGTCAAGGCCGTGATGAAGGCCCTCGAGGCCCACCCCAACGCCATACTGTTCATAGACGAAATCCACACCATTGTGGGGGCCGGCTCCACCACCGGCTCCACCGTGGACGCCAGCAACCTGCTCAAGCCCGCCCTGACCGGCAAGCTCAAGTGCATCGGGGCCACCACCTTTGCCGAGTACAAACACTTCGAAAAAGACCGGGCCATTGCCCGCCGCTTCCAGAAAATTGACATTGCCGAACCGTCCCACGCCGACGCGGTGAAGATTCTGGAGGGCCTCAAGCCCCGGCTGGAAGCCCACCACCGGCTGACCTACACCAAGCAAGCCCTGGAACGGGCGGTGGAGCTCTCGGCCCGCCACCTCTCCGAGCGCCGCCTGCCCGACTCGGCCCTGGACGTGCTGGACGAGGCCGGGGCCGCTCAGGCCCTGCTACCCCCTGGCAAGCGCAAGAGCCGCATTGGCGTAGCCGAGGTCGAGGCCACCGTGGCCCGCATCGCCCGCATACCGGCCAAGAACCTGAGCCGCGACGACGAGGTGGTACTTGCCAACCTCGAGCAGGAACTCAAGGGCGCGGTTTTTGGGCAGGACCGGGCGGTGGAAGAGGTCGCCAGTGCCATCAAGCTCTCGAGGGCCGGGCTGCGCGACCCGCAAAAGCCCATGGGCTCGTATCTGTTTGCAGGCCCCACGGGTGTCGGCAAGACCGAGCTGGCCCGCCAACTGGCCGCCTCGCTGGGGGTGCCGCTGCTCCGCTTCGACATGTCGGAGTACATGGAGAAGCACTCGGTCTCGCGTCTGATCGGCGCCCCGCCGGGCTACGTGGGCTTCGACCAGGGCGGCCTGCTGACCGATGCCGTCCTGCAAAACCCCCACTGCGTGCTACTCCTGGACGAGATCGAGAAAGCCCACCCGGACCTTTACGCCATCCTCCTGCAGGTCATGGACTACGGCAAGCTCACCGACCACAACGGCAAAAACGTGGACTTCCGCAGCACCATCCTGATCATGACCACCAACGCCGGGGCTGCCGAGGCCAGCGAGCGCCGGGTCGGCTTTCTGGGCGGCACCAGGACCGAAGCCAGTGATGAAGCGCTCAAGCGCATGTTCACCCCGGAGTTTCGCAACCGGCTGGATGCCATCGTGCACTTCGACCCGCTCTCCCCTGCCATCATGCAGCAGATTGTGGGTAAGTTTGTGCGGCAGCTCGAGGCCCAGCTCAAAGAGCGCAAGGTGGCCCTCGAGGTGCGCCCTGAGGCCCTGGCCTGGCTGGCCGAAAAAGGCTACGACCCGCTGATGGGCGCCCGCCCCCTGGCCCGGCTGATTCAGGAAAAAATCAAGAAGCCCCTGGCCGACCTGCTGCTCTTTGGCCCGCTCAAGCACGGAGGACGCCTGGTTATCTTGCGCCAGGGCGAGGAGATAGCGCTAAAGACCGAAGGTGCGAGCACTCCGTAGAGCTCGGCCCAACTCACTATTTGGGTTATGCTCAGCCCATGAACATTCTGCTTTTAGGGGGCACCCGCTTTGTGGGTCGGCACATTGCCGAGGCAGCCTTGCGGCGTGGCCACACCGTCAGCACCTTCACGCGTGGCACCAACCCCCTCCCCGGCACCGAGTCGCTGGTGGGAGACCGTCAAAAAGGCGACCTGAAGGCCCTCGAGGGCCGCACCTGGGATGCCGTGGTGGACGTGAACGCTTACCGGCCCCGCGAAGTGCGCGAGGCCATTGGTGTACTGAAGGGTCGGGTCGGGCGCTATGCTTTCATCTCCACGGTCTCGGTCTATCAGGAGTCCAGCGAGCCACTGGACGAAACCTCACCCCTGCAAGCCCTGGCCGACCCCACGGTTGAAGAGGTCACCGGCGAAACCTACGGCGGGCTCAAGGTGTTGTGTGAGCTCGAGGTGGAGCGGGCCTTTGGCAGCCAGAGCTTGGTTGTGCGCCCCCATCTGGTGGTAGGGCCGCACGACCCCACCGACCGCTTCACCTACTGGCCGCGCCGTTTTGCCGGGGGAGGCCAGGTGCTGGTACCAGGAAAGCCCGAGCACACCCTTCAGTTTGTGGATGCCCGCGACCTGGGCCAATTTGTGGTGCTGGGCCTGGAAAAAGGGTTGAGCGGGGCCTACAACGGGGCTTCTAGCCCGGTGTCCTGGGGCAGCCTGGTCGAAGCCTGCCAGCAAGCCGTCTCCCACCCTGCCGAGGCCGTCTGGGCCGATGAACAGTGGCTACTAAAACAACAAGTAACGCCCTGGGCCGACCTGCCCGCCTGGATTCCTTCCTTTGCGCCCGGACGTGGGATTGGGCAAACCCAGAACACCAGGGCCCAGGCTGCCGGTTTTACCATGCGCCCCCTCGTGCAAACCGTGCAGGACATTCTGGCCTGGGACATGGCCCGTACAGAACCCCTCAAGGCTGGCCTGAGCCGGGAGCGGGAACTCGAGCTCATCCAACACTGGCTGGCATAGAGCGGTAACCCCAAATACCCAGTACGACGGTTTTTGCCGTGCTGGATAGATTAGGTACAGGTAAAAATAAAGGGGGCCTAGCGGCCCCCAGGAATTTTCGAGCTGTATACAGACCCGGTATCAGGCCCGGGCTTTGCTGATCAGTTCGGCAAAGGCCTCGGGCTGGCGCACGGCAATATCGGCCAGAATCTTGCGATCAAGCTCGATACCGGCTTTTTTCAGGCCGTGCATGAAGACGCTGTAGCTCAGGCCATGCTGGCGAACAGCGGCATTGATACGCACGATCCACAGGCGGCGCATATCGCCCTTGCGCTTGCGGCGGTCGTTGAAGGAGCGCATGGCCCCGCTGAACAGGGTTTCGCGGGCCTTGCGAACGCTTTTGGAGCGCAGGGCATAGAAGCCCTTAGCACGCTTGAGGATAGCTTTGTGTTTACGGCGACGGACTACACCGGTCTTGGCGCGTGGCATTCAATATCACCTCTCCTTATACGTCGTAGGGCATGAGCTGGTGGACACGGCGCTCTTCGCCCTTGGAGAAGGTGAAGTCGCGCCCTTTCTGACGGCGGCTGCTGCCCGACTTGTGCCAGTTGAGGTGGCGTTTTCCCGGCTTTTTGCCAACAACCTTGCCAGTAGCCGTGATCTTGACACGGTTTTTGGCGCCCTTATGGGTCTTCATCTTGGCCATTGTGTGCTCCTGTATCTGCGGCCTGAGTGCCCCTGCAAGAGGACTTATAAACTCGGCAGCCTTGTAAGTATAGCACCCCTTCACATCATTTGCCAACGAAGGGAATTCGAAAAAATGGTGTAAACAAAACCCGACCTCGCCATGGCCGGGTCAACTTTTTGGCAGTCTGGGCAACAAATAAACCCTAGGCGGGGTTGATAGACGAAGCGGCAGGGGCCACCGGGGCCGAAGGTTTGGAGCCTGGCGCCATAACCATGTTCATATCGCGGCCCAGCATTTCCGGGCGCATTTCCACAAAGCCAATCCCCTCGAGGTCTTTGGCAATGCGCTCGAGGAGCCTGTAACCAAGTTCCTGGTGAGCCATCTCACGCCCACGGAACATGATCGTGACTTTGACCTTGTGCCCTTCCTCGAGGAAGCGCCGAATATGCCCAACCTTGGTGTTGTAGTCGTGGGCCTCAATTTTGGGTCGGAGCTTCATGCTCTTGAGTTCGGTACGCTTGGCCTTCTTGCGGGCTTCTTTGTCGGCCTGCTGTTGCTCGTAGCGCCATTTCCCATAGTCGAGCAGCTTTGCTACGGGTGGAACCGCATTGGGTGAGACCAACACCAGGTCGTATTCGCGCTCCTTGGCCATGCGCAAGGCTTCGCGGGTGTCCACCACCCCTACCTGGTTTCCTTGCTCGTCAATCAGGCGTACCTGACGCACCCGAATTCGTTCATTAACTGGAACATCTCTGGTTATAACTTCACCTCCGCAAGTAACAAACCCGGCTGAGTTTGGTTACCTACGCCCTCGAGTGTACACAAAAAGCGGGACAAAGGGCAACGTAAAGTAAAGATGCACAAAATAGGATTGGGGTTTTCATTATGGTTTGCATCCTCCCCAACTTGAGCTCACCCATCCAGGCTCCAAACGTTAGGATGTTGGATATGACCGTGTTCTCTTCCAATCACGGGATTATACGGGTGCTCACCCTGAACGACCCCGAAAGGCGCAACCCGCTCTCTCCCAGGCTGGTACAGGACTTGCTGAAGGAGCTAGACGCCGCCGAACAAGACCCCAGCACCAGGGCGGTGGTACTGACCGGCGCAGGCCAGGCCTTTAGCGCCGGGGCCGACCTGGACTTCTTGAAGGGTGTCACCACCGCCGGGGCCGAGGCCAACTATGCCCACTCCCGCGAGCTGATGCGCCTTTTTCACCGCGTCTATACCTTTCCAAAGCCCACCCTGGCCGCCATTAACGGCCCAGCGGTTGCCGGAGGGGCCGGGCTGGCCTCCGCCTGCGACCTGGCCGTGATGAGCGAGGAGGCCAAAATTGGCTATACCGAGGTGAAGATTGGCTTTGTGGCTGCACTGGTCGGGGTGATTCTGGTACGCAATGTGGGGGAGAAACACGCTAAGGAGCTTTTGCTAACAGGCAGGCTGGTCTCGGCCGCGGAAGCCTACCGGATGGGGCTGGTGAACCGAATCGTGCCCGCCGAGCAACTCCTGGACGAAACCCTGGCGCTGGCCCAGGAAGTTGCCGCCAATGCCCCCACCTCGCTGTCGCTCAGCAAGGAGTTGCTGAATGCCCTGCCGGGAATGGGCCTCGAGGACGGCTTCCGGCTGGCGTCCATCGCCAATGCCTGGGTACGCGAGACCGGCGACCTGGCCGAAGGCATCGCCGCCTTTTTCGAGAAGCGCCCGCCCCGCTTTTGAGTACCGCAAAAGAAGGAATATCAACGAAGGGCCGTTAGCGTTTCTTCAAGGCCCGCAGCCGTTCGGCGGCTTCGGCAGCATTGATCTGACCTTTTTCCAGCGCCGCCAGGATGGCCTCTTTTTCTTCGGGCGAGGGGCCGGTCTCGGGAGCGTCCTGGTATTCGTACCCCAGCACCCGGAGCAGGCCCTCGAAGCGGGCCCGGATGGTGGGGTACGAGAGCCCCAGAATCCGCTCCACCTCCTTCAGGTTGCCCCGTACCTTGATGTACAGGCGCAAAAACTCCAGGTGTTCGGGGGGCAACAGGGCAAACTCGTTGGGCTGAAACTCGCCCCTGATCTCGGTACGACAATCCGAACAGACCAGTCCGGTCACGTGCAGACGCCCGTTACAACCCTGTACCGGGCACTGGGTGGGCATGGGAAAGACGTTCATACCAACCCCCCTTGAACGCTCAGCTTGCATGAGTCCCCGCACTCGGCAACACCCAGGGCCGAAAGCCGAGGGCTCAAAGCCAAAGGCGCTACCAAGAGTATGCAGGTCGTTGATGTGGTTGGCCTATAGCCTGCGTTTTCGAATAGCATTCTTCTCATAGGGCTCTCGTCCGGGCATTTTTCACCACAACCCGATCTTGACGTATGCCTGCTTGTGCGGGCTGGCATCGAAGGCCTGGGGCTTTACCTCGACCTCCACCAGCGCAAAGGGTGGCATCTTCCGCAGCTCCCAGGTCTGGCCGCGCAGGGCCTCCAAGGCATGCAGGGCAAAATCGAGCTGGGAGTCGCGGCTTTGGGTTCTCCGGATAACCCACAGGCCCATCATCAGGAAAAACTCGAGCATCACCAGGGGTGCAATCAAAAAGATGGGCACCAGGATTCCTGGCAGCCGCACCCAGATGTACACAAACCGGGGGCGAACCAGGCTCAGCTTCGAGAACCAGTCCGCACTGGGGGTCGCTTTCGACACTGCCGCCATACTATTATCTCCGTCCCGCGCCAAGGAGGGGCCCAAGACCCACCCCAACCCTCAGACCACCTCAATCAAGACCCGCATGGGGCCCGATATCCGGGCTTCGCCATCGCTTACCTTGGCCACGTCGCTGATTTCCACATCTACCAGGCGGCCCTCGGGTAGCTCCCCCTTGAGCATGTCCAGGATGCCCGCGATATCAATGCCCTGGGCGCTCAACTGCTGTTTGGCCTCGGGGGGGATGAAGTTGGAGGCGAACCTGGCCAGGGCCGCAGGCACATTGACCTTGACCTTGACATCCTCTCCGTCCACCACAATGCGGATCATCTTGGCGAGGCCTTTAGGG
>CALFDH010000228.1 GCA_937950405.1 uncultured Meiothermus sp.
TCCTCGAGGATCGCGGAGGGCGGGTGCTGGGTCTGCGCCCTGAGCCCACCGCCTCCATCGTGCGGGCCTACAACCAGCACGGCATGAAGGTCTGGCCCCAGCCGGTGCGGCTCTTTACCTGGGGGCCCATATTCCGGGCCGAGCGCCACCAGAAGGGCCGCTACAAGCAGTTTCATCAGGTAGACTACGAGGCCCTGGGCCTTTCCGACCCCCTCCTGGACGCCGAGGCCATCGCGTTGATGGTGCGAATCTACAAAACCCTGGGCTTGAAAAACCTCGAGGTCAAGCTGGGCTCGGTGGGCGACCCCGAAGACCGCACCCGCTACAACCAGTACCTGCGGGAGCTCTTCCGGCCCCACGCCGAGCGGCTCTCGGAGGACTCGAGGGTGCGCCTGGAGGCCAACCCCATGCGGATTCTGGACTCCAAGAGCGAGCAGGACCAGCAGATTGTGGCCGATTTGCAGGTAAAGCCGATGCTGGAGTTTCTGGGAGAGGCGTCGCGCACGTACCACGAGCGGGTCTGTCACTATCTAACCCAGCTTGGCATTCCGTTCACGGTTGACCCCAGCATTGTGCGTGGCCTTGACTATTACGTGCGTACGGCCTGGGAGGTTCACCATGCCCAGATCGGGGCCAAGTCGGCCTTAGGCGGCGGGGGGCGCTACGATGGCCTCTCGGAGATGCTGGGCGGCCCCCGGGTGCCGGGGGTAGGCTTTGGCATCGGGATTGAGCGGGTCGCCATCGCGCTGGAAGAGGAAGGGGTGGCCATTCCCCCTGACCCCTCCCCCACCCTCTACCTGGCCCCCCTCGACGAAGCAGCCAAGATAGAAGCCCTGGCCCTGGCTGAACAGCTACGCCCGAAGGTTTACGTTGAGCTAAGCTATACCCCCAAAAGCCCGCGCAAGGCCCTCGAGGACGCCCTCAAGAAAGGGGCCAAGTACGTGGGTTTCCTGGGCGAGGGCGAGCGGGCCAGGGGGGTGGTAACCCTCAAACACCTGGAAAGTGGCGAGCAAACCGAGCTCGAGCCCCTGCAACTGCACAGCCTCTTTGAAGGCCCCGACCCAAAATAGCCTTTACCCCCCAGGGTATAAACGCCTAGCTCTCCGATTTTGCTTCCGCCCGTGCCTGGCGGTTCCGCTCCACGTGGCTCCAGGCGTGGGCGATGGCCTGATCGGTAGTCTCAAACATGTGGTGCCCATTGGTGGTGATTTCCTCGAGCAGGCCCATCCGCTCAAGCACTTCTTTGGGCTGGGGCTGGAGCCCTGAGATCAGGAACTTAATGCCCTTGCGCTCCAGGGCTTGCTTCATGGTCAGGAGGGCATTAGCCCCACTGGCATCAATCACCTTCACCCGGCGCATCCGCAGAATCAGCGCGTCCACCTGAGAAATCTGGGTCAGGCTATTGATAAATTCCCCGGCGGCGGCAAAAAACAGGGGGCCGTCCACCCGAAAGGCCACCACCCGTTCGCGTAGCAGATCATGATCCACCTCGAGGTGCGCCGGAACCTGGGGAGCTAGGTCCATGGGCTCCAAGCTCAGGGAGTTGCGCATCCGCTGGATGAACAAAATCCCGGCCAACACCAGCCCCACTTCGATGGCCAGCACCAGGTCAAAGGCCACCGTGACCCCCATCGTGACTAGCATGGTGCTGAGGTCGCTCTTGGTTGAACGAACAATCGCTTGCACGGCCTCCCACTCCACCATCCGAACCGCAACCACCATGAGTATCCCGGCCAGCGCAGCCAAAGGGATGGCCTGCGCCAGCGGTCCTAGCAACAACACCACCAATAGCAAGAAGAGCGCATGGATGATGCCTGAAAGCCGGGTTTGAGCACCAGAACGCACATTAACCGCAGTTCGGGCAATGGCTCCGGTAGCTGGAATACCGCCAAAGATGGGGGCCAGTATATTGGCCAGGCTCGAGCCGATCACTTCTCGGTCGGGGTCGTGTCGTTCGCGGATGGTCATGCTGTCGGCCACCACCGCCGAAAGCAGGGTCTCGATACCGGCCAGAAGAGCAACCGCCAGGGCCGGGCTAAATAGCCGGCTGATGTCCGACAGGCTCCAAGCAGGCAGGTGCGGTGCGGGCAGGGTTGTGGGGATCTGTCCTATGCGCGGCACATCAGAAAAAAGTAGGCTTATAAGGGTTACCGCTATCAGCGCTACGATACTGCCCGGAATATGTTTCACATAGCGCCCCCACAGTAGAATGAGTCCAATGGTTAGTAAGGTCAGGAACGGTGCAGCCACGTCCGGCTGGCGCAGATAGTCCTGTATGGCAACCAGGGTGATGGGCAAGATATGCTCACCGTGAGGTGTGGGCACACCGAGTAAAGCCGGGATTTGCTGCAAAAAAATAATGATCGCGATACCGTTGGTAAAGCCGATAACCACCGGGTAAGGAATCAGTTGAATAAGGCGACCAAAGCGCAGTAGCCCCAAAATTAGCAGGATAACGCCCGCCATAATGCCGACCAAAAAAATCTTATCCACCCCGTACTGGGCAACAATCGGCAATAAAACCACCGTCATGGCCCCGGTAGGGCCGCTGATGTTAAACCGTGATCCCCCCCAAGCCGAAGCTACGATGCCGGCCACAATGGCCGTAAAGAGGCCGGCGGCGGCCCCGGCCCCGCTGGTCACCCCAAAAGCCAAGGCCAGGGGTAGGGCCACCACCCCCACCGTCAGGCCGGCCAGTAAATCTTGCTGGAAGCGGGCCAAGTTGTAGTCGGCCAACTCCTGACGCCAGGCCGGAAGGGGATTGAGCAGCTCGAGGCTCTTCAGCCAGTTCACGCCGATCATCTTGACCTCACTTCCTGGCGGATTTGTGCCAGCACTTCTCCAGATTGGGCTAGTTGTCGCTCGAAGATGGTTCGACCCAGGTCAAGAAAGGTATATACCTCCGGGTCGGCGGGGCGATAAAAGACGGTGGTGCCCTCCTTACGGGTTTCGACAAACCCCCTTTGACGCAGGAGAGATAGCTGCTGCGAAACTGCGGGCTGATCGGTTTTGAGTTCGGCTACCAACTGGCTTACGCTCTTCTCCCCTGTTCGCAGGCTGTCAAGGATGGCCAGCCGCAAGGGATGGCTGAGGGCTTTGAAAAAGTCTGCTTTGAAGCGGTGCAGGGCAGATTCCATAGTCAAAAAGGCTTATATATCTAAATAACATAATATAACAATATTTGGACGGACTCTGCAAGAGATAGCACAGGATTGAAATGTGTATATTTTCACGATAAAACAGCTCGTGAAATTAGTATTTACCAAACGTTCAAGCGCATTTTGAGAAGTTTTCACAAACAGGTATGCTAAAGCCTATGCGTCGCACGCTTTATTGTGGCCATTTACGCGAACAACACGCAGGCGAGAAAGTGATGCTAGAGGGCTGGGTCAACCGAAGGCGCGACCTGGGGGGGCTCATTTTTATTGATCTGCGGGACCGTGAGGGCATCGTTCAGGTTATCGTGAACCCGGATTCCCCCTGCTTTGCCGAAGCCGATAAGGTTCGCTCGGAGTGGGTGGTGCGGGTGGAGGGAGTGGTTCGCAGCCGCCCCGCCGAACAGGTCAACCCCAAACTGAGCACCGGCGCGGTGGAGGTGGTGGCAGAGGGCCTCGAGGTGCTGTCCGTGGCCAGAACCCCACCCTTCCCCATTGATGCCGGTTGGCGGGGCGAGCAGGACCAGAGCGTAAACGAGGAAGTGCGCCTGAAGAACCGCGTGCTGGACTTGCGTCGGAAGCGGCTGCACGACAACCTGCGCCTGCGGCACAAGGTGATTGCCGCGATTTATCGCTTTCTAGATGCCGAAGGGTTCGTCAGCGTGGAAACCCCTTACCTGACCCGCTCGACCCCCGAAGGGGCGCGGGACTTCCTGGTGCCCTCGAGGTTGGAGCCCGGCCACTTTTACGCCCTGCCGCAGTCGCCCCAGCTCTTCAAGCAGATGCTGATGGTGGCGGGCTATGACCGCTATTTCCAGATAGCCCGCTGCTTCCGCGACGAGGACCTGCGGGCCGACCGCCAGCCCGACTTTACCCAGCTCGACCTGGAAATGTCCTTCGTCACCCAGGAGGACATCCTCGAGCTTAATGAACGGCTGGCAGCCTACATCTTGCGGGAGACCCTGGGGGTCGAGCTGGCCCTGCCCTTCCCCCGCCTGAGCTATGCCGAGGTGATGAACCGCTACGGCTCGGACAAGCCCGACCTGCGCTTTGGTCTCGAGCTCCAGGACGTGACCGAGGTGTTCAGGGGGGGTGCCTTCCGGGCCTTTGCCAGCGCCGAGACCGTCAAGGTGCTGGTGGTGCCGGCCCTGCTGCCCCGCAAGGAGATCGAGGAACTCGAGGCCCTCGCCAAGTCCAAGGGAGCGGCAGGCCTGGCCTGGGCCCGCATGGAGGCCGGAGCGCTCTCGGGCGGTATTGCCAAGTTTATTCCACCCTCCCTTTTGGACCAGGTGGCCGTGCAGGAGGGCCAGACCTTACTGTTCGTGGCGGGCCCCTGGCGCAAGACTGTAGAGAGCCTGGGAGCGGTGCGGCTCGAGCTGGGCAAACGGCTCCAGTTGATCGAGCCCGGCTACAAGTTTTTGTGGGTGGTGGACTTTCCCTTGCTGGAGTGGGACGAAGAAGCCGGGCGCTTTACCTACATGCACCACCCCTTTACCAGCCCCAACTTAGACGACCTGCACCTGCTCGAGACCGACCCCGGCAAGGTACGGGCCTATGCCTACGACTTTGTTTTCAATGGCTCCGAGGCCGGGGGCGGCTCCATTCGCATCCACCGCCGCGACCTGCAGGAACGCATGTTTGCCCTGCTGGGTATTGGCCCAGAGGAGGCCCAGGAGAAGTTTGGGTTTCTGCTCGAGGCCCTTTCCTATGGCGCACCCCCCCACGGCGGGATCGCCTGGGGCCTGGACCGCTTTGTGGCCAACCTGGCGGGCGAAGAGTCCATCCGCGAGGTCATCGCATTCCCTAAGAACAAAGAGGGCAAAGAGCCCCTCACCGGCGCTCCGGCGCCCGTAGATGAGGCCCAGCTGGCTACGGTGGGGCTGGCCATACGGGGGCAGGCATGAACGTTGGGCGAGGCGCACGCGCGTTTACGCTGATTCAAGGGGGCTTCCATGCCTGACGCCAGCCATCGCATCCCCTATCTTCTGGTGGATGCCTTTACAGATGTGCCGGGTGGGGGCAACCGGGTGGCCCTGGTGCTGGATGCACGGGGCATGACCACAGAGGAGATGCAGCTGGTGGCCACCCGGCTGGGGCAACCCCAGGCTGCTTTTGTGACCGACTGGGACGGTACGGGGTTTAGCGTGCGTTTTTTTGCCGCCAATGGCGAGGTGGAGTTTAGCGGCCATGCTGCGGTGGCCCTGGCCCTTACCCTGGCCAGAGAAGAAAAGCTGCCCGCCAGCATCAAGAAACTGTATTTGCGAACCATTGGGGAGTCGCTCACGGTGGAGCTCGAGGACGGGCGGGCCCTGGTCCAAAGCCCCAGCCCTCGCTTCCGCGACCCCCCCTCCTGGAAGGTGTTGCAGGAGTTTATCGAGGTGATGGGGGCCAATGAGCGCTACCTGCACCGGGGCCTGCCCTATGGTATCACTTTTACCGGCTTGTGGACGCTCTTTATGCCGGTAGTGGCGCCCGGCCTGGTGGACGCCCTAGAGCCAGACATGGAAAAACTGGCGGAGCTATCAGAGAGGCTCGAGGTCGCCACCGTGCACGTTTACGCGTCCTATGGCCCCCGCCGCTTCTACGCACGCACCTTTGCCCCGGCCCTGGGCATCCCCGAAGACCCCGTCACCGGCTCACCCAATGCGGCGCTGGGCGCTCTGCTGGCGCGGGCGGGGGTGGTGCCCCGCTGGGAGGGCGCGGTCAACCTGACCGTTACCCAGGGCCACCGCATGGGCGGCCCAGGCCAGGTAGAGGTACGGGTTGAGTATGGCCCCGCCGGCAACATCCTGGGGGTGTTCATTGGCGGCACCGCCGTGGTGGCCGAAAACGGGGTGGTGGAGCTGGGGGGCAGCCCGAACTAGGCGACAGTTTTCCGCTCCAGGCCCTTTGTTCAAGTTTGGCATGACCCCTGGTAACCCTATGAACAAACCCATCCGGCTCGTGCTTATAGATGTGGACGGCACCCTGTTCGGCCCCAACGGTGTACCCCAGTGTGCCTGGGAGGCCGCAAAACGGGCCAGGGAAGCGGGGTTACACCTGAGCATCTGCACCGGGCGGCCCGGACGCGGTTTCGCCCTCGAGTATGCCGAGCGGCTTGACCCTGAAGGCTTTCATATTTTCGAGTCGGGGGCCGTGATTGTCTCGGGGCACCGGGAGGCCGTACGGGTTTCGGCACTGCCCATGCAGGCTTATCTAAGGCTCCTGGAGCTGAGCCGGTTGCACGGCGTTCCCTTCGAGGTCTACACCGCCGAAGGGGGCTTCTACCGCGAGATCCAGCACCCCGACCTGCTCTTTCACGAGACCATGCTGGGCTTCAAGGCCGAACAGCGCGATTTGAGCGAGGTAGCCGAAAGAGTGGTCCGGGTGCAGTTTGTCTGGCGTGCTTCCCTTGCATGGTCTCTGGTGCGAGAGCAAATTTTGCTCATGCCCCAGGTTGAGCTGCACGAGGCCACCAGCCCGGGTATGCCGGGAGTTGGCTTCAGTTCGGTCACCGCGCGGGGCGTTTCCAAACGGGCGGCTGCGGAATGGGTAGCGGCTCAACTTGGGCTGGACTTGAGCCAATGCGCCATGATTGGCGATGGCGAAAATGACCTCGAGCTCATTCAGGCCGCCCGGCTGGGCATTGCGATGGGCAACGCCCCCGAAAGCGTCCGGCAGGCAGCGGACGTGGTCGTGAGCAAAGTGGACGAGTGTGGCCTCGAGCAAGCCCTAGATATCCTGAGAGCGCAACTGGTTCAGCGGTAACATGTGCATCTTTTCACGATAAATAATATTCGTGAAAAGTTTATGCATTACGCCATGTAAAGCTAAGGAGTTTCTACATGATCAAACTGGTAGCCCTTGACCTGGACGGAACCTTCTACGCAGGGAGAACCCTGGGGGTACCCGAGTCGGCCTGGGCCGCCATCGACCGGGGCCGCGAGGCCGGCTTGAAGTTTGCAGTCTGTACCGGCCGTCCCCAGGGAGGGCACGGCCTTGGGTATGCCCAGCGTTTGCAGCCCGATGGCCCGCATGTTTTCAACGACGGCGCTTCCATCTGCGACGCCTGGGGTCGGTCACTCCATGCCGAGCCGGTGCCCCGGTTAGGGGAAATCATCGGTATTGCCCGCAAATATGGCCTGCCCTTCGACCTCATGGGCGCCGACAACGGGCGCTACTACGAAACCGAGCTGATGCCCCCCGAACTGCTGACCCACATCGAGATAACCGGGGTGGTAGCCCGCTCGGCACGGTTTGAGGAAATCCGCGAGACCCTGGTCAGGCTGTGGTTTGTGGTGCCCGATCTGAGCTTGTGGGAAACGGTCAAACCCGACCTGGAAGCCCTGCCCGAAATTGATCTGGCTGAGTACCTGAGCCCCCGCGAGGTCATTACCGGCGTGATCAAGAAGGGCGTTTCCAAGGCCTCCGGGCTGCGTTGGCTGGCCGAACACTATGGTCTTTCACTCGATGAAATCGCCATGATTGGCGATAGCCACAACGACCTCGAGGCCATCCGCGAGGCAGGTCTGGGGATTGCCATGGGCAACGCCGTAGAGGAAATCATCGCCGTGGCCGACCACATCACCGGCCACGTGCGCGAGGATGGCTTTGCGCAGGCCATCGAATATGTCCTGGCGCAGAATGGGCAGATCTAGCTAGATCAACCTTCGTCAGCTACTTTGGCCTCCGTTGCCCACATCGGGATATTTTTCCCTACCCACCTTCCGGGGTCAGTGCCAACATTGGCACATGTTTGGTATTCACGACCGCCGGCTAGGGCTATTGGTCGGCTTGATGTTTGCCCCCTTTGCCCTGCAACTGCTGGGCTGGGCGGGTACACCCCTGGGCGGGGGGCCCTGTGGGGCTATTGGGCTGGATCGGTTGATGCTCGAGCAGCCCCAGGTTTTCTTCTACGCTCAAATCATGCTGTGGGGCATCTCGTTGCTGATGGCCACAGGGTTTTTTGTACTGATGCTGGGGTTCATGCACAACGGTACGATTCAGAAATCCCAAGCCCAGCCTTTTTTGCTGATTGCTCTCGTGGTGGGTAGCTTCACAGCCCTGATTTATGCCCTGACCCACACCGTTGGCTTACCCGCACCGAGCCCTATCGGTTGGCTGATGAGCGGGGCCGAGCCCACCGATATCATCGGAATTCTGATTTTCACGGTGCTGCTCGTGCAAATCAGTCTGACTTTGCGCTGGCTGGTGCAATCGGAGCCCACCCCCAAAAAAGCAGCCCCACCCCAGGCCCATCAGTCCAAGGTTATTTGAGCCAGTTTTTTGCCAGAAGCGAGCTAGATTAAGGAGGAAGTGGAAGATTCCCTGGCTGGATCGGTGGTTGCTGGAGCGCTTTCGCAGTGCCCATACCTCGAGTTTTGGTAAACTTTCGGCCCGTCCGGGCCTCGAGGGGCTGGTTGAGGTAGCGCAAGAGGTCGTGCGTTCGTACAGCCGGGGGGACATGCAGCAACGTATTTTCCAGACCTATCGAGCATTTTTCACGTCCCCTCTTCTGGGCTTTATTCGTTTGGTGGTGCGTATCGCGCCCAACCTGGCGCACCCGTTGCTGATGTGGAGTACGCCCCTGGCCTTTCGCTTTCTGGTGGGCAAGTCCGAGCGGATTGGACAAAAGCAGCTCCGCACAGGTCGGTGCAGGTTTGCCGAGCAAGCCGGTACTGAAGGCTGTATCAGGGCCTGCAAGCTACCAACCGAAGCCTTTTTCCGC
The DNA here is from genome assembly GCA_937950405.1 of uncultured Meiothermus sp. GTDB lineage: Bacteria > Deinococcota > Deinococci > Deinococcales > Thermaceae > Meiothermus. The sequence continues at coordinate 8,863 of CALFDH010000228.1, forward strand.
GAGGCCCTCGAGGTCGAGCTTCACCTCGAGCCCAACCACAGCACCCTTTCCTGCACCGCCGAGCTGGCCCTCCTTACCCAGACAAACCGCCGTTTACAACCGTGATTTTGCCAGGCCTTTCCTGCGCTCATGCCCCTGGGTGTGCTACCATAAACAGCCGTGACAGCCATTTCCGGAGGCCGCTGGGTTGCTGAGATTTATGGCTGCAACCTGGAAGTGCTGGAAAACCCCAAACTCGTGGAGGTCGCGCTCAGGGATGCCGTCCTCAAACTAGGGGCGCCCCCTGGAAGCGTTCAGGCAACGGTTTATAAGTTTTACCCCCAGGGGCTCTCAGCCGCCATTCTTTCGCCCGTTGCAGCCGTCATGATTCACACCTGGCCCGAGGACGATGCCTCAGCTGCCCTCGACCTCTACTTTTACAAAACCGAGGTAGACCCCGAGTCGGTTTTGCGGGGGCTGGCCAGGGCTTTTGGTGCTCGAGAGGAGTCGGCCTTTCGCTTCTGGCGGGGCGGAGAACACGAAATCAAGCGCAGAACCCAGGGCAACTCGAGCAGACTGGATACCTAAGTTGCGCCCGTATAAGGTTTAGAGATGAATCCAGGCTGTGCTAGAAAATCATGCACCGGGCGCAATACCCGAATGATTTTCGATCATGCCATTATCCAAAACATGGACGAGAGGCACTTAGTCCGCCGAAGGCTGGCGCGAACAGTCCCGGGCCCTTACCGGTGTGTCACCTTGACCACTTTGACCCAGAAACCCCTGTCTTTTCCGGAGGAAACATGGATTACGGAATGTACTACCTCGAGCAAGTCACCCCCTACGAGGCCATCTACCGTCGCATGGACAAGGTGCTGGCCGCCGGGCGAACCAAATTCCAGGATTACTTCATCTTTCAGACCCGCGCCTTCGGCAAGGTGCTGGTGCTGGATAAAGACGTGCAGTCCACCGAACGCGACGAGTACATCTACCACGAAACCCTGGTACACCCGGCCATGCTGGCCCACCCCAACCCGCGTTCCGTGTTCATTGTGGGCGGCGGTGAAGGCGCTACCCTGCGCGAAGTGCTGCGTCACCCCACCGTCGAGAAAGCCGTGATGTGCGACATTGACGATGAACTCGTGGAAATGGCCCGCACTCTGTTGCCAGAATGGCACCAGGGTGCTTTCGACGACCCCCGGGCCCAAATTATTACCGAGGATGCCAGGGGCTATCTGGAGAACCACCCCGACACCTACGACGTGATTATTGTGGACCTGAACGACCCCATAGGGGAGGACAACCCGGCCCGAATGCTTTTTACGGTGGAGTTTTACGAGCTGCTAAAAAAGCGCCTCAACCCCGGCGGTCTGATGGCCATGCAGGCGGGCATGATTCTGCTCACCCACCACAAAATGCATCCGGTGGTGCACCACACCGTCAAGCAGGTTTTCAAGCACACCCGTAGTTACCGTAACTATATTCCGGGCTTCATGTTGAATTTCGGCTTCATTGTGGCCTCGGAAGCCGTGGACATTACGGGACTGAGCGAGGGTACCCTGGAAGCCCGCATTCTGGAGCGCAAGCTACCGCTCAGGCACCTCGAGGCCCCCTTCATTGAGGCCATGTTCGTCCTGCCCAAAGACCTCAAGGAGGCCATCGCCGCCGAGAAGATGGTCTCCCGCGATGCCGAGCCCTTCTGGCTGACCGAGGAGGGTGAGGCCAGACAGTCACAAAACTGATCACCACTCCCCTACTGCACCCCACCTGGTCAGCAACGATACACCCAGCAGACCCAAAACCGCCGGACTGATGGAATACCAAATCTGCTGAGAAGTGACCCAAAAGCGATTTACAAGTCCTTCGGACGCGCCCCCTGGCGCGGTAAGGGAGAGGCGCGCGTTTAGCGCCGCTCACGCGCAGAGTTGGTAGAAGTAACATCGGTGCAAGCAGTGGGCATTTGAAGCAAGCCCTCTTAGAAACCCGCTGCAACCTGAAGCGGTTTCGTAAGAGAACCCACGATGGCTCTGAACGAAAAAGTGGGTTTATGCGAATTTGTAGGAGCCAGCGCAGGCAACTGCTTGGGGGGCCACGATTGTTTGACGGCACTTACCGGTATGGTGCGTTGGTGACAAACAATAAATCCTCAAAAAGACCGTTTTATGCCCTTTTATTCACCCTGCTGGTGGCTCTGTTGTTTTCTGGGTGTGCCCCAGCCGTCACCGTGACCCCAGGCCCGGACGGTTACACCCTGCGTCCAGCGCTGGAGGCCGAGCGCCGCAGCCTCGAGCTGCCCGGTTTTGGGAAGGTCAGCTACTACGCCAATCCACAGGGTACGGGCCGCCCCCTGATTCTGACCCACGCGGTGAATGCAGCCGCCAGTGCTTACGAAATGAAGCCTGTGTGGGATATGTATGCCGGCAGTCGTCCGCTGTACGCTCTGGAGTGGCCCGGATTTGGCAGCAGTGACCGACCAAACGTCCAATACACCCCTGATTTGATGAGCCAGGCCCTGCTCGCGCTGATCAACCAACTAGGCACTGAGGTGGATGTGGTAGCCCTGAGTCTGGGCAGTGAGTTTGCCGCTCGAGCGGCCCTTACCGAGCCTCGCATCAAGACCCTGGCCCTGATTAGCCCGAGTGGTTTCGGAACCCCCGCCGGCGCCTCCCAGGAAGCCTCCGAACGGGATGGCGGCAACTCGCTGTATGGTTTTCTGGCCGCAATCGGCGACCCCCTGTTTGGTCTCTTGAGTACCCGCGTTCTGCTCAAGTTCTTCCTCGACCGAAGCTTTCGCGGGCCGGTGCCTTCTGATGTCGTGGACTACGCGGAGGAAACCACCCGCCAACCCGGTGCCAAGTTCGCCCCCATCTACTTTGTGAGTGGGCGGTTGTTTACCCGCAATGCATACGTTCTGCTGTACGACAAGCTGACCATTCCGGTGCTGGTGCTCTACGATCAGGATGGCTTTGTTTCCTTTGATAGCCTCTCGAGCTTCGCTCAAAAACCAAATGCCAGCGTAGTCCGTATTCCCGAAACCCATGGGTTGCCCCACTTTGAAAAACCCCAGGAAGTCATGGCAGCACTCAACACATTCTGGAGTAAGACTCGCTAGTTATTGCGCTCTTCACATTTCTAGTCTCCTTCAGGGCTCGGTTTCTTCGGATTCACTATCCAGCTCACCTTCCTCGGGGTTCTTCTTCATGATCTCCCGCAGCACGGTGGTAGCGTATGCGCCTTTGGGCAGAAAAAAGCTGACCCAGAGCCCTTCTGAGGTCTCTTCCACACTGGATTCAGTCAGGGGAAAGCGAATCAGGCGGCGATCCCCGCGTCGCGAGGCAAAATGGTGGCGTTCCAGTTCATATCTCTGCAAAATCTGGTCTTCGAGAGACCGTGCTGGCCCCTCGGCTTCACGGTATTTCTTGCCGTACAAAGCGCCTGTGGCACTGATTTCAAAGCGCAATGCCCGGGGGTTTTCCAGGGCCGCATCCTGCACCACAAACTCCCCGCCGGTATCGTGCTTCTTGGCAACATCACCCTCAATGACCTGGCCGAACAGACCCAACTCCAGGCGCAGGGCCAGCCAGTCGTTGAACAGGAGGCTTTGCAGGCTCGAGAGCAGAAATTTCTTGAGCCAGGAGGGGACGTGTACTTTGCCTTTTTTGACCAGTTCGTAACCCTTGACGGGGTTCATGCCGCCAATTCCAAAGCGCTGGGGGCCGTAGTAGTTGGGCACTCCCTGGCGCTTTAGTTCGCGCAGGATGGCCTCGACCTGCTCCTTGGGCGACACGTTCTTACCCCAGCGCTCCGGCTCGGCTTGACTCTGGCTTGGCCGTATCAGGATGCGAAAGTGGTTGCCCCGCAGATGCCCTACCCGAAGCTTGTGGGGGTGCAGACCCCGCTCCAGCACCCGTACCCCCTCGAGTTCTACCAAGCTTTCCAGGCGCTCCTCGTGTCGGGCCGGAATACTGAACCACTGGCGGGTCAGGGCACGTTTGTCCTTCAGGCCCGCCACCCCGATATGGGCCTCGTTGATGTGGAGCCGGTCCCGCAAAAACTCGAATACGGCCCGGGTGGTCAGGCCCTCTTTTTCAACCAGTACCAACAGGTGTTCTCCATAGCCCAAGGGGCTGTAGGCAGGTACTTCATTGACTTGAAAATCCCTGGCTTGGTGGCGAATTACGCCGTCCAGCCCAGGCAAATCCGGGGTGAGATAGGGATAGACATTGAAATCAAAGCGGAGATTGGGAAACGAAGCCATACGCTATAGCATATAAGGGTGCATTCAGTGGATTCAGCTCAGCTAGAAGCCCAGTTTGCCAACCATCTGACCCGCATGGTGCCGGAGGGCAGCCTGGTAGCAGCGGTATCGGGCGGCGGCGATTCGGTTGCATTGCTGCTCTTGCTCACCTCAACCCCCCGCAAGGTGGTGGTAGCCCACCTCGATCACTCCCTGCGCGAGGGTTCGTCAGGGGACGCCCTGTGGGTCAAGACGCTGGCCGAACGACTGGGGTATGACTTCGAATCGGAAAAACTGGATGTCGCCCGGATTGCAGGCGAACGCGGGGAAAATCTGGAGGCCACCGCCCGGGAGTTGCGCTATGGTTTTCTGGCCAAAGTAGCCAAGAAACACGGGGCGCAGGCCATCCTGACCGCCCACACCGAGGACGACCAGGCCGAAACCGTGTTGTTGCAGCTATTGCAGGGCACGGGTCGGGGGCTGGGGATGCGCCCCAGGCGAGGGAAGGTAGTGCGTCCGCTGCTCGAGGTCAGCCGCGGCACCCTGCGGGCCTACCTGCGGAGCAAAAATCAGGACTGGCTCGAGGACATCACCAACGCCGACACCTCGATGGATCGCAATTTTCTGCGCCATGAGATTTTTCCCAGGCTCAAAGATCGCTTTCCCCAAACCAATGCCTCCCTCGCCCGTTTTGCCACCATCTCCCAGGTAGACGATGAGGCCCTTGATCCCATAGCTGGACAACTGCTGCTGCGGGACGGACGCTGGCCCTGTCCGGCCTATCGCATTGCCCCGCTCGTGCAGGCCCCGGCTGGACTGCGACGCCGGGCCTTGCGGCAGATGCTCGAGCAGATCGGGCTTCGACCCGAAGCCAACTGGATTACCCAGCTCGAGCGGGCCTTGCAGGGCGAAGCCTTCACCCTCCCCGAAGGCTGGCAGGTGCGCCGCCGCGACGGCAGCCTGTTTCTGATTCCACCCATAGTGGACGCCTTTCCGCCCTGGCGAGGCTCGAGGCTCCCCAAGCCAGGCGACCAGATTGACCTGCCAGAGGGCCGGGTTCGACTGGTGGATTTTTTCACCGAACACAGCGTTCCGCCCGAGCTCAAGCAGGTCTGGCCAGTACGCGCGGTTGGCGACACCGTACAGGAAGTCTGGAACCTCTGGCCCGAGTCGGACGACCTCGAGCACATGCGCACCGCCCTCGAGCAAGCCCGGCTGGCCCTGGATAGTGGCGAAGTACCCATCGGGGCGGTGGTGGTCTGGGACGGCGCCGAGCTGGCCACCGCCCACAACCAGGTGGAGCACACCCAGGACGCCACCGCCCACGCCGAGCTATTGGCCCTGCAGAAGGCCCTGCTCAAAAAGCAAGCCAAGGTGCTGCCAGGAGCCACCGTCTATGTCACCTTAGAGCCCTGCCCCATGTGCTTTGGCGCCCTGATGGAGGCCCAGGTGAAGCGGGTGGTGTATGCGGTGGAGAACCTCAAGGCCGGGGCCGTAACGGTCCATCGCATGAAGCCTCCCTTCGACTGGGAAGGCGGCTGGCTCGAGCGCGAGTCGGCCAAGCTACTGAGGGGCTTCTTTGCACATAAACGTGCTTCTCAGTAAACCCGTGCAATGAACAAATGCATGGTTCGCAAGACCCCCTACATGCAAACCCGTGACTTTGCGACCAAGTTATGCTAAAGTCTCTATTCGGCTCTGCGGGGCCTGCCGAATGGAGGGGTGCCGGAGTGGTTGAACGGGCCGGTCTCGAAAACCGGTATAGGGGGTTCCCCCTATCGAGGGTTCGAATCCCTCCTCCTCCGCCAAAGAGCGGGGCCAGGGCATGAGTACGGGGCCAGGGGACAGGGCACAAACGGCTCTTGGCCTTGTGCCTAAGCGTTCCTTTACGGTTCAGCTTTAACCCTCAAAAAGCCCATCTGGGTTTAACCTAAAAACAATGGATACTGTTCTGCGCGAAGTCACCACTGAAGAAATACGCATCCTCCTCGAGCAGTTGGGGGCTAACGCCGAACAGGTCAAGGAAGATTTGTTCAATCTGGAATTTCCCAGTGGCTTACGCGGGCACCTCATCGCCTACGGCGAGCCGCATGTGACCAGCTTGCAGTTGCGGGCCGGGTTCTCAGGTTTTGACCGGGTTGAGCCCCGCCACCTGCTCAACTGGAACCGTCGCTACCGCTTTACCAAGTCGTACCTGGATGCCGATAACGACCCGGTGATCGAGAGCGACCTGCGCCTCGAGGGTGTCACCCCTGATGCCATCCACGCCTTTGTCCGCGATTTCGGCGACCAGGTCACGCTTTTTTTCTCCTACATGCGCATGATTGATGCCAGCCTGGTGGAGTAGTGCTGCATACCTGTTGCGCCCTTCACAAACCTGGCTGCCCACGAAATTAGCATGCGTCTGGGACGAGACGTATGTTACGCACCCAAGCGTGGGCCAAGCCCAGCCCACGGGTGCTTGGGTTTTGAGTTTTCAAGCGTTCACGGTTCTGTCCAGGACGATCCCTTATTGAGACGGGCTGCACCCGTGCACCTACAAGACAAAGTTTTCTTGTAGTTGGCTGACTCTGAATGGGCGAAGATTGCTCTACCCCACCCAAAAACCAAACTCGCCACCCAGAAACTTGCGCTTACTCAGTACCTGCCTGACGGCTGCTGGCCCCTCTGCCAGAGCTTTGTGAAAATAGGGCTGGCCCAGCAGGTAAATCAGGCTTGCCAGCTCCCCTACAACCGTAAAACCGCGTAGCTGCTTTTCTGTTGACCATAGCTTTTGCGCCAGACGTTCGGAATACTGCCAGGGCACATTCAGGTAGTGCTCGGGGCCGTGCCAGGGTTTGAGCTGGCCCTGGTAGGCAGCCCGCTCCTTGCCACGGAGCGCAGGCACTACGCCCGGTGCGCAGTAGTGGGCGGGCAGGTTGGTCAGTACCCCCCGGCAGGTCAGCGGGCGCTGAGGGTGCACCGAGCAGGCCCCCTCCGGCGTGAGCAGAGGACAGGGATTGGCCTCCAGGAAGTACCTGGTGGGAAAATCGGGTCTATGTTTTTGCTGTGCTATGCGAGCAAGCCTTTTTGGGCCCTCGGCCTCGAGGCGGGCGAGCACTTGTGGTTGATGGGCCTCGAGCTGTTCGCGCAGATATTCGGCTTCAGCCAAACCCACCACCACCCAGGCCATGCAACAAGAGAAACACCCCTTGCAGCAGCTCACCTTGAGGTGCCGCTGCGTCAGGTAGCTTTCGGTGCGAGCTTCCAGATCGAGGTGCGCTCGAGCCACCGCTTGCCGCAAGACCGGGTTCATCGCTTTTATCATACGGGTGTCGAGCATACTTACGCTCACTGGAGAAAAGTCGTTGAGGACGTGGTTGTTCAGTTCCTGATGGTTCACGAAGTCACAAATGGTACAATCACTTCCTGGTTATGAATGTCATTGGTCGAATCACCGCCATGCCCACCCTGCCTGAGCCCCTGAAGGGCCTGCGCGAGGTAGCCTACAATCTCTGGTGGAGTTGGAATCCCGAGGCCCAGCACCTCTTCGAGCAAATCAATCCTTCACAGTGGAAGCGCTTCCGGTCTAACCCGGTACGGGCCTTGCTGGAAGCCGAGCCCGAGCGCCTCCTGGCCCTGGCCGAAAATGCCGGCTACGTGGGCGCGGTAGAGGCCACGGTCGCCAACTTCCGCCATTACCTGCAAACCCGCTCTCAAAAAATCCCGCGCATAGCATATTTTTCCATGGAGTATGGCTTCCACGAGTCGTTGCCCATCTACTCCGGCGGTCTGGGCATTCTGGCCGGCGATCACATCAAATCGGCCTCGGATCTGGGGCTCAGCCTGACCGGGATCGGAATGTTTTACCACGAAGGCTATTTCCGCCAACAGCTCACCCCCGAGGGCCAGCAGCGCGAGGTATACGAGGATTTGCTGCCGGAGGAATTGCCGCTGGTTGCGGTTACCCACAAGGACGGCAAGCCCCTCAGGGTAGGGGTAGAGTTTCCCGGACGCACGGTCTATGTAATGGCCTACAAGGCCCAGGTGGGCGCCATTCCGGTCTACCTGATGAGCACCAACCTGCCGGAAAACCGCCCCGAAGACCGGGCCCTTACAGCGCGTCTGTATGCCCCCGGACAGGAAATCCGCATCGAGCAGGAGCTCGTTCTAGGGGTGGGTGGGGTTCGCCTGGTGCGGGCTTTGGGCCTCGAGCCTGAAGTCTGGCATATGAACGAAGGCCACGCGGCATTCCTGGGCTTGGAGCGGATGCGTGAGATGGTGGCAGCAGGACGTTCCTTTGGCGAGGCCCTGGAAGCCACTGCGGCAGGGGCTCTCTTCACCACCCATACCCCCGTCCCTGCCGGACACGACACCTTTCCCTTGGATCTGGTCGAGCGCTATCTGGATGGCTGGTGGAACAAGCTGGGCATCAGCAAAGAGGAGTTCATTGCCCTGGGCCGCGAGGAAAAAAGCTATGGCCCGGTTTTCAGTATGTCCAACCTGGCCCTGGCTACCTCGCGTGCGGCAGGGGGTGTCTCGGCCCTGCACGGCGAGGTCTCCCGCGAGATGTTCCAGCATCGCTGGAAGGGTTTTGAGGCGGAGGAAGTCCCCATCGGGCACATCACCAATGGCATCCACACCTTTACTTTCTTGCATCCCGAGATGCACAGCCTCTACGAGCGCACTTTTCCCAAAACCTGGACCGAGCAGTTGCACGACCCCAGCCAGTGGACCGTGGAGCGGCTCGAGGAGGACGAACTCTGGCGCATCCGCAACAAACTGCGGGCCAGCCTGATTGAAGAAGTGCGGGCGCGGCTATTCGAGCAGCGCCGCCGCAATGGCGACCTCCCGGCCAGCCTGCGGGCTGCCGAGAAGGTGCTAGACCCCACCGTGCTCACCATTGGGTTTGCCCGCCGTTTTGCCACCTACAAGCGGGCCATCCTGATGTTTACCGACCCCGAGCGGTTGGTCTCCATTCTGAACGGTCCCTTGCCGGTGCAGTTTGTCTTTGCCGGTAAGGCCCACCCCAAGGATGAACCCGGCAAGGAGTTCATCAAAAAGCTGGCCGAGAAAATCAAGGCGCTCGGGCTGGAAGACAAAATGATTTTGCTCGAGAACTACGACATGAGCCTGGCCCGCAGCCTGGTGCAAGGGGTGGATGTCTGGCTCAACACCCCCCGCCGCCCCATGGAAGCCTCGGGCACCTCGGGCATGAAAGCCGCCCTTAACGGCGCCCTGAACTTCTCCATTCTGGATGGCTGGTGGGCCGAGGCCTTCAACACCACCAACGGCTGGGCCATCGGCGACGAGCGCACCTACGCCACCGAAGAGGCCCAGGATCACGCCGATGCCCAGAGCTTCTACGACACACTGCAGCACGAGGTAATTCCACTGTTTTACGCTCGAGGGGCCGTTGGCACGCCCAGCGGCTGGTTGGCTATGGTGCGCGACAGCATCCGCACCTGTGGCCCTACCTACTCCGCCCAGCGGATGGTGGATGAGTACCACCGCAAGTTCTACACACCCCTGGCGAAGCGGGCCGCTCACCTGATGGAGCGGAATGCCGCTGCCCTCAAGGAGGTGGCGGGCTGGAAAACCCTGGTGAAGGGAGCCTGGAACAATGTCAAGGTCTGGGTGGAAGCACCCCACCCCACGGCCAACCAACCCTTGCAGTTGCGGGCCTTTGTGCAAGCCTATGGCATTCCCACCGAGACCTTGAAGGTTGAGCTGGTAGTCCGCCGCAGCAGCGGCGACCTGGAAGTGGTCGCGCTGAAGCCCAGCGGCCAGGAGCGCGATGCCCTCCTGTACACCGGCAATTACACCCCGGCCCGGCCTGGCAGTTATGTGTACGGGGTTCGGGTCGTGGCAGCACACCCCGAGCTTTCCAGCCCCCGTGAGGTGGCCTTCGTGAAGTGGGCCGGTACCGTGGTTGAGGAGCCGGTAACGGTGTAGTTTTTGGAAGCAGTGCTAAAGCGCGTAATGAGATAGGTGCCATTCGAGCATTCGCAGGAAGCACCGTACTATGCTGTACTGAGGGCGGTTTCCCCGAATACCAGGTGCTTGCACCAAAAGTTCATCGAGAGGGCTGGCAACAGCACGGCGGATTTTCCTGGGCTGTGTGCCTCTTGCCCTTACGGTCTGAGACGAAGCGCCATAAGCACCTGAAGACCTGTCCACTCGAGGGGGTTTTTCATCTCGACTCAACTTACGCAAGCCTCAAGCAGCCGTGTCCAGGAAGGCATATAGGTCACTTCTGTCCAGGGTCAACTTGCGAGCAATGAGCCTGCGACGCAGTACATACACACCAGAACGGGTCTGTACTTTGAGCCTTTGCAGGTA
>CALFDH010000229.1 GCA_937950405.1 uncultured Meiothermus sp.
CTGGTCTCGGCCAGCCGCGAGAACCTGCCCACCGGCCCACTGGTTATTCTCTCCATCAGCGTAATTCTGCTGGTTTCGCTGTTCCTGGCCCCTTTACGCGGGCTGGTGTGGGACTGGGTTCGCACCCGGCAAAACCGCCGCTGGATTCACCTTGAGCGCCTCCTGCTGGATGCCCACGTGCTGCACAACCACCACCTCCTGACCCCCCAAACCCTGGCCCACCGTCGCCGCGAGTCGCTGGCAGCAGCCGAGCGGCACCTGCGGTTGCTGCAAGCTAAGGGTTGGCTCGAGCCCAGCCCCACAGGCTACACCCTGACCCCTGTCGGCCACGCAAAAGCCCACGAGCTGGAAGCGACCATGCGGGTCTTGCCGCAGGCGCCGGGGACGATCCCCTGTCAGGACGGACATAGCCCGTACACCAGAGAGCAAAGCTGATATGAACACTGATCTGGTCATCGTCGTCACGGCCATCCTGGTTTCGATGGCCTCGGCCCTGCTAGGTACCTTTCTGGTGCTGCGCCGCATGGCCCTATTGTCCGATGCCATCGCCCATGCAGTTCTGCCGGGGATTGTGCTGGCCTACTGGCTCTCGGGGGGTGAGCGGGCTACCCTGCCCGCCTTGTTGGGGGCCGCCGCAGCGGGCCTCGTCACCGTGACCCTGGTGGAGTGGCTTACCCGCACCGGCAAGGTCAAGAACGACGCCGCCATCGGCATCGTATTCCCGGCCCTGTTTAGCCTGGGGGTACTGGCGGTATCGCTTTATTTCCGCCATGTGCACCTGGACATGGACGCCGTGCTCTACGGTGAAATTGCCTATGCACCCTTCAACACCCTCGAGGTGGGGGGCCGCGAAATTCCCGAGTCGTGGCTGGTGATGGGTTTGCTGACCCTGCTCAACCTGCTCTTCGTGCTGCTGTTTTACAAAGAACTCAAGCTCTCCACCTTCGATGCAAGCCTGGCCGCCACCCTGGGCTTTGCACCGGGTGTACTGCACTATGCGCTCATGACGCTGGTTTCCTTCACTTCGGTGGGGGCCTTTCAGTCGGTGGGGGCCATTTTGATTGTGGCCTTCCTGATTATTCCCCCCGCCACCGCTTACCTGCTCACCCAACGCCTCCCGGTCATGATCGGCCTGGCGGTGGGGGTGGGTGTGGTGTCCAGCCTGGCGGGCTACGGGCTGGCCATCTGGCTCGATGCCTCGATTGCCGGCATGATGGCCACGGTAGCCGGAATCTGCTTTGCGCTGGCTTTCCTTTTTTCGCCCCTGGGGGGCTATCTGACCACCCGGCTGCGTCGCGAACGAGAGCGCCTCGAGGTCGCGGCCCGTCTTTTGGTTGCCCACCTGGCCCACCACGACCAACCGGTCTCCGAGCAGGAAGTGCTGGCGGAGTTTGGTTGGAACCCAGCCTTCCTGCGCCAGGCCAGGGAAAAAGCCCTGCGGGAGGGCTGGCTCGAGGTCTTGAGAGACGGTTTACGCCCCACCCCATGCGGGCTTGCCCTCAACAAAACCTGTTTTGCACAGGATTTATAACGCTAGCTTGGCTTCATTTGCAAATTTTGCTTAGCGGCTTACCTCCACACTGGTACGGTTGCCTGCCGCATCCACCGCAATGAGGGTCACGCGGCGCACCGGAACCTCCACGTAGAAATTGACTTCCTTGCCCTTGGGCAGCGATAGGGGGTTGAAGGTTCGGTCGTATTGCAGGGTCACCCGATCCACCCCAGTATCGTCCAGCACGCGCCCGGAGATTTGCAGGGTAGACTCGGTGCGGGCGGGGATTTCCTCCTCGGTGCCATCGGGAAGGGTACGTTTGCGGGCCGGTTGCACCACCGTTACCACCCGCTCGGCCCGTTCAATCACAACCTGCGGGGGACGCGCGTCCAGCACCATGGGCAAGCGAACTGTGCGGGTCTGGCCGCTCATGTCGGTGGCATCTACCCTGATTTCCACCTGCCCCGACTGCGGAGCCTGCACCCGGAAGCTAAAGCGCACCAGCTTCTGCCCCCGGTTGGCCTCCGACAGCAGCTCCTTTCCGCCTGCTTTCACGCTTTGCACCCCGACATCATCCAGGGCATACCCCTGCACCTGCAACGAACGCTGCGAAAGCACCCCGCTTTTGGGCTGGGTAATGCCAATCAGCGGCGGCTGGGTATCCCCAGGCCGTTGGCAAGACGAAAGCAGCAACAAAAAAAGAAGGGGCACGATACGCACCCCTTCATCCTAGCAGTTGCTCAGGGTCTGAAAATTAGGCCAGCCCGCGCGTTGAAGTCCAGACCGCCTACCCCAGGCACGCTACCCGTGAAGATACCAAAGCCCACCTGGAGTTCGCCGTAGACGCTAAAGGGTTGTCCGGGGAAGGCATACTCGATACCCGCCAGGCCGTGGGGGAAGATGTAGATACCGCCCACACCGCTGAAGGTCCATAGGCCCAGCGAAGCTCCCGCACCTGCATACCAGCTCAGATCAAAGCCTGGGGCAGCAGGGATGGCTTGCTCCAGAATAATGTAATCGGCTCCTGCCCCCAGCCCAGCGAATGCAAGGCCGGCGCCTACGCGGAAGCTGCTGACCTGGTATTGTACGCCGATCCAGGTCTGGAAGCCCGAGTAGAGGCCAAAACCATCCGACTGAGCTTTGCCTAGAGAGCCAAACATCAACGCGAACAGAACCACCAACGGCGCTAAACGTTTCATCTTTTGCTCACCTCCAAACGCAGTCTAACATCTTTACGTTGCTCTGTTGCAAAGTTCCCTCGATGTA
>CALFDH010000230.1 GCA_937950405.1 uncultured Meiothermus sp.
AGACCGCTCCTTCGTTCATCACCCCGCCCCGGCGCAGCCCGGCATCCTCGGCGTGTACCGAGACCAGAAGCCCCCACGAAGCCGCGTACTGAAGCCCCTGGGCCAGCACGCCGGCGTCTTCGTTGGTGCGCCCGTCGTCGGTCAGCATAACCGCCCCCGCCTCGCGGAGCAGCCGGGCTTCGCTCAGCACCTTGCCCTCCTGCCCCTGGGTGAGGGCGGCGGCGGGGTGGATCCGGGCGCGTCCAATCTGGGCGGCTTTTTCCTTCAGGGCCCGCACGATTTCGGCGCTGTCTACCACGGGCGAGGTGTTGGGCATCGAGACCACGTCGGCATAGCCCCCCCGGACAGCCGCCGTCAGGCCGCTCTGCAGGTCTTCCTTCACTTCCTGTCCGGGTTCGCGCAGGTGGGCGTGGGGGTCGAAAAACCCCGGCGACAGCACCTTTCCTGCGGCCTCCAGCACCTTTGGGGCCTCGCCTCCGGAGAGCGAAAGAATGCGCCCCTCCCCAATCAGCACATCGGCCTGGCCATGCTCGCCGCGCCCGTCTACCAGTTTTGCGTTTTTGATCAGGATTTCACCCTTCATAAAGCTCCTTATAGTGCCGATGGCCGATAGCGGAAAAGATGCTATGTGTCATCCGCTATTAGCCCATTTTCCCCACCAGCAGGTGATAGAGCACGGCCATGCGAACCGCCTGCCCGTTGGCTACCTGGCGCTCGATCAGGCTGCGGGGGGAGTCGGCCAGGGTGCCTTCCAGCTCCACATCGCGGTTCATGGGGCCGGGGTGGAGCAGGGGCGCCTGGGGCCGCGCCCATTGCAGGCGCTCCTCGGTAATCTGATAGGCCGCCACGTACTCCGGCAGCGAGGGCAGCAAGCCCTTGTCCATGCGCTCTTTTTGCAGCCGTAAAACCATCACAGCGTCGGCTTCGTACAAGGCTTCTGGCAGATGGGTGGTGAGAGTAGCTCCGGGCAAGCTGCCGGGGAGCAAGGTGGCGGGGCCGCAGGCCACCACGCTCGCCCCCAGCATGCCCAGCAGTTCGGCGTTGGAGCGGGCCACCCGGGAGTGCAGAATGTCGCCCACAATGGCGATTTTTTTGCCCTCGAGGCTGCCCAGCCTTTCCCGCAAGGTAAAAGCGTCCAGCAGGGCCTGCGTGGGGTGGGCCCGCCAGCCATCCCCGGCATTAATGATGGGTTTTTGCAGCCAGCCATGGGCCTGGTGGCAGACCCCTGCGGCGTCTACCCGCAGAATGTAGGCGTCAATGCCCATCTGATCGAGCGTTCGCAGGGTGTCCTTGTAGGTCTCGCCCTTGGTGGTGGAACTGCTGGCGCTGGCAAAGCTGACCACATCGGCAGACATCCGCCGGGCGGCCAGCTCGAAGGACAGGCGGGTGCGGGTGGAGGGCTCAAAAAAAACCGTGGCTACAGTAAAGCCGGTCAGGGCGGGCACTTTCTTGACCGGACGCGAGAGCACCTCCCGCATCATCTGGGCGGTCTCGAGCAGGCTCTCCACCTGGGTGCGGTTCCAGTCGTGGAAGTCCAGCAGGTGCTTGGGGAAGGTGGGTGTGGCCGACTGGCTCATGCGCCCTCCATTTCCCAGAGCTCTACGGCATCCTCGCCGTCGTCTTCCTGGGTTTTGACCTTGACCACTTCGCTCCTGGCGGTGGGCAGGTTTTTCCCCACAAAGTCGGCTCGAATGGGTAACTCGCGGTGCCCCCGGTCTACCAGCACCGCCAGGTAGATGCGGCTGGGCCGGCCCAGGTCAATCAGGGCATCGAGGGCCGCTCTAGCGGTGCGCCCGGTGTAGAGCACATCATCTACCAGCACCACTGCTTTGCCGTTCAGGTCGAAGGGGATGCGGGTCTCGCGTACCTTGGGTTGCAGCCCGATTTCGGTGAGGTCGTCGCGGTAGAGCGTAATGTCCAGAATGCCCATCGGAACCCGCTTGCCCTCAAACTTCTCCACCAAGTCCACCAGCCGCCGGGCCAGGCTGATACCCCGGGTATGAATCCCCACAAAGCACAGCCCATCGGTACCCTTGTTTTTCTCGATGACTTCGTGGGCGATGCGGGTCAGGGCACGGCGGACTTCCTCGTTGCTCAGCAGTTTGGATTTGAAGGTCATGGTTCCCCCGGGGACAAAAAAATGCGCCCAAAACGGGCGCGGGGCTTTGATTTTTTGGCTTCGATAGGGTTCATTCTGTCTCCTTTCCGACCTCGCAGGATCGGGATTAAAGGCGCGGGACTGCTCCCAACGTTTATGCTACGCTGGCGGGGCGAGCGCCGTCAACAACTGCTAAACTGAGGGCATGCCCAAGGTCAAGGAAGCCACCCTGAACGACCTAATGAAAGAACCCGGCAAGGCTGAGCTGGTGGGTGGGGAGATTGTGCGTATGCCGCCAACTGGATTTCTACCTGGATTCGCTGCAATGCGTATTCTTTTTAGCTTACATGAATACGCATTAGCGCACCGTAATGGCTATGCGGTGGGTGATAATGTGGGTTTTGCGGTTGATTTGCCCAGACGCAAGAGCTTCAGCCCTGATGCGGCCTACTATGCGGGCCCTCACTCGGGGATGAAGTTCCTGGAGGGGGCTCCGGTGTTTGCCGTGGAAGTTCGGAGTGATGGTGATTACGGTAAGAAAGCCGAGCAGGAGATGGCCAAAAAACGCGCTGACTACTTTGCGGCGGGTACGCTGGTAGTCTGGGATGTGGACATGCTTGGGGTAGATGTGGTGCGGGTCTACCGGGCCAGTGACCCCGGCCACCCGACCACATACCGCCGGGGTGATGTGGCCGAAGCTGAGCCTGCCGTGCCAGGTTGGCGGATGCCGGTGGAGAATTTGTTTCCTTACTACGTTGGTAGCGGTGAAGGTGAATCCTGACCAGAGCAAATGCACAGTCGTAAACTAGCGCTGGAAGGGTTTGAGGTCGCTTAAGGAAGTGTGTCCTGTCTCCTAAAAGCATCAGGTACACTTAATCTTCGGGAGCGAGCTCCCGAGGTTCTTTGTGGGTAAGCGTGTACTGGCGGCCATGAGCGGGGGGGTAGACTCCTCCGTCAGTGCGGCTTTGCTCAAGGAGCAGGGCTACGAGGTAATCGGAGCCATGATGCGTTTCTGGCCCGACAACAAGCAAGACGACTGCTTCGAGACCTGCTGTTCGCCCGATGCCGCCTACGAGGCCCGGCGGGTCGCGGATATTATCGGCATTCCCTTTTACCTGCTCGATTACCGCGAGGAGTTCCAGGCCAAAATCATTGACCCCTTTATTGCCGCCTATCAGGCGGGGGAGACCCCCAACCCCTGTGTGAACTGCAATACGCGGGTTAAGTTCGACTCGCTGCTCAAAAAGGCCCGCATGCTGGGCTGCGACTACGTCGCCACCGGGCACTACGTGATTAACCGGGACGGTGGGCTGTACCGGGGCGACCTCAAAAAAGACCAGACCTACTTCCTGTGGGGCACGCCCAAAGAGGCCATTCCCCACATGCTCTTTCCGGTGGGGCACCTGGAAAAGCCCCAGGTGCGGGCGCTGGCCGAGCGGTTTGGTCTGCCTACCGCCAAAAAGCCCGAGAGCCAGAACATCTGCTTTGTGCAGGGCGACCTGAAGGACTTTCTAGCGGGTCACCTGACCGCACGTCCGGGGCCTCTCATCGACCTGGAAACCGGCCAGCAGATTGGCGAGCACAGCGGGGCGCAGTTCTACACGGTGGGCCAGAAAAAGGGTCTGGGCCTGTGGAAGAGCCACCTCGAGCGCTATGTGGTGCGGGTCAATGTGGCCAGCAATGAAGTGGTGGTGGGGCCCCGGGAGGCTTGCTTGTGGGGCGGCCTCGAGGCCCGTGAGGTCAACTTGCTGCTCGACCCCTCCGACCTACCGGAGCGCCTCGAGGTACAGGTGCGTTACCGCACCAAGCCCGCGCCGGCCCGCATAGAGGAAGCGGCCCCGGGCCGGTTGGTGATCCGCCTACTGGAGCCGCAGTTTGCCGTCACCGCGGGGCAGTCGGCGGTGCTTTATCAAGGAGACCGGTTGCTTGGGGGGGGCTTGATCAACCGACCTTTGCACAACCAGTGGGAGTGGGGTCTGCAACGGGTCTAAGAGGTCACATCACCTCCTGCAAAACTTCGGTGACCAGCTTTCTACACTCAATAAAATACTCGCGTCCAGCCTCGGTGTTGAGCTGTGCGATGGTCTGGTCTATCTCGGTCAGACAGATTTTCCCCATCTGAACGAATCCCTTGTCGGTAGGGGCCCCAGTGGCGTAGGTGCGAAGGAACATCTCGGTCAGCGAGTCTGGCTCGTAGTTAAGCGCGATTTCGTCGGGTAGAGGGCGATCGAGAAACTGTTGTACACGATGCGTTAGGCTTTTCATGGCGCTAAAGTTATACCAGATTTAGGGGCTCATACCAGATTTGGATGATTCGTTGCCTTTGGCACCGAACCCACCTAGGCAAAGAAACCCACCTTTCCAGAGGCCGGTATCGCCACTTGGAAGGTCGGTTTTTTGGCGACGGCCTATTGGATCTTTCCCCATCGGGACGGCTTCGCCTGTGCCCTATAATACCAGATTCAGTTAGTTCGTTACCGAATGGTAACGAACTAACCCGACCGAAGGGAGTGCTCTAGGATTCAAAAAGATAGCCCCCTGGGGCTTTTGGTTTGGTGAAGTATCTTTTTGAATTCGGTATTATCCCAGATTTAGATGATTCGTTCGCTACTGCCATAAAATCCGCCCCCAGGTTTCTGGGGGCGGGCCAAAGCCAATGGGCTTAATCGAACTTGTTCTGTTGCAGGAAGCTGGTGGTGTCCTGCAGGTCGGGCAGGGAGCCGCGGATCTTGCGGATGGCCACCCGGGTGCCCTTGTACCAGGGGATGGTGGTCTTGGGGTCGGTGTAGCCGGGGGTTAGATTGTTCGCGCTACCCAGGTGGTGGAACATCATGGTGAAAATCAGCCCAGGGCTAACCGAGTCCGTCACCATGACCACGAAGGTGGCGTTGCCCTCTTCGTTCCAGACCTGGGCCAAGTCGCCGTTCTTCAGGCCGAGCCGCTGGGCATCCTGCGGGCTGATCTCAACGTAAGGCATGGGCAGTAGCGAGGTTTTTTCCGGCAGGAAGCGGTCGTTGTACATGGTCTGCCAGACGGCCTGAGCCCGGCCGGTGGTCATCCAGAAGGGGTACTTCTGGGCCATATCGCCTTCCAGGTACTTGGCCACCTCGGCGGGGTAACCTTCCCAATCGTCGGTGGCGTACCAGCTAAACTTGCCGTCTTTGGTGCCAAACTTCACGCTGTAGCGGCGCAGAGTGCCTACCGGCTTACCGTTCTCGATGCGCACCGGGGTGCGTATGCCCTGCTGACCAACCTGGCGCAAGAAGGCGTAGGTCACGCCCTTGTAGCACTCGGCAGGCAGGGTGGCTTCCTCGCTGGCGGGGATAGCGTTGTTGGGGTAGGAGTTGCCCCCATCCAGGAAGACGTCTTCATCAGTGCGCCAGTTCTTGCCGAACTCAAAGCGGGCGGCTTCCTTCTCCTTGCCCTCGGCGCGGTACAGCTCGGCCATCTTGAGGCCCATCAGCTTGCAGATCTCCCAGTCTTGCTTGGCCTCACCCGGCGGATCCATGAACTTCTCGTACAGGCGCAGCAGGCGGCTATTGCAGTTAACCGAGGTCTGGTTGGCCTCGCCCCAGGCGCTGGCAGGCAACACCAGGTGAGCATCCTGAGCGGTGTGGGTCAGGTACAGATCCTGCACCACCATGAACAGACCACCGGTAGCATCCAGCCCTTCCAAAATCTTGGCAACAAGTTCCTGAGTCGGACCCGGCTCACCGGCCTGGCCCAGGAAGTCCGAGAGGGCCTTGGTGCGTTCACGGATGCGCTTACGGAAGTACTGGCTGTTAGGAGTGGAAAGGTAGGGGTTGGTGCCGATGACCCAGTACAGCTTGCCCTTGCCGTCGGTCAGGTACTTGTCCACGTTGACGGGCGGCCCACCGTTGTAGATGGAGCCGGGCGTGGGCGAGGAGGGGCGCACATAGCCTTCCTGGTGGCCGCCCAGCCGCCCGCAGCCCGTACCGGCGCGACCCACGTTGTTACCCAGCACGGCCATCTGCACGATAGCGGCCACCTGGTCGTAGTTCTTCATGTTCCAGATGATGCCTTTTTCGTAGATGGTGAGGGTGCGGCGGGCAAAGCCTCCAGCCTTGGGTTTGGCGATCCAGTCGGCGGCTTTTTCGATGTCGGCGCGCTTTACCCCGGTGATCCGCTCTACATCGGCCATGAACTGGGCATAGGGCGTAGCCGCTTTGAGGCTCTTTTCTTTGTACTCCTCAAACTTGGCCATGTCGGTGCGGGTTTGCAGGAACTTCTGGTCGTAGTACTTGCGTTCCCACATGACCCGCGCGATGGCGTTGGCCAGGATGTAATCGGTGCCAAGGTTGGGCCGCAGGTGCAGAGTGCGCTCCTTGGCGATGGTCTCGGCGATGGTCAGGCTGCTGATGCGGCGCGGGTCAATCACGATCAAGTAACCCGCTTCAGCCGGCTCGCCCTTGCTGAAGTTTTTCTGCTTCTCCTCGAGCGTGGCCCCTTGGATGTTGGGCTGCATGTGCTCGGTGTAGAAGACACTGGCGGTTTCGTAGGGGTTGGCCCCCCACAGCACGATGGTGTCGGCAACCCGGGCGTCGATGGCATCGTAGTTGAGCTCGTGTACCCCCCGCTCGCGGCTGCCCCAGACCTCGGAGTTGTAAGCCGGCCGGTTGTGGATGGCGATGTGCTTGACGCTGAAGCCTTTGAAGAAGAGGCTCCCTACACCCCAGTTGTTCTCGAAGCCGGCGCCAGAGCCGCCGTGGTCGAAGGCCTTGACGGCGATGTTGTCGTCGTTGCCGTCTTTATCGCGGATACCCTTGGCGACCCCGGCCAGAATGGTCAGGGCCTCGTCCCAGGTGATCACCTGGAACTGGTCGCCCAAGCGGAGCAGCGGGTACTTGAGGCGCTCTTTGGTAGCCCGGGCATCGCTCCAGGTTGCAATGGCGTTGGTGGCCCCGCGCGAGGAGTGGTCGCGCTTATAGTTGATGGGGGAGTCGTTGGCGGGAACAATGACCACGTGATACTGCCGGCCATCCCGGCGGGTCACAATCGAGTGCATGGTCTCGGTGTAGACCAGACCACCCAGCGGGTTTTGCGGGTTGCGCAGGTCCACGCCAAAGGCGTTTTGGTTGGCAGCCAGGCCCCCTTGCGAGCCGACCGGCCAGGTGTAGACCTTGTAGCCGCACCCCACCGTGCAGTACTGGCAGACGGTGTTTTTGACCTCTGCGTTGGTTGGGGGGATGGGCAGTGCGTCGCGACGTCCAATGTTTGACATTGCATTTCCTCCCTTAGATGTTCTTTACGCGGCCCCAGATCAGGCCGTTGACCGCACGGGCAAAGATGTCCCCATTCTGTGCAACGCCCAGTTGAATTTGCGGCAGGCCGGTGCTGGCCAGACCCTGGTACACGGCGGCTGCTTTGGCGGGGTCGAACATGGTGTAGTGGCAGGGGCACAAGAAACGGCCGCCCTTGTATTGCACACCGCAGCCCATGTGAGTACAAGCCGCCGAGAAGGCCACTATGTCGCGGTCGCGCCCAACCCCACCAATGGCCGGACGACCGAGCTTGACCAGGATGCCCTGGGAGCGTGCATCAGGGTAGTTGAAATAAACTGGATCGTTGTTTTTCAGAGAGTTGACGTTGCCTACCTTGATGGCCGGGTAGGTCAGACTGGGCGCGAACCAGAACTGCGCCTTACCTGCACCCGTGAGCGAGGCCATGGTGACCCCACCCAAAACCTGTACGATACGCCTACGGCTCAAAACCATGCTGGGTTCCTCCTTTTGAGCTGTCCATCGTTTGGATGATTCCTGGACGAGTTTTATATTTTCGAATTGAACCGACTTTCGTCAATCCCGTGTTGCGGTTTTGTGCATTACGGCAGCAAAACAACGAAAATGGAAAAACGTGATGTAAATCGCATAATCTTTGAGAAAGCCTTTTTCTATATAAGTATTTTATGTATACTTATAAGTATCGCTGATACATGTGCGAGTGGTATATACCTGGGCCATATAGCATCTTTCGCAACTGCAAAATGAATTCAAGATTTGAGCAAGTCAGCTTGTTGAAGTGGTTCTTGTGGGAGAAATGGTATAAAACTTGGGTTATACTCGTAGGCAATGGACGAAAAATTGACCGTTGCACGCTTGAGGGCCCTGGCGGATCCGGTTCGCCTGCGCCTGGTGCGCTTGCTCGCCGAACTACCTGATGAGCGAACCCTGCACGACCCGCGATGCGATGGAACACTGGGGGTTTGCTTCTGCCATTTGGTGGAGCAGCTGGAACTATCG
>CALFDH010000231.1 GCA_937950405.1 uncultured Meiothermus sp.
ATCTTTTTGAATCCTAGAGCACTCCCTTCGGTCGGGTTAGTTCGTTACCATTCGGTAACGAACTAACCGAATCTGGTATAAGCCCTACATTGATACCACTTTGCAAGCGGTTCTGGGCTTTGCTTAGGCTCACCTCTGCCGAGACCAGGAGCGCCATAGCCCAGGCCCCCACCGCAAATAGCAGGGCCAGGAGCAGGTTAATAACCATCCCGTACCACGTTTTGCAGGGGTTCTCCCCGCACATACCGCGCCACCTGCTCGCGCACCAGCCGGAAGCCCCGTTCGAATAGCTTGGGGGTTGAGCCGGCCATGTGGGGGGTCATGAACACCTCCGGCAGCGACCAGAGGGGATGCCCTTCGGGGAGAGGTTCGGGGTCGGTGACATCGGTAACCAGGCGCACCTGCTTGGCCCGGATGGCCTCCACCAGGGCTTCCTGGTCTACAGTTTTGCCTCGCCCTGCGTTGACGAATAGCACCCCCGGTTTCATCTGGGCAAACTGGGCCGCCCCAATCAGCCTGTCGGTGGCCGGGGTATGCGGCAACAGGTTGATGACCACGTCGGCTTTGGGAAGCAGCGCGGGCAGGTCGGCCCAGGCATGAACGCCCTCGCGGGCCGTGCGGGCTACCCGGATAAACTGAAGCTCAAAAGGGGCCAGGCGCTTTTCGGTGGCGCGGGCAATGGAGCCATACCCCAAAAACAGCACCGTGGAGCCCTCGAGGTCGTCCACCCAGCGGTAGGCCCAGCGCTGCTCCCGCTGGGCATCGCGGAACTCGGGGAAGCGCTTGATGGCCCCCAGCACCGCCGCCACAATCCATTCCGACACCGGAATATCGTGCACCCCTGCCGCATCACAGAGCACGATGCCAGGGGGCAGCCGCGGCAGAATCCAGTCCACCCCCGCCGTAAGAGTCTGCACCACCTTGAGGTGCTTCAGGTTGGGTAACTCCGCAAAAAAACGCCTGGCGCCGCTACCGTAGGGGGCTACGGCAAACTCGGCCCGCAGAGCCTGCTCCGACAAGGGGGCTTCCTTGGGTAAAAAAGCGATCTCTACCTCATCGGGGAAGCCCTGCAAAAGACCGGGTTCAATCACTTCGGAGACCAGAAGAATCATCAGCGCTACTATATCGCGGCTTGCTGGCGTTCTGACGCTCAGTGGGCAGCAAGATCGTTTGTGAAACGACAAATCTAGCTTCTCGGGTTGGTCGGTCATACGTAAGAACGCCTCCGAAACCTGCCACTGCAGGCCTGGCTCGAAGCAACCCACCCAAGCCCTGTACAATCGCTCTAGCCGTGAGCGACGCACCCGATATTCAACTACGCAAGCGCAAGCACCTCGAGGTCTGCCTCCACGAGCTGGTGGAGTACACCCGCCTCACCACCGGGTTTGAGCGCTACCGCCTGCGCTACCGGGCTCTACCCGAGCTGGCCTTGCAGGACGTAGACTTGACCACCTCTTTTCTGGGCAAAACCCTCCAGGCCCCCTTCTTGATAGGGGCCATGACCGGCGGCGAGGCGCACGGCGCGCGCATCAACCGGGCGCTGGCCCAGGCCGCCGAACAACTGGGGGTGGGCCTGATGCTGGGCAGCCAGCGGGTCATGCTGGAGCGCCCCCAGGCCAGGGCCAGTTTTCAGGTGCGCGAGGTAGCGCCCACCACACTCCTGATCGGCAACCTGGGGCTGGTTCAGCTCAACAAGGGCTACGGCCTGGCGCAGCTCGAGCAAGCCGTACAGCAAGTGGGAGCTGATGCCCTTGCGCTCCACCTCAACCCCTTGCAAGAGGCCCTTCAGCAGGGGGGCGATACCGACTTTAGCGGACTGCTGGACAAGCTGGCGGGTCTGTTGCCGCAGGTACCGTTCCCGGTCATCCTCAAGGAAGTGGGGCACGGCATTGGGCGCGAGGTGGCCGAACAATTAGCCCCCTTGCCTATATCTGCCCTCGATGTGGCGGGCGCAGGGGGTACCAGCTGGGCCAGGGTAGAAGAGCTTGTACACCACGGGCGCATCCTGCACCCCGAGCTGGTGGAGATGGGCATCCCCACCGCTGAGGCCCTGGTGGAGAGCCGGCGTATTTTGCCCCACAAGCCCCTCATCGCCTCGGGGGGCATTCGCACCGGCACCGATGCCGCCAAGGCCCTGGCCCTGGGGGCGCAGATGGTGGCGGTGGCCCGCCCGCTGCTGGAACCGGCCCTGAAGGGCCCGGAAGCGGTAGTGGAGTGGCTCCTGAACTTCCTGCACGAACTGCGGGTGGCTCTTTTTGCCATCGGTGCCTGCACCCCCGCCGAGGCTTTGGGGCGCATCGAAAAAGTCTGACTGGAAAAATAGGGGGCCCCGGTTCTTCCGGAGCCCTCTGGCTGGTTGCGGGGATAGGATTTGAACCTATGACCTTCGGGTTATGAGCCCGACGAGCTACCAGACTGCTCCACCCCGCGACGGCAGCTGCAAGTGACAGCTTTTACATACTAGCGGGGGAGACCCGTCTGGTCAAGATGCCTGTTAGCTATCCAGGCTTTTATCGTTTTCCCTTTCCCTCTCCCCTTGCGGGAGAGGGTGGCGACAGCGCCGGCCAGTTTGGTGCTCCTTTTGCCAGATGAAACAACTCTGGCGGTAACCGCTGTCGCCGGGTGAGGGGTTGCAACGACGATGCCCAGGCAAAAGACTAGAGTCTGTTAGCAATCGCCAATACTGCGTAGCCTGGAAGAATCCCTCCTGGACGCGTCCCGGGGTTTGCTGAGCGGAAGGCAGACCCTACGGCAGCCGCTTGAGGATTTGGTGTTAGAGTTTTGTAAAGATCGGGCTTGACAAGTGCATATGCCGCTTGTGCATTTTCTTCACGTGCTACAATGGGCGGCAAGATGACGATTAACCTGAAGGAGACGCTATGAAACAACTTTTGTGCGCGGCGCTTCTGATTCTTTCGCTGGGCTGGGCGCAGCAAAGTCAGCCCGCCCCTGCTGTTCAGCAAACGCTGCAACAGGCCCAGGCAGCGCTCGAGGCCGGGCGGCTCAACGAAGCCGTGCAGGGTTTTGAGGCGGTCATTGCCCGGGATTTCTCCAATTACAGCGCTCATTTTGGGCTGGGTCTGGCCCTGTACCGCCTGGGCGACCTGCGGGGAGCTGCCTTCGAGTTCACCCAGCTTACCGCCCTCGACCCCAATCGTTTCGAGGGATGGTTCAACCTGGGGGTGGTGCGCGACCGCCAGGGCCAGGCCGCCGAGGCCGCCCAGGCCTTTGCTAAAGCGGTTGAGGTGGGCGAGAAAGCCAATCTGAGCGCCGCCGATCTCAAACCTGCGTACATTGGCCAGGTCAAGGCCCTGCGCACCCAGGGGCAGCACGAAGCCGCTACGGCTGCCGCCCGCAAGGGCTTAGAGAAAGTCCCCGGTGACGCCGAGCTAACCTCTTTGCTGGCCGATAGTCTGGTCAGGGCCAACAAACCCCTGGAAGCCCTGCCGGTGCTCTATCAGATCCTCGGCAACGACCCCGCCAACGTGCAGGCTATCTCGCAGATTGCCGACATCTATGTAGCCCAGGGGTTGCCCCTGCGAGCGCTGCGCGAGATTGACCGGGGCCTCGAGGCCGCCAAAGACAACTCGGCGCGGGCCCAGCTGCTGCTCAAAAAGTCGTCCCTGCAACAAGGCCGTGAGCAACAGGCTTCACTGCAAGAAGCCGCCCGACTTGACCCCAAGCTGTGGGCTGCTCATTACAACCTGGGGGTAGCCCGCTTGCGCGATGGCAACCCCAAGGGGGCTTTGGAGTCCTTCCAGAATGCCTATGCCCAGAACCCCGATGAGCCCAAAGTGTTGTTGGGACTGGCCACGGCCTATGACCGCCTGGGCCAGGCCGCCGAGTCGGGGCGCTTCGCCGCAATGGCCGCCAAGGCCAGCCAGGGGGCCGACAGGGTAGATGCCTTGTTCCTACAGGGCAAATCTTCGTATACCTTGCGTCGCTATACCGAGGCAGTCGAAACCCTCTCGCAGGTTACCCAGCAGAAACCCGACAACGCCGAAGCCTGGTTCTTCCTGGGGGTCTCGCAGTTTAACCTGAAGGATTATGCCGCTGCAGCAGCATCGCTGGAAAAAGCCCAGGCCCTGGCGCCCAGTGCCTCCACGGCGGCCAACCTGGGGGCGGCGCTGTACTCTGCAGGCAAATACTCCGATGCCGAGCGGGTGCTCTCGCAAGCGGTGGCGCTGGATGGCCGTAACTCGGTGGCGTGGTACAACCTGGGTCTCACCCTGCGCTCCCTGGGCCGACTGGCTGAGGCCCGCCGGGCCTGGCAGCGCTCCGCCGACCTGGGTTATGCCCCTGCCCGGGATTTATTGCGGTAGATTGGTGGCATGGGCTGGCTCAGAACAAACTGGCTCGATGCGCTGATCTTCCTGCTGGTTGCGGCCATCATGGCGGGTGTGGTGCTTTTTTTGACCGGGGTTAACCCGTTTGCTGGGTCACCGGGGGGGGCTACGCCCCCTTCTAGCGTTTCTCCTACTGCCCCGCAGGCCCAAACCCCAACCCCTCCACCTGCACCACAACCCCAGCCGCAAACCGCCCCCGTAACCCCTCAGCCCCAGCCGCAAACTAACCCCGCAACCCCACAGCCGAGACCCCAAACCCCGCCCGCCGTGCGGCCTCAGCCTCAATCGGAACCCGAAACCGTGGTCACGGTGTTGCCCATTCCGCAAGCACCTACGGCCCCAGCTCCCGTCACCAAGCCTGTTCCAGCACCTTCTAAGGTCGAGGACAGGCAATTGCAACCGGTACAGCCGGAGACGGCTCGTCCTGCGCCCAGACCCGAATCTCCAAACCTGGCCGCCGATGCGGGGGGAAGCTGGCGGGTCATGGTGGGCTCGTTTGGCAGCCGTGAAAATGCCGAGCGCCTGGCCGAAACCCTGCGTCGGCAGGGCTACCCGGTTCGCCTCGAGGCTTCGGGCGACCTCACCCGGGTTTGGGTGGGCCCCTACAGCAGCCAGGCTCGAGCCCGCACCATCGCCAACACCCTTGGTCAGTACCAACCCCAGGTCGCTCGAATGGCAGCCAGTACCCCTGCAGCTCCCGCCCCCGAACCCCAGACCGAGCCCGCCCAAAGCGCCAGCCGTTTCCTGCAGGTAGGGGCTTTTCGCAATGCCCAGAGCGCTCAGTCGGTGGTCGAGACGGTGCGGCAAGCGGGCTATCCGGTGGTGCTGGTGGAGGAGGGCGGCCTGGTGAAGGTACGCGTGGGGCCCCTGGACGATGCTTCGGCGGCTGCTGCGGCCCTTCGGGCCAGGGGCCTCGAGGTGCTGGAGGTTCGCTAGATGTCCTCAACAGGAGTTCAATATGGCTAAAGTACCCAGCGCGGCCATCTCCCGCCTGGTCACCTACCTGCGGATTTTGGAAGACCTCGAGGCGCGGGGCATCAACCGCACCTCCTCCGAACAACTGGCCGAGGAAGCCCAGGTGACCGCCTTCCAGGTACGAAAAGACCTTTCGTACTTTGGTAGCTATGGCACCCGGGGGGTAGGCTACACGGTGCAGATTTTGCGCCGGGAGCTGCGGCAAATTCTGGGCCTTAACCGTCGCTGGGGGCTGTGCATTGTGGGTATGGGCCGATTGGGCCAGGCCATCGCCGACTATCCTGGCTTTAGCGAAATATTCGAGCTAAAGGGCCTTTTTGACCGCGAACCCTCCAAAGTAACCACCACCTTCCGTGGCCTGCAGGTTGAAAGCATGGACAACCTGCCCAGGGCCGTGGCCGAAAGACGCATCGAGTTCGGTCTTCTGGCCGTTCCTGCTGATTCGGCCCAAGCGGTGGCCAATCGTCTGGTAGAGTCAGGGATAAAGGGCATCCTGAACTTTGCCCCGGCAGTTCTGGAAGTGCCCAAGGAAGTGGCAGTGGAGAACGTAGATTTCCTGGCCGGACTCAGCAGGCTCTCGTTCTTCGTGCTTAACCCCAAGTGGAGAGAGGAGATGATTGGATGAAAAAAATAATTGCCTTAATGGTGGCTGCACTCGCGCTGGCGGGTTGTAGTAACTTCGTAACGGATTTTGGCATCCCCAGTGTGCGCTTCAGCACCAAATCTTTTGGTTCTACACCCACCGGCTACATCATTGAGCTCGAGATTCAGCCCTACCTGGGCAGCCCTTCGGGCCAGATCTCGCGAATTCTGCTCTCTGCTCCGCCTAGCCAGTTGACTAGCTTGAGTGTGCCCGAGTGTCTCCCCCCGACCGAAGCCGACAACTGTCCGAAAATCCCCTATACCCTGAACTTCGCAGCCAACCCTGGTTCGCTCGCCATCACCGGTTACGAGGCCGTAAGCCTCAACGGCACCACGCGCACGGTGACCCTTCCGGCTCCTCACGTGATCAACCCTTAGGCCGGGCTGGCCGACGGGCAGGAGCCTGTCCGGATCCTGCCCTACTCTTTTTGGACTGGTTGCGAATATCATAGTTATATGAGCATCAAGGACTTCACCCCCGACCTCGACAGCCAGTTGCAGCTTTTTGAGGCGCAACTGCGATTGGTCGTACGCTCGGAGGTGGAGTTTGTTCGTCTTATCGAAGAAGACCTGGTTACAGCGGGGGGCAAACGGATTCGGCCTCGGCTGGTGTTCTTGGCCAGCGAAGCGCTTGGGGAAGTCCCCAACGCCATGGAGCTGGCTTTGGCGGTCGAGCTTCTGCACTCTGCCTCCCTCTTGCACGACGATCTTGTTGACGATGCCGAGACCCGGCGCGGCAGAGAGGCGGCCTTTCGCAAGTATGGCAACGCGGTCTCGGTGCTTTCGGGCGACTATCTGCTATCCCGTTTGATGGCCTTGCTGGCCCAGACCGGGCGGATGGAGCTGGTGGCCATGTTCGCCGAGACCGCCCGGCAGCTTTCCGAGGCCGAGGTCTTGCAGTTTCAGGTGGCGGCCTTGCACGACTATTCGCTGGAAAACTACGAGCGTATTATCGACGGCAAGACCGCCTCGGTGATGCGCGTGGCCTGTGAGGGGGCAGCGGTGCTGGGCGATGCGCCGGGGGTGCAGCGGGAGGCCCTGGCCCGCTTTGGCTCACTGTACGGGCAGGCTTTCCAGATGCGCGACGACTACCTGGACTTGATGGGTACCCCGGAGGTGTTGGGCAAACCGGCGGGTGGCGATGTGCGCGAGGGCAAGGTGACGCTTATCACCTTGCGGCTTCTGGAGGCTTACCCTACCGAAGTGGAGGCCATCTTCAAGCGCAGGGCCGGTGCGCCGAACGATACTGCCCGTCTGCAGGAACTGGCGGTGCTTTCGGGGGCCGACCTCGAGGTCACCCAGGCCATCGCAGCGCGGGTTGAGCAGGCTATCGCGGCCCTCCGGGTGCTGCCCCCTTCCATTTACCGCGACGAACTCGAAGCCCTGGCCCGGCGTGAGCTGGTGCGGATAAAGTAGCTAAAAGTGCACTTCGGTTGATTACTCCTTGTCTGGATATCGGGTGTTTTTTACCTGAACGCCCTGCATTTCACAGGCGGTGGGTGGTAGGGGATAGGGGTTAGGGAATAGGTGTTCGAGACCTACCCCCTACCACCCATTCCCGCATGCTTTTGGGGGCGCTATCCATCTACCGGGGTGGGTTTTCCCTGTTCGTCAACCGCCACATAAGTCAGGTTTCCCTTAGTCGCCAGCATTCGGGGCTCGCGCAGGTTCTCGCGGTAGACCTCGACCTCTACCGTAAGCGAGGTGCGGCCTACTCTCGCTACCTTGGCCACGACCTCGAGCAGGTCGCCGACCTTGATGGGCACCTCGAACACCACCTCGCCCACCCGCACCGTCACACAGCGCTTGCGGGCCCTGCGGATGGCCGCGTAGGAGCCCACCTTGTCCATCAGGCCCAGTACAAAGCCCCCGAAGGCGTTGCCCCCAGGGTTGGCATGTTCGGGAAAGACCAGTTCCAGCGTGCGGGCTTCGCTCATACCATCACCGCACACAGCCTACCGGTTGGCCGCAGGGGTCGGCAATCTACCTGATGCTAAAAGTTTGTGTTAACCCGATGCTCCACCCACGAGCCTTTTCGTTTCTTCCAGACCAGCCTACAGGTATACTCATGAGCGTCGAAATTAGGGTCAAACGCCCATGCGGGCTGTGACAAAATGGCCCCAAGACCTACGAAACGGAGGTTTGCAAATGCCGCTCAGAAACGCCTACCGCCCCCCCGGAGATGCCAGTCTGTGGGACAGCTTTTTGCGCCGCCTCGAGGCCACCATCAAGGTTGCCAAAATCCACCCCGCCACCATCCAGTACCTGACCCATCCCAAGCGCTCGGTGGGGGTCTCGTTGCCGGTGGTGATGGACGACGGCAGTGTGCGGAACTTTACCGCCTACCGGGTGATCCATAACATCGCCCGGGGCCCTGCCCTGGGGGGGGTGCGCTATCACCCGGAGGTAGGGTTGGGCCAGACCTGTGGCATGGCGGCCTGGATGACCCTGAAATCGGCGGTGTTTGGCCTGCCGTTTGGGGGGTCGGCGGGCGGGGTGGTAGTAGACCCGGACAAGCTCTCGAGGCGCGAACTCGAGCGGGTCTCGCGCCGCTACGTGACCGAACTCATCGAGCTGATTGGACCCGATGAAGATGTGCTGGCCCCCGATGTGGGCACCAACGAAACCGTGATGGCCTGGTTCCAGGACACCTTTACCATGACCCGTGGCCAGACCTCCCTCAGCGCCGTTACGGGTAAGCCACCCCAGCTCGGGGGGGTGGCGGTGAAAGATGAAGGCGGTGGCCAGGGGTTGGTGTATGTACTGTCCGATCTGGCCCAGGTCAAAGGCTGGCCGGTGGTAGGGGCCAGCATGGCCATTCAGGGTTTCGGCCAGGTGGGCAGTGCGGTGGCCCGCTATGCAGTCAGGGAAGGGCTAAAGGTGGTGGCCGTTTCGACCAGCCAGGGTGGGGTGTACAACCCCGAAGGGCTGGATGTGGCGGCCCTCGAGCAGCACTATGTCGAGCGGGGGAATCTGGAAGGCTTCCCCGGAGCCAAACCCATCACCAATCACGAACTATTAACCCTGAAGGTCAACTACCTGGTTCCAGCCGCCGTGGAAGGGGTCATCAACGAGCGCAATGCCAGGCAAATTGCGGCCCAGGTGGTGCTCGAGGGGGCCAACGGGGCCATCACCCCGGAGGCCGAATACCTGCTCCAACTCCAGGGTACGCAGATAGTGCCGGACATCCTGGCCAACGGTGGCGGGCTGGTGCTCTCGTACCTCGAGTGGGTGCAAGACCTCTCGATGCTTTTCTTTGAAGAAGGCGAAGTGCAGCAAAAACTGCGCGAGTTCATTCACCAGAGCTTGCAGGCGGTTCTCGAGCGGGCCAAACCTATGCAGGGCGACCTGCGGGCGGGGGCGTATGCACTGGCCCTCGAGCGCATCAACGAGGCCAGCCGCTTACGCGGTGTGTATCCCTGAACAGTGGCTGCCGTACCGGCACATCGGCTATCAGCTTTGAGTTATCCGCTCCGTGGAGGAACGCATGAAATCGGAACCCCTTTCCTACCTTTGCAGCGACAACATCGGCCCCTGGGAAATTTATCTGGCCCAGGTAGACCGCGTCACCCCTTACCTGGGCAAACTGGCTTTCTGGGTTGAAGACCTCAAGCGACCCAAGCGCATCCTGGTTGTGGATGTGCCCATCCAGATGGACGACGGTTCGGTGGCCCACTTCGAGGGCTACCGGGTACACCACAACACCTTCCGCGGCCCCGCCAAGGGGGGGATTCGCTACCACCAGGACGTGACCCTCTCCGAGGTGATGGCGCTGTCGGCCTGGATGACCATCAAGAACGCCGCTGTGGGCCTGCCCTACGGCGGTGGCAAGGGGGGCATCCGGGTGGACCCCCGCAAGCTCAGCCCCGGCGAGATTGAGCGCCTGACCCGCCGCTATACCTCCGAAATCGGGATCATCATTGGCCCGGACAAAGACATTCCGGCTCCCGACATGGGCACCGGGGCCCGTGAAATGGCCTGGATGATGGACACCTACTCCATGAACGTGGGGCGGACTGCCCCAGGGGTGGTCACCGGCAAACCCATCTCGGTAGGCGGTTCGCTCGGGCGGCAGGATGCTACCGGACGCGGGGTGTTTGTGACGGCGGCGGCGGCGGCTGAAAAAATCGGCCTGCCCGTAGAAGGCAGCCGGGTGGTGGTGCAGGGTTTCGGCAATGTGGGCAATGCAGCAGCCCGCATCTTTCATGATCACGGAGCCAAAATTGTTGCGGTCTCGGACGTCACAGGGGCCGTTCGCAACGATGCCGGTATAGACCCCTACGACCTTACCCAGTACGTGCGGCAGATGGGGGGCGTCAAGGGCTACCCCAAAGCCGAGGCCATTCCTGCCGCCGACCTGCTGACCACCCCCTGCGAATTCCTGGTTCCAGCCGCGCTGGAAAAGCAAATTACCGAAGCCAATGCCTGGAAGGTACAGTGCAAAATCATTGCTGAAGGCGCCAACGGCCCCACCACCCCAGCTGCCGACGACATTTTCAATGAACGCGGGATTCTGGTCATCCCCGATGTGATTGCCAACGCCGGCGGCGTGACGGTGAGCTACTTTGAATGGGTGCAGGACTTCAACAGCTTTTTCTGGACCGAAGATGAAATCAATGCCAAGCTCGAGCGGCTCATGCGCCAGTCCTTTGAGGCAGTCTGGCAAGTGGCTCAAGACAAAAAGGTCTCGCTACGAACGGCGGCTTATATTGTGGCTGCTACGCGGGTATTGGAAGCACGGTCTTTGCTGGGGTTGTACCCGTAAGTGGGGGTCTTTGGTCTCCGACTGGAGACCTCGGGTCGGTATCTTTACAACGATGGATGTGCGCTCTTCCGGGGCGATTTGAATGCCACCCTGAACAACCTGCCTAAATCGCGGTAAAGTAGCGATTATGCGCGTTTTGGGCCTGATGTCCGGCACTTCGGTAGACGCGGTGGATTTACTGCTGGCCGAGTTGGACGGGCGGCCTCCAA
>CALFDH010000232.1 GCA_937950405.1 uncultured Meiothermus sp.
ATGGTCAGGCCATAGTTGCCTGCAACCGCGCTGCCCGCCACATTCAGCGTTAGCAAAGCGCTGCTGTCCGATACGGTCGCCGAACTGAAGGTTCCGCTCACACCAGAGGGTGCGCCGCTTAAGCTCAGCGTGAGGGGATGGGTAAAGTTGGTGCGGACAAAGTTTAAGGCGATGGTGCTCGAGCTACCGGGGCGCACCGAAAGGCTGTTGGGGGTCAGGCTCAGGTTGAAGTCGCCACCCGGTGGGGGGGGGGGATTGTTGCCGCTCCCCAGGGCTTGCAGAGCCGCTGCAGCGTCTATCAGCCCAGCCCCGCAATCTCTCGAGGTCTGGGCCGGGCCCTTACCGGTACAGGCTGTTGCAGAAAGGGGTCGGGCGGTCTGCTGCAATAGGGCCAGGGCCTCGGTACTGCTCAGGGCCGGGCGGCGGCTCTTCATGAGGGCAATCACCCCCGCCACGTGCGGCGCGGCCATCGAGGTGCCCTGGTAGAAGGCATAAGCAAATTCGCCGCTCTGGTCGTTGCGAACAGGGCTTAGTACGCCATCCGGGTAGGTGTCGTTGTTGAGGTCGGCCCGGATATCGCCTCCTGGGGCCATCACATCGATGCGGGGCCCATAGTTGGAGTAAGGGGCGCGGTGATTCTGAAAATCGGTGGCCCCAACCGTAATCACCCCCGAGCAGTTGGCCGGGGTAAACTCGGCGGCATTGCGGTTGGAGTTCCCTGCTGCTACCACCACGATTGCGCCCCGGGCCGTCACAGCATCGAACACTTCCTGGGCTGCGGGCGAGCAGGTGCCCTGTCCCCCCAGGCTCAGGTTAAGGATCTGGGCCGGATTGGGATTGGCAGGCACCCCCTGGATGCTGATGCCGGCAGCCCAGGCTATTCCATCCAGAATATCAGCCATGGTACCGCCCCCGGCCCCTAGCACGCGGATGGGCAAAATGCGTGCGCCCCAGCTCACCCCCGCCACCCCTCTGTTGTTGTTGGTTGCCGCCGCGATGGTGCCCGCCACATGGGAGCCGTGGTAGCTGCCCTGGCCGCCCGGTTCATCACCAGGGTCTTCGGGATTGTTGTCACGTCCGTTGCCATCCACCGCCACCTGCGGATTGGTAATGAAGTCGTAGCCGGGCAACAGCTTGCCCTCAAAGTCGGGGTGCTGCGAGAGAATACCGGTATCCACCACCGCTACCGTCACCGGGTTGGTGGTGCCTTTTTCGATATCCCAGGCCTGCGGCAGGTTAATGGCGGGATAGTGCCATTGGTTCACATAGGCTGGGTCGTTGGGAGTCGCCAAGGCCTTCCAGATGTAGTTGGGTTCTGCCCAGACCACATCCGAACGGGAGCGCAGCTCCCGCAGCAGCTCGAGGGTTCCGTTTTCATCAACATCGGCACGATATAGCGAGGCAGCCTCTAGCCCTGCCAGGGGACGCACCTGCTGGAGGCTCACCCCGCCCACCCTCAGGCTCTGTACCGACTGGAGCGAGAGGCCCTGGCGAAACTTGATCATGACCTCGCCCGGTACGAACGAAGTTCCGCCTGCGGGGGGCAAACCCAGGGGTGCCTCGAGGATGGGCAGCGAGGCCAGAGTTACGCTACGCCCCAGGCTCAGGGTGCCCGAAAAACTACGCGACCCGGGGGAACTTCCCCCTTCGCAGGCTGCCAGCAAAAAAGCTACAGCCCCTGCTAAAATGACCCGTCTAGTGATCCAGTGCATCTGCATCTTGCCTCCGCCAGCCCTGGGCTTGCGCCCATGAACAAGGTAAAACCTATCGTGGCGACTGTGACCGGGCCGTGACAGTCCCAGTATAAGTCTACCCCGACCCGGTCATGTCCTGGTCACTGGTGAAGTCTACAATACCCGTCAGAAGGTAGGAAATGAACCCACAGCAACCCTTCGAGCTGATGATTCTGCGGCACCAAGCCCTTCTGGCGGAGCATCGGGGTTGCCCCCTGCCTGCTCCCCAGCATCCACGCTCCTTGCTGACCCACATCCAGCGCTGGCTCTTCGCGAACATGGCCCTCTACCGCGCCACCGCGCCCCACGCATAGCACGCATAGGAGAAACTTATGAACCTACTCAACCCCATCCTGTCCGATCTCTTCGTCGCCGAACTCCGCCAGCAGATCCAGGACAGCGGGCCCCAGCCCCACTTCAAAGTGGAAGAACTGGCCCTCTGGCACGCCGACCAGAAAGCCTTGAGCCACCAGACCCGATCACCGCGCTTACTCAAAATCGGCCCTTCCATCTACCGCTGGCCTTGACCTTAATCGCAAAGCAAACCCTGCTAAAGGAGCAACCCGTGTTTTACACCAACCCGACCAGCCTCGAGCGAAGTACCCTACCAATGTATCTTTATGCCTTTCTGCTGATTGCCCTGCTGACCAGCTGCGGTCAAACCGCCCCCACCCCCACCCCAGAACGCCACACCCTGCAAGCTGTGGGTGGCCAGCCTCTGCCCGCCACTGTGATTGACAAAATCTACGAAGACCCTGGGGTTCCGCCCTACCGCTTCAGGGTGATCGTGCTGGAGGGGTGTTTAAGTTATACCGGATTCAAAAAGATACTTCACCATACCAAAAAATCCCAGGGGCTATCTTTTTGAATCCTAGAGCACTCCCTTCAGTCGGGTTGTTTCGTTACCGTTC
>CALFDH010000233.1 GCA_937950405.1 uncultured Meiothermus sp.
CTCCTGGTTGGCTTTGAGCCAGTCATCCACCAGGATGAAGACCCTCAAAAACAGCTCCTCTAGGCTATGCTGATAGCGGGGATGGTTTCTCATAGCAATGAAGACCATCTCCCTTTTCTTCCCCTATTTCAAGTAGCAAACTACGTAATCTATGAATCTGAAAAGAACCTCGGTAATACCTTGATTTCAACGACAATCGGTGAGTCATCTGAAACAGATGTTCTGGAGCATGAAAATTATGACCAGATGGGTGTTGTAGCAAACCTTCGTAAAAATCTCGACGCAACTTTACAAACACAAAGAGATGCTGAAAGCAGAAGTCCAGACGACAAAATAACACCTGAAGACCAGACCTTGATTAATTGGGTAATCTCAACGTCACCAGATATGTGGTTTGAACTCGCACATTGGGCCAAGCAGCGAGAATTTTTTGCCGGGTGGGAGCGCAAGCTAATTTTTGACATCGGAAGATATGTAAATTATGGCCGAGTTTCGCCTAAACAAGCGCGTCATGCCTTCCGTTTGTATAGCAAGGCTCGAGAGCTGGGCTACAGCACCAAGGAAAAAAACTGAAGACGGCAGAAAGCTCTGCCGTCTTTTCGCAGTGTAGTCATTGGTTCAATGGAACTGCGCTTCCTCCGTCGAACCAACCAGGGCCGCGGTGGAGGCCTGTCCGGCGGTGATGGCCATCAGCACCTCGTCGAAGTAGCCCGCGCCCACCTCGCGCTGGTGTTTGACCGCGGTGAAGCCGTCCTTTTCGGCGGCGAACTCGAGCTGCTGCAACTCCACAAAGGCGCTCATGCCGCGCTCCTTGTAGCCCTTGGCCAGCTCGAAGGTGCGGTAGTTGAGGTTGTGCCAGCCGGCCAGGGTGATGAACTGGAACTTGTAGCCCATGGCCCCCAGCTCCCGCTGGAACTTGGCGATGGTCTGGTCGTCGAGGTTCTTTTTCCAGTTGAAGCTGGGCGAGCAGTTGTAGGCCAGCATCTTGCCAGGGAACTCGTCGTGGATGGCCTCGGCGAACTTGCGGGCCACTTCCAGGTCGGGGGTGCTGGTCTCCATCCAGAGCAGGTCGGCATAGGGGGCGTAGGCAAGGCTGCGTGTGATGCAGGCCTCGAGGCCGTTGCGAATGCGGTAGAAGCCCTCGGGGGTGCGCTCGCCTTGCTTCACAAAGGGCTTATCGCGCTCGTCGATATCGCTGGTCAGCAGGGTGGCGGCCTCGGCGTCGGTGCGGCAGATGATCACGCTGGGCACGCCTGCAACATCGGCGGCCAGCCGGGCGGCGTTCAGGGTGCGGATGTGCTGCGAGGTGGGAATAAGTACCTTGCCCCCCAGGTGGCCGCATTTCTTCTCGCTAGAAAGCTGGTCTTCCCAGTGCACCCCGGCGGCCCCGGCCTCGATCATGCCCTTCATCAGCTCGAAGGCGTTCAGGGGGCCGCCAAACCCAGCCTCGGCATCAGCCACGATGGGGGCGTACCAGTAGCGTTCGGTTTTGCCCTCGCTGCGCTCGATCTGGTCGGCCCGCATGAGGGCGTTGTTGATGCGCTTGACCACGGCCGGAACCGAGTTGGCGGGGTAAAGGGACTGGTCGGGGTAGGTCTGGGCGCCCAGGTTGGCGTCGGCGGCCACCTGCCAGCCCGAGAGGTAGATGGCCTCGAGGCCCGCCTTCACCATCTGCACGGCCTGGGCGCCGGTGTAGGCCCCAAAGGTGTTCACGTAGGGTCGGGTGTGCAAGAGCTCCCACAGCCGCTCGGCTCCCACTTTGGCTAAGGTCTGCTCGGGCAGAATGCTGGGGCGCAAGCGCACCACATCCTCGGCGGTATAGTCGCGCTGGATGCCTTTCCAGCGAGGGTTGGTTTCCCATTCGCGACGGAGTTTCTCGGCTTCCAGCTTCATTTCGGGGGTCAGTTTGGACATCGCAATTCCTCCTCTTTTGAGTATGGTCTGAACAACAGAGTTCCGATGGGTGTATATCTTAGTAAGCGACACTTACAAAAACGTGTACTATTTATCTGAGTACACTTGATAACTATTACACCAGGGTGTAGGTAGCCAGTTTGAAAGATTGGCGCAACCGGCCAGAGGACAAACCCTTGGCTCGTTGAGATTGACGTTGAACGGCGTTTAGCCCTCAACCTCTGTAGCGTTGTTTGGGAGCTTGATGGATTCTGGTGCATAGCCAGGGGCGATAGTCAAACGCAAAACGCCCAACGCAAGCCCATGCGGAGTGCTCCGGCCCTTCCCGCGACTTGCGACCTGGGACAATGTATGGCATCTTGCCCACTTTGGGCGTTTCGAAATAGATCCGATCTATCCGGCCATCCAAACCCATCTGCACTTCTCTTAAGCACGGCTAAAGGTACCTGTAAAAACATGAGCCGCATCTGAAGGGCAGCCGGGGTAATTTCCTTGGGTAAGGAAGGGGAACCCTATGAAACGCAACTTCTGGCTGGCGCTGGTCATGGCGGCTTTGTTGGCAGGCTGTGGGGATTCGAACGTGGTTGAGAACCCTCCGCCGGGGGGGAACCCTCCGGGAGGGGGTAGTGCAACGGCCTCTCCGGCCGAGAGCGCCGGGGCCAGCAAAAGCTTTGATGAGAGCGCCAGCAAGGTGATGCAGAGCCTTCCAGGGGAGCTGGCGGGCTACTTACGCAACTTGAATGCACCGGTCAATATTGACCTGGGCCGCTTGCTGGGGTTGCCGGGGTCGGGGGCTGCCAGTGCTGCGATGGCCGAAGCCCCAGGGGGCGGGGTTTCGCTTCAGGCCACCGAGACCCGCCTGACCCGGGGTAGCTGGGACTGCACCAGTGGAAGCTGTGTGCGTACCGACAGCGACGACTATCTGGTGCGCTGGCGTACCGGTCAGGGTCAGACCGCCGAGCTGCTGCTAGACTGGAACGGCTCCACCAGCGGCACCGCCTCGGCCACCGTACTGGGGCACTACAGCGCCAGCAACGAGGCCCTCTTCGAGGCCCCCACCAAGCTCATCGGCCAGATCAAGGTGAACAACGTGGTGGTGGCCAGCCTGAACCGTAGCACGGTCTTCCCCGATAGCCGCTGTGCAACGGGGCGCAAGGTGCTGGACATGCCCGATCAGATGAAGGTGGCGGCCTTTTTGGACAAGGCCGGGGCTGGGCGGCTGATTGAAGTGAAGAACCTCGAGTGGAACATTGGCAGCAACCTTACCACCAAGGGCGATATCGTGGCCAAGGGCGGTGGCGAGACCGTGAACCTGAACTGGGATGTGACCACCGGGGGTACCGTAGTCCGTGCCCGCTGTGGCAACTTTGCCAGCATCCTGGCCACCAACATGCGGGCGCTGGCTTCGCTGGGCAACCTCAAGAAAACCTTTGCCCTGAGCTTCGAGGCTACCGAGTTCCGCCGCGACCCCCTCCACATCGCCTTCAGTAAGGGTGCGGTGCAGTTCGATGGCAAGACCGCCGAGTTCCGGGGCGTGCTGGACGATACCAACCGCAACTGCATCCTGGGCGAGAACCTGACCCTGAGCTTTGCGGGCGGGCAGCGCAACCTCGAGCAGTACCTGATAGAGCACCACGCGGCCAAGCCCTGTACGCGCTGAGCAAGTAGAAAGTCGAAGCGGAATAGACCCCTGCACCCCGTAGCGCTGGGCACTGGTTCTCTGATGCGGCCCTGTTATGATAGGGCAGATTTTGGAGGAACCATGAAGCGACTTGTTGCTTTGCTGACTTTGGTGCTTGGTTTCGCCTTTGCCCAGGCCCCGGCCTACCCCGAAAACACCGTGGGGGTGGGGTTTGGGGTTGGGCGCGGGTTGATGGTGCAGGGGAGCCTGGGCCTGCCCTTCAGCCCGCTGGGCATTGATACGGGGCTGGATGTGGAGGTCATCGTCCCCACCAGCTTCGACAATGTGGAGGTCTGGGCCTTTTTCAAGGCCAACCTGCTACCGGCCCTGACGGTGGCCGATCTCTCGCTCTCGGCGGGCCTGGGGGCAGACTTGAGCTTCAACACGGCGGGCAGCCTGTTTGGCTTCCACCTAGGGCCGGTGGCCAGCCTCGGGATTCCCGGCGGGGCCATCTCGGGCTATGTGGGGCTGGGCATCGAGGGGGGCTTCAACCTGGCCTATGGCCTGGGCGGGCGGCTCTACCTGGATCCGGTGGCCCTCGAGGTGGGCATCTCCGACCGCTATCCCTTCAAAATTGCGGTGCTGTACCTCTGGTAAGTCCTGGCCGATGGTCAATGGCTGATAGCCGACAGCCTGTATCCGAAGAGCTACGAGCTGCACGCTCGGCTTTTTGAGCCCTGAACACAGCTCGAAACCCGACCTTGGGGCAGAATACCCCCATGCGCAGGATCTGGGCTCTGGTGGTGATGCTGTGCATGGCGTATGGGCACCCGGTGTGGGTACTCACGCCACAGGGGCGCTTGCAGGGGGGCCTCAACCAGAACGCCCAGGTGGCTTATTTTCTGGGCATCCCCTACGCGAAGGCCGAGCGCTGGAAAGCCCCGGCGCCGGTGCTGCGGCTCGAGGGGGTCTTCAAAGCTACCGAGCCGGGCCCGGCCTGTCCGCAGCGGGGGGTATTTACCACCCGGCTGGGCGGCTATATTCCCCCCCAGAGCGAGGACTGCCTGAACCTGGGGGTCTGGATGCCCCTGGCGCCGCCCCCACCGGAGGGCTATCCGGTGATGGTCTGGGTGCACGGGGGCAGCTTCACCGGCGGAAGCTGGGCCGAGCCTCTCTACGACGGCACCGCGCTGGCCGCGCAGGGGGCGGTGGTGGTGGGCCTCAACTACCGGCTGGGCTCGCTGGGCTGGCTAGCTCTGCCTGCGCTGCAAGCCGAAGATCCCCGCGGCTCCACCGGCAATTACGGCCTTTTGGATATGCTCGAGGCCCTGCGCTGGGTGCAACGGAATATTGGTGCCTTTGGCGGCAATCCGGACAACGTGACCCTGTTTGGACAGTCGGCGGGGGGGATGGCGGTCTGTACGCTGATGGCGACCCCCAGCGCAAAAGGGCTTTTTCACAAGGCCATCATCCAGTCGGGCGGGTGCGAATATGTGCGGACCCTCGAGCAGGGTCTGGCCTGGGGTGTGCGCTGGGCGGCCCAGATGGGCTGTGGGGCAGGCGATCTGGCC
The DNA here is from genome assembly GCA_937950405.1 of uncultured Meiothermus sp. GTDB lineage: Bacteria > Deinococcota > Deinococci > Deinococcales > Thermaceae > Meiothermus. The sequence goes on from CALFDH010000233.1 coordinate 5,107, forward strand.
TGTCTGCGCCAGCTTCCGCTCGAGCGCCTCTTTCCGCCCGAAGACCTTAGCATTGGGGCGCTCTTGCAGCGGGTCGAGGCCGGAGAGTTCGCCGAGGTGCCCTGGAAGCCGCACCTGGACGGGGTCTGGCTGAGCCAGGTGCCCCTGCAAGCCTTGCGCGTGGGTCTGGCCGAGGGGATTCCCCTGATGGTGGGAGCCACCGCGCAGGAGACCTGGGGTGAGCGCCTGACGGGCCCCTCCGACTGGGCCGGGTTTGCCGAGCGGGTCGAGGTCAGGCGCCCCGGTCAGGGGGAGCGGGCGCGACAGCTTTACCAGGCCCGCTACGCCGCCCCTGCAGAAGCCTGGGCCTACTTCCAGACCGACCGCATCTTGCTCTGTCCCACGCTGGCCGCCGGGGCCGCCCAGGCCCGCCACGCCCCCACCTACAGTTATTTGGTGACCTGGGCTTCACCGGTACTGGATTTCTTGGGTAGCTTTCACGGCATTGAACTGCCCCTGCTCTTTGGCACCGAGACCACCTGGCCCTCGAGGGCTTTGTTCCTGACCGCAGAGGCGGTGGAAGGTTCCCGGCCCCTGGCCCAAGCGCTCCAGTCTCAGTGGCTCCACTTCGCCCGTACCGGCGAGCCTTATTTGCAGGGCTGGCCCGAGACAAAAAGCGGTTATGCGATGGGCTTTGATGTCCGGCCCGGCCTGATCCCCGACCCCTACCCCGGGCGTTGTGGGTTGTTCCGCTAGGCCGGGCCGGATAGCATAAAGACATGCCGGTTCTGAAGGTCTCCGCTGCCGACCAGTACCTCATCGCCACCGGCGACACCCGGCTGCTCGAGGTCTGGGAGGCCCTTCCCAAAGGGCTTTTCCCGCCGTTCCCACCGGTGGAGCTACCGGGGGGGCTGGATGGCCTGCTCAAGCGGGGCGGCTTCGCTCAGACTTTTTTTATGGGGAGCGAGGTGCTGGGGCTCAGGTTCAGGTCGCCCAGGGGCCATACCGTTCAGGCCGGGGGCCTTACCGTCAAAAACGTCCAGGGCTACGACCTGGTGCGGCCCTTTGTGGGAAGCTTTGGGGTGCTGGGCGATGTGCTGGAGGTCACGCTCCGTTTGCGCCCTGGCCGGGCCTCGGTGTTTTTGCGCCGCAAGGCCGAACTGGCCGAACCCCCCCTTAAGCCGCGCTTCTTGTGGCAGGAACTGGCCTATACCCACGCCTTTCATTTTGGGCACCCGCTCGAGGTCGAGCGCTTCGCACAAACCTTTGGCGGCGAGGAAGTCCGCGGCACCCTGGACTATACCCCGCTATTCCCCAACGGGATGGGCGTGGGTCCCGGCCACCTGATAGACCTGCGCTTTAGCTGGGCCGATGGAGGCGCTCAGCCCCCCATGCCCGAAGCCTTTAAGCGCCTGGCAGAAGCCATTTGAGCAGAAGCGCACAAGCGTAGGGGGAGAAGTTGGGGGGCTATAGGCCATAAGCTATAGACTATCGGCGAACAACCTATGAAACCCAAATTTACCGTTCCCGAGCATCTGAAACCCTACCAGCGCAGAGTGACGGCCAATGGGGTCGGTTTGCACCTCTACGACTCGGGGGCGGCCCCGTCCCAGGACGCCCCCTTCTTGCTGATTCACGGTCTGGGCGACGAGGCCGATAGCTGGCAAAAGGTCTTTCCGCTCCTTGCGGGGCGGGGGCGGGTGGTGGCCCTCGACCTGCCGGGCTTTGGCCGTTCCGACCACCCCAAACGAGCCTATACGCTCAACTTTTTTGCCGACACGGTGGCGGCACTTCTGGAGCAACTGAAAATCCCGCAGGCGGTGCTGGTGGGGAACTCGATGGGGGCTGCGGTGGCCCTGCGGGTGGCTACACGCCGCCCCGACCTGGCGGCTCGGCTGGTGCTGGTGGATGGCCCTCCCGTGCGCAGCAAACTGGGTAAGGTTCAGATGATGTTTTTGATTCCGGGCCAGGGTGAAAAAATCTACAACAGCTTCCGGAGCTCACAGGACGCGGCCTACGAAAGTCTGCGGCCCTATTATGGCAACCTGGACGCCCTGCCCCCCGAGGATCGCCAGTTTTTGCGGGAACGGGTCTGGGATCGGGTCTGGAGCGATGACCAGCGGCGGGCCTATTTCTCAACCTTCCGCTGGATGGCCCTGGAGGGGTTGCTGGGCCACCCCAGCCCGGCCAGACTGGGCCAGCTCACCACCCCAACCCTGATTGTGTGGGGCGAGCAGGATTTTGTAATACCTGTCGAGGCAGGCCGAACCCTGGCAGGCTGGATTACCGGCGCCAAACTGCACATCATTCCGGGTTGCGGGCACCTGCCGCAACAGGAAAAACCGCTGGAGCTCGTGCGCTTGATTTTGCAGTAGAGCTACATCTGGGCCCGGCAGTCGGGGCAGATGCCGTGGTACTCGACCTGCACGTCCTCAATCTCGTAGCCCGGATACCGGGCTTTGACCTCGCTCAGTAGGTCGGGCAGGGGCTGTACGATGTCGAAGAACCGGTTGCACTTGCGGCAGACCATGTGCAGGTGCCCGTCCAGGTTGGCCTCGTAACGCAGGGCCTCCCCAGGGCGGGAGAGCGGAACCAGGTAGCCTTCCTCGGTGAGGGCCTCGAGGGTGCGGTAGACGGTGCCCAGGCTGATGCTGGGCACGCTTTTGCGAACTTCGCTGTAGACCCAAGCGGCGTCGGGGTGATGGCCCTTGGCCTGACGAACCACCTCGAGGACGGCCTTGCGCTGCTTGGTTAGACGTTTGATTCCCATGGTTGTCCCTAAATTATAGCCAGCCAGAAAGGACCAAGGCCACAATCCTGACTGTTATTCTCAAGTTTACCGCAAAACCGCCGCCTAAAAGTGGGGTGGTAGGGAGTGGCGCCGGGGCTTTGGAACTACCGGCTCTGCACCGCACCCAGCAACTCCCGTCCGCCCTCGGACAGCAAGTCCTGGGCCAGGTCGTGCCCGAGCTCGGCGGCTTCCTCGGCGTCGCCTTCGATCTCGGCGCGGATCAGCTCGCGGCCATCGGGCGAGGCCACCACCCCCTGCAAAACCAGGGTATCGTCGCCTTCCAGGGTTGCCAGCGCGCCCGCGGCGCACTCATCGCCAGCGCCCAGGGCCCGCAGGAAAGCCCGCTCGGCGGTTACCCGCACAAACGAGGCGCGGTGGTTGAGGCTGTAGGCCAGTTCCTCGGCCCAGTCGTCCCCCAGGCGCACCTCGAGGCCCAGGGCTCCCTGGCCGGGTGCGGGCAGCACAATTTCAGGGTCTATCAACTGGTCTATGCGATTTCGCAGATCCAGGCGGAGCAAACTGGCCGCGCCGATAATCATGCCGTCGTACTCCCCGGTTCCCAGTGCAGTCAGGCGGTCGTCCACGTCGCCCTCGAGGTCGCGGATGCTCAGGTCGGAACGGTAGGCCAGCAGCTGGGCTTTGCGCCGCAGGCTGTTGACCCCCACCACTGCCCCCCTGGGCAGCTCTTCTAAGCGCTTGGCGCTGCGCCCTACCAGGGCCTCGCGGGGCTCTACCCGTTTGGGCACTGCAATCAGGCGAATTCCGGGCACTTCCTGGGTGGGCAAGTGTTTAAGGGAATATACGGCAATATCCACTTCGCGTTTGCTCAGGGCCTGCCGCAGGGCTTCGGCGGCGCTGCCCTCGGAGGTGTGTTTAGACTGCACGGTGCGTACTTTGAACTCGGTTTCGGGCCAGTTTTCCTTCAGGCGTTCCACCACCCAGCGGGTCTGGGCTTGCGCCAGCAAACTAGCCCTGGCCCCAATTACGATGACGCGCATAACGCCCAATATATTAGCGGGAAATGGCCGAATGTGAAACGCGAAGCGCCGTGTCCAGGCGTTCGGTTAAGGGCCGGTTCTACAAGTCCCGGTAGGGAAGGGGGATTTGCTCGGCATCGAGCTCAAAATCCTCGTCCACACGCCGGGCTTTCCCCTCTTTTGCCAGCGCATGCAGAGTCTGGCTCACGTACTGCTGCACCCGCCGCAGCGGTAGGGTATCGGGGTTCAGTTCCGGGCGGTGCTGGCGCAGGAAAGCCCGGTGAAAAGCGGGCAATTCCTGCAGGGGTAGCCGGGCCTCGAGTGCCGACCAACGTAGGGGCTTACTCATCTTTTTTCCAGCTTATCGCACCCGCCTCTGTTGTTTGGGCTTTCAGCTATCAGTCCTATCTGGCTTTGCCAAAGGCATACACCAGCTCATCGCCTTTTCGCACCACAAACAAAATGGCCGCCTTGCCTGCGCTGTCCTTCAGGTCGTAGCGGGTGCGAATTTCGCCCGCGACCTGGCTTTCCTGCTGGTTCTCCACAAAATAACCCGCCACTGCGAAGCCGGTGAGAATCTGCTGCACAAAACCGGCTTGCAGACGAGCAGCCAGACCCCGGGCCGCGTAGACTTCCAGGTTGAACCGGCTGGCATCGGGAATCCGGGCCACAATGGCTTCGCTGCCCCGCCCGGCCCGGAAGGAACCGGAGGGAAACCGCACATTGGCATCGAGGGTAGAGGCAATGGCCGCTACCGTCGTCACTTCCACCAGGGTTTGGGCCAGGGCAGGGGCCCCCAACAGAAGCAACCAGCAAAGGAGGAGCACTTTCATACGATGAGGGTAGCGCCTTGCTGGCGGGAATCCGGGTCATTTGACGTATGCCAGCAATGCCCTATTGTTGTAAGGCCTTCTGGTCGGGATGGCATCTACCCAGGCCCGGCATCAGAGCTGGGTAACTACCGTGGTGTCTTTGGGCGGCAGATCCGGCAGTCCCAGCGCCTTCCAGCGCTCGTCCACCCGCCGCACGGTTTCGGGCGACATCACGATTTTGGGCGGCCAGCGGCGGGTAAAGCCCTCCTCGGCCAGCTTGCGGGTGCCGTCCAGCACCAGGATGGGGCCCTCCACCCCTGGCATCACCCAGGCGTCACGCTCGGGGTCTATGTTGTTGAGCACCGCCCACATTACCTCGTCGAAGTCCAGCCGGGTATCGCTATCGGTGAGGAGCATCAGGCGGATACCCGCGCTGTGGGGGGCTACCAGCAGGCGCTCGGCGATTTCTCTGGCCTGGTGGGGGCGGGTTTTCTCCAGTGTAACCATCCAGATACCGGGCAGTTGCTTCTGGCGCACCCCCGGAATGCCCGGCAGGCTGGGGTGGGCCCTGGGGGTGAAGGGGAGAGCGCCGCCTTCCTCTTCTAGCTTGGCGGTGCCGTCAATAATCAGCTTGCCCCCATAGCCCATGGCCCGCGAAGAGTGGTCCAGCACGTCAATGGGGCCCCTCGAGACCAGGGTGTCGCGCCCCGGCACGGCGTGTTGCAGGGCGTGTTGCAGGGCCTCGGGGCCTTTGAGCGGGGCGCCCGCGTCCGTCACCACGATCACCTTGGCAAACATCATCTGACCCAGGCCCAGAAGGCCGCTCGCTACCTTGTAGCCCTGGCCGGGGTAGCGTTTTTCGATGCTCACGTTCACCCAGTTGTGGGCCACCCCGGCGGGCGGCATGTGGTAGTCGGTTATCTCCGGCAGGATGAGCTGGGCGGCGGGCAGGAAGAGCCGTTCGGAGGCCTCGATCAGGTAGGCGTCCTCCATGGGGGGGCGGCCCACGATGGTTGCGGGGTAGATGGCCTGCTTGCGGTGGGTGACGGCGGTGACGTGGAAGCGGGGGTACAGCTCTTCCAGGGTGTAAAAGCCGGTGTGGTCGCCAAACGGCCCCTCGACCACCAGGTCTTCGGCGGGGTCTATATAGCCCTCCAGCACAAACTCGGCCTCGGCGGGCACCGGCAGGTCTACCGTGATGCCACGGGTGAGCTCCACAGGCCGCCCGCGCAAGAACCCGGCCAGGTTGAACTCGTTGACGCCCGGAATGGGCGGCACCGGAGCCGTGGCGGCGTAGGTCAGGATGGGGTCACCCCCCAGGGCCACGGCGACCTCGAGGCGCTTTCCCAGCTTTTTGGCCTTGTCGTAGTGGCGCCGCCCCACCTTGTGCAGTTGCCAGTGCATGGCGGTGCTTTGTTTGTCCAGCACCTGCATGCGGTACATGCCCAGGTTCAACTCGCCTGTTTCGGGGTCTTTGGTAATCACCAGCGGCAGGGTGATGTAGGGGCCGCCATCCAGGGGCCAACACTTGAGGATGGGAATTTTGAAAAGGTCTAGCTGCTCGCCCCGGAGCACCACCTCCTGCACCGGGCCGCCGCGCACTTTTTTGGGAAAAAAGCCCTTCAGCTCGCGCAGCTTGGGCAGCAGGGCGAAGGCCGCCTTGAGGCCGCCCTTACCAGGGTTCAGGTTCATCAAGCGAGCCACCCGCTCGGCCAGGTCGTCCAGGCGCTTCACCCCCATGGCCCGCGCGGTGCGTGCTGCCGTGCCAAAGCCCCCGATGAAGACCGGAAAATCGCGGTTCTGTACGTTTTCAAAGAGCAATGCCGGGCCGCCCGACTTGACCATGCGGTCGGCGATTTCGGTGATTTCCAGCTCGGAGGAAACGGGCTCCCGGATGTGGAGGAGTTCGCCCTGGCGCTCGAGGTCTTGGATGAATGCCTGGAGGTTCTTGTACATCCATTCCAGGATAGCCGATGCGACCGGGAGCAATATGGAAACAGCTTTCAACTGCGGCTCAGGGTTCTAAGCGCAGGTGCTCGAGGCGAAACTGCCGGGGGGTGCCGTAGACCAGAACCGCCTCGAGCCGCACCGGGGCATCGTCGCGGCCCAGCAGATACAGCACCGACTGGTACATCCGGCGGTACTTGGTGGGGGTGAGGGCCTCGAGGGGCGTTCCAAAGGCACTGTCACGGCGCTGCTTGACCTCAATGGCCACGTAGGTGGGGCCGTCCTGCATCCAGAGGTCAATCTCGCCAAAGGGGGTGCGCTTGTTCTGGCCCAGCAGGATGTATCCCTTGGCCAGCAGATGTTTGCGGGCCAGCGCCTCGGCCCAGGCCCCTTTCATATTAAATGATTCCTCTTGCCTTCTCCCCCTGTGGGTGAAGGTGGCGACACCCCGCCTACTCCAGTCATAAATAGCCGTTGTTGCCAGATTGGTTGCTTCTGGGGCGTCGCCGGATGAGGGGGTTCATCACCAGCTGCAAAGCTGCTTGTAAATGTAAAGTTGGTATCATAGCGGGCTTTCCAGTACCTGTTCGCCATTCACCAGCACCCGCAGCACCGCCGTTCCGCGCACCACAATCTCCTGGCTGAAGCTCCAGGGCTGCTGCACCGGCCCCTCAAACACCGTATTGACCAGTACCTCGTCCTGCACGGTAATCACCACCACTGCATTGGGGATGTTCTCCGGCAGGGTGTAGCTCACATTAACCCGGCGCTCTTGCGGCCCGGTGGGGGTGGG
>CALFDH010000234.1 GCA_937950405.1 uncultured Meiothermus sp.
ACCAGGGCAATCTTCTCGCCGGGCCGTACCCGGAAGCTCACCCCCCGCAGCACCCAGTCCCAGTCATCTTTGGGCTCAGGGCCCAGGGCAGAGGGCTGAGGGTTGGAATTACCCGCACTATCTACTTTCGGTTCCTTACCCACGGTACCGTCGGGTTTAACCTTTCCGCCTACCGTTCCATCGGGTTTAGCCTCCCCACGCTTGCCATAGGCAAACCATACGTTTTCGAAGTCAATCTGACCCCGGAAGCGTTCAACTCGTCTGGCGTCGGGCTTGTCGGCCACTTCTTCCTCGGTATCCAGGAGTCCAAAAATGCGCTCTGCCGAGGCCATGGCTGCTTGGAAGATGTTGAACTTGTCGGAGAGGTCTTGCAGGGGTTGGAAGAGCTGGCGTACGTAATCGGTGAAAGCCACCAGCAAGCCCAGGGTCAGGGCTTGTTGAATCACCTGACCACCCCCGTACCACAGCACCAGGGCCACGGTGATTTCCCCCATAAAGCCCACCAGCGGAAAAAACAAGGCAAACCACTTGATGATATCCACCCAGGCCCTGCGGAGGTCGCTCGAGAGCAGGTTGAACTGGGCCTGGTTTTTGGGTTCCCGCACAAAAAGCTGGGTGGTCTGTACCCCGGCCAGGTTTTCCTGGAGCGAAGCATTGACCCTGGCCAGCCGCAGCCGCATGGCCCGGTACGCCTCGCGCATGCCGTTGCGAATCCAGGTGGTCACAGCCAGGAATATGGGCATGATGGCAAAAGCCACCAGCGCCAGCCGCCAGTCCAGCACCAGCATGAAGGTCATCAGGCCCATAATCAGGGCGAAGTCGGCAATGAGCCCCACCAGCCCGCCGGTGATGAACTGGTTGATGGCGTCCACATCGGAGGTGATGCGGGTCATCAGGCGGCCCACCGGGTTACGGTCGTAGTAGCCGAGGTGCAGGCGCTGGAGCTTGGCGAAGATTTCCGAGCGCAGGTCGTAGAGGATGTGCTGCCCCACCCAGCTAATCAGGTAGGTCTGGGCGTAGTTGGCAATGAAGTCCACCACCCGCACCGCCAGAAAAAGGGCGCTGATGAGCAGCAAGGTTTCATAGCGCTGGGCCAGGGGTAGCACCTCGCGCGGCACGATGGCGTTATCGATGGCGTATTTGAGGAAAAGCGGGGTCGAAGCCGCCGTGAGGGTACTCACCACCAGGGCCAGCAAGGCCAGCCCCACCTGTTTCCAGTAGGGCCGCACATACACCAGAATGCGCCGGGCCAGTTTGGCGTCAAAACTCTTCTTGAAGGCTTCTTCTTCGTGCATAGAGATCCAGGGTCTAGGGTCTAGGGTCTAGGGCTGGAGGGGTTTTTGAAAGCGACTTGATGAGGGAAGTCAGCTTAGCATTGAGGGTGTGCGCAGCATCGAGGTAATTTTGGGTTTGTGCGCGTTTGAGGTATCCACAAGTTTCGGCCAGATCCAAAGCAGCTACAGTCTCGAGCAGCGATCCTCTGGCCTGGTACAAATAGCGCACAAAGTCCCGGTCGCTACCCCGCCCCTTTCCCTCGGCGATGTTCAGTACGACCGAACTCGAGGCTCGACGTAACTGATTGGAGAGGGCAAAAATTTCTTCCCTGGGTAGTTCGGCAAGGAGCGGTAGCATTTTCAGGAAAAGTGCCTTGGCAAGCTGGTAGACCTCCAGGTTCTCAAACCCAAAGAAACCTTTGTCTGTAAGCCTTCCATTGCCGACCCTTGACGCTCGACCCTCGACTCTAAACACTAATCCACCTCCGCTTGTAAGCGTTGAATACGGTCCAGTTCGGCATAAATGCCCCCTGTGGCCAGCAGCATTTCGTGGGTGCCCTCTTCGGCGATTTTGCCGTGATCCAGCACCACAATCCAGTCGGCGTACTGCAGGGTCGAGGTGCGGTGACCAATCAGGAGGGTGGTCTGCTGGCCCAGCACGCTATTGAGGCCGGAGAGAATGCGCGACTCGGTTTCGGTGTCTACGGCGCTCATGGCATCGTCGAGAATCAGGATGGGTGGCCTGAGCGCAAGGGCGCGGGCCAGGGCCGTGCGTTGGCGCTGCCCGCCCGAGAGGGTGACGCCGCGTTCGCCCAGCGAGGTCTGGTAGCCTTTGGGGAAACTCATGATGTCGTCGTGGACCCCGGCCAGCTTGGCGGCCCACTCGGCCCGCTCGAGGTCCACCTCAGGAAGCCCAAAGCAGATGTTCTCGGCCAGGGTATCGGAGAACAGGAAGGGTTCCTGCGGCACCATCCCGATGGCCCGCCGCAAGGTGGCCAGGGGCAGACCCTTCACGTCGTAGCCCCCGACCCGTACCCGGCCCTCAGTGGGGTCCAGGAGGCGGGGAATCAGGCTCACCAAAAGGGTTTTGCCGCTCCCGGTGCGCCCGGTGATGCCCAGTGTGGTGCCCTCGGGAATGGTCAGGGTGATGCCCTCCAGCACCTTGCGCCCCCCAAGCTCGAGGCTCACCTCCTCGAACTTGACCTCCCCCCGTAGGACAAAATTATCAGCCACCCCCTTCTCCCCTTGCGGGAGAAGGGGGCTGGGGGGAAGAGGGGCGTGTGGGTTTGCATCAGACTGCGCTCTCTCCCCTTGCGGGAGAAGGGCCTTCGGCGGGTCAGCAATCCTGGCCGGTTCGTGCCAGAACTCCTCCAGCCGCTTGTAGCTGGTAGAGCCTCGCTGGAAGATGGTCAGGGTCCAGCCGAGCCCCACGATGGGCCAGCCCAGCATCATGAGGTAAGCGTTGAACTGCACAAACTGCCCGGCGGTCATCTCACCCCGGATGACCATTCCACCACCCATCCACAGCACAATCAGGGCGGCAAAGCCCATCAGGAGCCCCATCAGGGCCCGCACCGGGCCGTCTACCCGGGTCAGGGCCAGGCTTTTGGCGATGTAGTCCTTGTTGAGCGCTTGAAAGGCCCTCAACTCGCGCTCTTCCAGGGCAAATCCCTTGACAACCCGAATGCCGGAAAAGTTCTCCTGGGCGCGGGTGGAAATCCTGTCAAAGGATTCCTGGCTTTCACGGTAGCGCTGATCAATCAGGCGTAAAACGTAGTACATAACGGCAAAAATCACCGGGAAGACCACCGACAAAGCCAGCGCCAGCGGCACACTCACCAGGTACATGGACGCCACCGCAAACACCACAAACATCAGCAGGCGGCTGCCCATGTTGATGCCCCCACCCAGCATCTCGCGCACCGCGCCTAGGTCGGTGGTGAACTTGTTCATCAGGTCGCCAATGCGATTTTTGCTGTAAAAGTAGCCATCCAGCGAAAGGGCTTTCTGGAACAAATCCATGCGCAGGTCATGTTCGATGTAGCGGCTGGCCACCACCAAAAGCTGCCGGTTGGCCCAGGAGAAAATGGCCGAGGCCACGGCGGCGCCCACAATAGCCCAGACCCAGACCAGGTATGCCTCTCCGGCCCGGATGGCATCAATGGCGTGTCGCAGGAAATAAGGCGATAGTGCTGCCACCCCCACCGAGGCTATTCCGGCCAGCATGCCCCAGAGGTACTGTGGGCCATAGCGCCGCAGGTAGGGCATCAGGGCCAGGAGGGGACCAAAAACTGACTGGTCAGTTCTGATGGGAGGCTGGACTTGCGGGTTCGACTGCATCTGCACCACTTTATTTCTCTCGAGGGTTTTGAAGCGTGAGCCTTTCCCAGTTTGGCCACATGGGGCTAAGGTTAGAGATGATGGGCGAGCTCGCCAGCGACCTGCTCCCATGGGGGCTCCAGACCCACCATGCGCCAGGGCTTGGGGGGTGGGGCTTTTTTGAGCAAACGGCGGAGCGGGGTGGGGAGGGGCAGGTAGTCTGCATCGTGCACGTAGAGGAGGCCCTTCACCTTACCCAGCCTCGAGAGGTAACGGTGCATGCCGGCGGCCTCGAGGTCGGTGGGCAGTTCCAAGCCGAGCTCCAGGTGGGCTCCATCCTGGCGCAGCTCGGTGGGGGCTTTGTCGGCTAGAAATAGAGCGAGGTTGTGCTCGGCCAGCCCGGCCTGCAGATTTTGCAGCCAGACGGTATCGGAGAGCAGCATGGGCTGGGCCACCAGCCCAATCAGGTGGGTTCCGGCCTGTTTGGGGGGGGTAAACGAGGCATTGAGCAGGCGCTTGGTGCGCTCCAGGGCCCGCCGGGCCAGCATGGGGTTCTGGGTCAGGCTCTGGCCGATTTGTGCGGCCAGACCCGCTACCTCGGACGAGCGCTCGGCGGGAACCACCAGCACCGGGGGCAGCCCCGGCACCAGCCGCTCCAGGGTAGCGCCCAGCCCCACCAGCCAGGGGGAGGGGCTGCCTTTTTGGGCCTCCTGGCCCAGTTGCACATCGGGCAGCAGCAGGTAGTCTACGTCCTGGTTTTTCAGACGGTAAACCTGGCTCAACAGACGTCGGATTGGCCCGGGAAAGGGAAGCTCTAGCGGGGTTTCTTCGGGATGAACGACCTCTACCTCCAGTTCCCGCAGGTAAGGTTCCCAGAAGGGCAGGTAGCGGTCGGAAAGCCAGCCATCTATAACACCTACACGCACCGCACCATCCTATCGCAGATTGGGGGCATTGTTTGGGGCTGGCTACTCCAGACCTGCTGCCGGGCTCCTGGTCTCGTCGGCCGGCTCCGGTGGGGGCGCATCTTCAATCTGCGATAGAAACTGCGTCAGCGCCTCGAGGCTTTCAAACTGGTGAAGTTGCCCCTGGGCCTCGTCCTTGAGTACCGCCCACAGGCCGGACGGGTCTTGCCAGAGCTGCAACAGGTAGGTTCGGGTCTTCGACATGGCTCCCTCGCAGGCTCGAAGGTAGCAAAGCCGTCGTTACGAAACCGTTATGCTTGAGCGAGCTGCCGCATAAAGCTGCGAAGGGCCTGGACGCCC
>CALFDH010000235.1 GCA_937950405.1 uncultured Meiothermus sp.
AGTACGCTGAAGCTGGTACTGCATGACTTGCCCCTGTCGGAGCTTTTTCAAGAGCTCCTGATTCTGGGTCTCCAGGGCAATGTCCACCCGGGTACGCAGCAGCGCGCCCGCCCGCTCGATGCGCTGGGAGAGGGCCGCCAAGCGGTTTGCGGTGGACTCCACCGTGGCCATGGCCGGGCTGAAGCGACGCTGCAGAAACTCCCCGATGGTCTGGGTGCCGGGGATGGGGGTCTCGCGCAGCTCGGCCAGGCGGGCCCGGACGATGCCGTGGTAGGCCGCGCTGGCACTGAAGCGGTAGCTGTGCTCGGCTATGGCGTGCTCGATGCGGGCTGCCAGGGCCTCGAGCTCGTCCAGCAGGTCGGCATCGGCTCGGTTGGTGTCGCGGATACGGGCGGTAATCTGGGCTAGGGTCTGCTCGGACTCAAAGAGCATGGTTCGGAGGCCTCGCGCCAGCGGAAAGCCCAGCAACGCCATCATGCGGTAAGACTCGATTTCTAAAAGCCGGGCGGCAATGCGGCCTGCGCGGGTCTCGCTGGTGTCCGGGGGAGCCACCACCACCATGCGCTCGAAACCGTTGGGGCGCAAGCGAAAGTCAGTCACAGCGCAGCTATGCCCACCCCGGCCCATCACAGAGGCCACCACCGGTCCGGGGCCAAACCAGGGACGGGCTATCTCCAGGGCTTTTTCCACCGGCCCCTCGAGCATGATCAGCTTAACTGCCGAAATCGTGCGACCGGGAATGCCGCGCAGCCAGGTCGAATCAACCACGAGGTGGTTGAGAAGATCTACCTCGGCGCTGGCCTCGAGGTTCGGCACCCCCTGTACCAGGGTGTAGGTGCTGAACTCGGTGTGCCGTTCCCAGCGCAAGGAACCTCCGCTCAGTCGCAGGCGCAGGTAGGTACCGGCGAGCTGGTCAAGCTCGAGTTCACCCAAACCGGCCAGCCGCCTAAGGTGCTCGAGCTCCTCCTCGCGGCTCACCCCCTCGTGCCGCACAGCCACCTGCACCACCAGCGCCGGCAGGCGGATGCGGGGGGTGGGCCGGGCATGAAGTTCGTTGTGAAGCTGCCCCCGGATCGGGTCGTTAGGGGGCAGAACCCCGAATTCATGGTATGCCTCGGGTTTAGCCTGTGTCATGCTATGCCATCCTCGTTAAGCTATTATGCCTCGTTCAGGTATCGGCCATGCGGCACCCCTCCAGGGCTTTTTCCGGGAGCACGCCCTCGTGCACCACGCTCATCAAAGCCCGCACCATACCTCTGGGGTTGGGATGCTGCACGATATTACGCCCATAAACAACTCCACTGGCTCCTTGCTGCATGACCTGGTAGGTGCGGACGAGCAGGGTATGGTCGTCCACCCTGCCCCCACCCCGCACCAGCACCGGCTTGCCCGATGCGGCCTCAACCACCCGGTGATACTCGTCCAGGTTTTCGGTGAAGTCGGCTTTGATCAGATCGGCGCCCAGCTCCACCGCCTGTCGAACCAGCGGCACAATTTTCTCCACGTCGCCATCGGCCTCATATCCGCCCTTACCCGGCCGCATCGCCAGCGGCTCGGCCATGAGCGGCATACCGAAACGCTCGGCCTCGGCCTTGAGGCGCTGGAGGTTTTTCAGGCTATCGCGGTAGAGGCCCGGCTGGCCCGGCAACCATAGCAGGTTGACCACCACGCAGGCCGCATCGAGTCTCAAGGCGGTCTCGATAGCCCCTTCCATCAGTTCGGCAAAGCCCAGCGAGGGCAGGGCCTGACCATAGACATTGGTGGTGTCGGTGCGCAAGACCAAAGCCGGTTTATGTTTACCGGGTAGCCGCTGCAAGAGGTGGGCCTGGCCCGGCGCAAGCTGGATGGCATCGGGGCCCGCTTCTACCAGGGTTAGCAGGGCCTGGGGAAGGTTACCGATCCCGCTTAGAAAATGGCCCTCGCCGAATATGCCGTGGTCTACCGCCACATTCAAACAGCGGCCTCCGGTTGAGAAAAGGCGGTTGAGGCGGGGATACATCAGAAAATCCAAAAGGATCAGTCGAGGTCGTTTTGATAGCTTTCGTAACCGTTTTCTTCCATCCAGGCCTTGACCTCATAGGGGGGGCGGAAGCCGGAGGGGTCGGCCCTGGGGCCTTCCATCCAGTGTGGCGTGGCTTGGGGCGGGGGCTCTTGATTCCAATAGAAGAAGTAAAGGCCCCAGTAGCCGTGCTCATCCTGGAGCACCAGCGCCTCCCCATAGCCATCGGTAAGCTGTCGCTTGGACCGGACGCGGGCCTCGCGGTAGGTCAGTTCGTCGTACTCCCTAGAGGTTGTGGACATTCTGCCTCCTACTTGCTCTCGTTGACGTAAAGCTGGTAGCCGTTGTCCTCGAGCCAGTGGGCCATCTGGTAGGGTTCTTTGAAGTCTTGCACTTGGAGGCGGGGCCCCTCCACCCAGTCGGGCGGGTGCGAAGGCACCGGCTCGCGCAGACCCAGCACGCCAAAGAGATAGTAAAGCCCGTAGTAGCCGCCAGAGCCCTCGAGTACAAGGGCCTCGCCGTAGCCATCGGCCAGCACGCGTTTGGCTTGGGGTTCAGCCTCGGCGTAGGGCAGGCGGCGGAAAACATCGGCGTTCATGACCCCTCCGGGTATAGCCTGACGAAGTCGGTGGTCAACCGGTCTTGGGCCATGGGTCTAAAGACTTGGTCGGCGAACTGCTGGTGCAAGGGGTGCTCGCGGTAGTAAGGAATTACGCTCTCGTCGGCAAAGTCCACGATAAGCAAATAGCGATAACGAGGCTCACCCAGCGCCTGGCCCAGTTCAAAACCTAGCACACCGGGAATCTGGCCCAGCACGGCCCGGGCCTGGTCGAACATGGCCCTGACCTCTGTCTCGGAGGCCTGGGTATTGAAGACGATCAGGTGGCGCACCATACTAGTAACTTCAAAAAGATAGCCAGAATCCAGAGGCTTTCTTTATTAGATCCTAGCACACTCCTTTCTGTCGGGTTTATTGACCGCCGAACGGCGAAGACCAACCAGATCAGGTACAAGCCTGCACGAACATCCGGTGCCAGTCTTGCAGGGTATCCACGGTCAGAACGGTGTCGCAGGTTTTGGGGCCGGCGATGACCTTCGCCGGAAGCTCGGGCTCACCCAGATGCTCCATTACCGCCAGCGCCCCTTCAAAGCGTTGCTCCCGGGTGTAGTAGCTGTAGGTAATGAGGGTAGGAATCCCGGCTTTTTGCGCAGCGATCAGGCCATTTTGGGAATCTTCGATGGCCACGGCTTCCTGCGGCGCAAGGCTCAGGTTCTTCAGGGTTTGCAGGTAGACATCCGG
Source organism: uncultured Meiothermus sp. (assembly GCA_937950405.1). GTDB lineage: Bacteria > Deinococcota > Deinococci > Deinococcales > Thermaceae > Meiothermus. Next base: position 3,300 of record CALFDH010000235.1, read on the forward strand.
TGCGGGCTTCTTTCGCTCGACCATATCCCCTGCCACAATAGTCTCGAACCAACCCAGTACATCTTTTCCCGCCTGGCGCAGCAACACCTCCACATTGGGCAGCGAGGTGGTGGTGGCAATCGCCAGCCGCAGGCCCCGCTGGCGGGCTTCACGCCACAGCCGCAGCACGCCGGGCCGGAAGGGCACCTCGCCCAACTCGACAATCTGGTTGTAGATCTCGGTTTTGCGCCGGTGCAGGCGGGCGATATCGGCCTCGAGCAGCTTGGGGCATTCGGTGCAGTGGTATAGGTAATGGGAGATGCGCTCCTTGCCCCCCGTTACCCACAGCAGCCGCTCGTAAAGATCGCGATCCCATTCGATCTCGAGTCCGGCCTCGGCAAAGGCCCGGTTGAAGGCCAGCCGGTGGCCTTCTTCGGTCTCGGCAATTACTCCGTCTACATCGAAGATTAGTGCTTGCATATTAACCTCGCGGCATGTGGTGGAGGGATAAGCGATGAGGAGGAGCTTTCTCAGGCAAAGACTAGCGCGGTGCTGTGGCGCTCCAGGAGCCGGGGCACCCGTTCGGAGAGGCCCAGCTGAGCGCAGAACTCCACGTCCTGGCCTAGCCCCTCACGAACCAGGGCTAAGGCAGCTTCAGAGGCTTTTAGCACCGACAAAGCGGGCTTCTGGGCCAGGTGGAGGGCGATCTGCACACCGTCGCCCACCGGCTCAAAGCCCAAGGCCAGCAACCCCTGGGCCAGCACCCCGGCGGTGTAGAGGTCGTCCATGCCCACCTGGCCCTCCTTGCCCGCGCACAGGATGGCCACGTCCGAGCCCAACCGACCAGCTAGCTGCGTGGCCGCAGGGGCGTTCAGCAGTGAGGCCAGGAGCACCTCGCGGGCCACCCCGGCGGCCTTGTGAGCGGCTTTGGTACCGTTGGTGGTGGCGTGGATGACGGTACGGCCTGTGAGCTCGGCCAGGGCGGCCTCGCGGGGGCTGTTGCCGAAGTCGAAGCCCTCCGGGCGCAGCCCCCCCACCTCACCAGCCAGCAGCTCGCCGTTTTGCCTGAGGGCACGGGCCGGCTCCAGGCCTGCGGTGAGCCAGAGGGCCTGGGCCCCGGCCTCCAGGAACATCACCGCGGTGCTGGTTGCACGTATCACGTCCACCACCAGCATCACCTCAGCCTGGGGCAGGGCCTCTGAGGGCAACGGAAAAACACGCACTTTCTTCATCGCGACAAGGCTCCCTCCGGTGGGGTTTTTATCCGAGTCATGCCCCCATTCTAGCCGGGGTTTGTAAGCCTACTGCAGCAGCTCGAGCACAGCCCGCACCACCGCACCGGGCCGGAAGCCCAGGTTTTCGTAGACCGCTGGGTAAGGGGCGCTGGCGCCAAAGTGATCCAGGCCCAGCACGGCATCGGCGTAGCGCTCCCAGCCAAAGCTGCTGCCCGCCTCTACCGCCAGGGTTGGCAGATGCTTGGGCAATACCGACTCGCGGTACTCCCGCGGTTGGGCCTCAAAGGCTTCCCAGCAGGGCAGGCTCACCACCCGCACCGGCACGCCCTCGGCCAGCAGTTGCTGCTGGGCCTCGAGCACCAGGGCTACCTCGCTGCCGGTAGCCACCAGGATGGCTTTGGCATCGGGGCGCTCGGACAACACATACCCTCCCTTGAGCGTGCCCTCGGCAGGGGCCAGGCTGCTGCGCTCCAGCACCGGCAAAGCCTGCCGGGTAAGCACCAGGGCGGTTGGGCCATTCTGGCGTTCTAAAGCCAGTCGCCAGGCGTAGGCGGTCTCGAGGGCATCCGCCGGGCGCACCACCCAGAGGCCCGGCATGGCCCGGAGGCTGGCCAGGTGCTCGATGGGCTGGTGGGTGGGGCCGTCCTCGCCAATGGCAATGGAGTCGTGGGTGAGCACAAACACCGTAGGCGTGCCCATCAGGGCCGCCAAGCGAATCGCGGGGCGCATGTAGTCCGAGAACACGAAAAAGGTGCCCCCATACGCCCGGTAGCCCCCGTGCAGGTTGAGCCCGTTCAGGATGGCCCCCATGCCGTGCTCGCGCACCCCGTAGTGCAGGTAGCGCCCGGTGGGGTTCTCGCGCGAGAAGGACTGCATCCCCTGGGCCTGGGTGTTGTTGGAGGGGGTGAGGTCGGCGCTGCCGCCCAAGAGCTCCGGCAGGGCCGGGGCCAGCGCATCGAGCACCTTGCCGGAGGCGGCGCGGGTGGCTATCTTGCCGCTAAAGCTGGGGATGAGCTGTTCCCAGTCGAGGGGCGGCAGTTCGCCCTTCAGGCGGCGCTCCAGTTCCCTGGCCTCGGCGGGGTAGGCTTTGGCGTAGCGCTCGAGGCGGGCCTTCCAGTCGGCCTCGAGGCGCTGTCCTCGGGCCACGGCCTCGCGGAAATGCGCGTAGACCTCGAGGGGAATCTCGAAGGGGGGGTGAGGCCAGTTCAGGTTCTCCCGCGTAGCGGCCAGGGCCTCGGGCCCCAGGGGTTCGCCATGCACCTTGTGGCTGCCGGCCTTGGGCGAGCCCGCGCCAATCACCGTCCGCACCGCAATAATGGAGGGCCTGGCATCCACCTGTGCGGCCCGGATGGCCGAGCGCACTGCCGAGAGGTCTTCGCCATCTACTCGCTGGGTGTGCCAGCCATAAGCCCGGTAGCGCTCCAGAACCTCCTCGCCAAAAGAAAGCTCGGTCTGGCCGTCAATGGAAATATGGTTGTCGTCCCAGAGCACGATCAGCTTGGAAAGCCCCCAGTGCCCAGCCAGGCTGCAAGCCTCCCCCGAAACCCCCTCCATCAGGTCGCCGTCGGAGGCCAGCACATAGGTGTAGTGATCCACCACGGTATGCCCTTCGCGGTTGAACTCGGCGGCCAGCTTGCGCTCGGCCAGGGCCAGCCCCACCGCCGTGCTGATGCCCTGACCCAGTGGCCCGGTGGTCACCTCCACGCCCGCGGTATGGCCGTATTCGGGGTGGCCGGGGGTCTTGGAGCCCCACTGGCGAAAGCGCTTGAGTTCATCCATAGGCAGGTCGTAGCCGGTCAGGTGCAGCAGGGCGTACAAGAGCATGGAGCCGTGCCCTGCCGAAAGCACAAAACGGTCCCGGTCGGGCCAGTGAGGGTTCAAGGGGTTGTGCCTAAGAAAATCGCTCCAGAGGACGTAGGCCGCAGGGGCCATGCCCAGGGGCATCCCGGGATGGCCGCTTTTAGCCTGCTCTACCGCGTCCGCGGCCAGCATCCGTATTGCGGTGATGGCCTGTGTCTCAATCACGCCAAGGGTGGTCGACATGTGTCTCCTTTCACAAGCTCAGTTCCGGCTCAATAGTAGGCAACTCCGAGATAAACCTTCAAGTCTTATTTGGGCTTTTTTGATAAATTGCACTTATACTAAGCGGTGGGCTGCTTGAGGCGGCTTGGCCCACCGAAGGATTGAGTAGGTGCTTTCCAATCGAAATTTAAGCACCCTAACCCGCCCTGGCGCGGTGGCCGGTACTCGCAAACACAATCTTAATTATTGCTTGTTGCACAGCCGAAGTCCTACCATTCAAAAAGATAGTCATACTAGATTCGGTTGGTTCTTTACCGAATGGTAACGAACCAACCCGACCGAAAGGTGTGCTCTAGGATTCAAAAAGATAGCCCCTGGAGGTTTTTGGTTTGGCGAAGTATCTCTTTGAATCCCAGCGCGCAACCCTCCCCTCTCTCAGCGAAGAAGGCGTGTCGTTTTGGTCGGGTTGGTCCGCCATCGATCGGTGAAGAACCAACCGAATTTGGCGTTACTGCCCGTCGGGGGGCAGCGCGGGCAACACCAGGCGTCGCCCGGCCTGCTCGATCACCTCGAAGGGCACCCCATAGACCTCTTGCAAGAGGGCGGGCTTCAGAAGCTGGTCTGGCGATCCCAGGGCCGCCAGTTGGCCCGATTTGAGAAACAGAATTCGCTCGGCGAACAAGGCCGCCAGGTTGAGATCGTGAAGGGCCGCCAGCACCAGGCGACCCTCCTGAGCCAACCGCCGGGCCAGCGCGAGCACCTCGAGCTGCTGACGGGGGTCGAGGTGGTTGGTGGGCTCATCCAAAAGCAGAATGGGGGCGTCCTGGGCCAGCACCCGGGCCAGGTCTATGCGGGCGCGCTCGCCACCGGAGAGGGAAAAATACGGCCTTTGCGCCAGCCCGGACGCCCCGGTCTGTTCGAGCGCCCACTCGATACGCACTTGGTCCTCATGGTTTTGGGGGCGGTGGCGCTGATGCGGCAAGCGGCCCAGCGCGACTACCTCGCGGGCCGTGTAGGCAAAAGCCAGGCTGCGTTGCTGCGGCAAGAAGGCCCGCTCGAGGGCTAACTGGGCGAGGGAGTAGCGCTCGAGCGGCACACCCTTGAGCAGCACATCCCCTTCAGCGGGCCGCCACTCACCCGAGAGCAGGCGCAGCAGGGTGCTTTTACCAGCCCCATTGGGGCCTAGGATGACACAAAAGCCGGTATCTAGGCTAAAGGAAACCTGGCGTAGCAACCAGCGCCCAGTGCGACGCAAACCCAGTGCGCGGGCCTCCAGCCTATCCGCCACGCCAGCCCTCCTTGAGGAGCAAAAACAAAAACAACGGCCCTCCAGCGAGCGTAGTGAGGGTGCCCACCGGCAGTTCTGCAGGGCTTAGCGCGGTGCGGGCGAGTAGGTCGGCGAGCACCGTCAGGCTGGCCCCCAGCAGCCAGGCTGAAGGCAAAACCATGCGGTGGTCAGCCCCCACCGCCAGGCGCACCAGCCAGGGCACCAGTAAGCCCACGAAGGCGATGTTCCCCGCCGCCGCCACCGCCGCCCCAGTGCCCAGGGCGACTAGCATGAGCGCGTGGCGCTTCAAAGCCTCGACGCCAATACCCAGGTGAAAAGCCTCCTCCTCGCCCAAGCTGAGGGCATTGAGTGCGCGCCCCAGCCTCAACATAACCACTGCGCTCGGCAGGGCCAGGGCCGCAGTGAGGGCCAGCAGCTCCCAGTTTGCCCCCCCAAAGCTGCCCAGGGTCCAGAAGGTCAGACTGCGACCCTGGGGGTCGCCTACGCGAAACTGCAATAGGCCAATTAAAGCGCTAAAAAACGTAGACAAAAGCAGCCCCATTAGCAAAACCCGCACCCCGCTTTGTTCTCCACCTACCGGGGCCAAGCGCAGGAGGAGCACCAGGGTCAGCAGAACACCCAAGCCCGCCGCAGCCGGAAGACCCCAGACCAGGGCGGGGAAAAAGCTCAGCCAGAGCAAAGCTCCTAAAGCAGCGCCTCCACCAAGCCCCAGCAGACCCGGCTCCACCAACGGCGTGCGCAGCAAGCCCTGCAGCACCGCCCCGCACAGGGCCAGGCTTCCCCCCACTAAGGCGGCTAAGAGCACCCTAGGAAAACGTATGTTGAGCAAAACATAAGCGCCCTCGAGCCCCTCCTGTAGCACCCGGGGAATCTCCAAGGGGGCAATGTAGTAGGCCCCACTGCTCGCTGCCAAGAGCATGCTAGCGGCGAGCAACAGGGCCAGAATCAGGACAAATCGCTTCCGGGCCCCAAAAATCATGGGTTGAAACCAGGGTGGTTGATGCGCACGCTGCCCGATTTTTCGTAAAGGGCCTGGTGCAGGTCAAGGGCCGCCCGACCGGCGGTGTAGCCGTAACCGGAGATGTACGTCACATCCATGGCCACAATCCGGCGGTTGCGACCAGCAGGGGTCTCGGCCACCCCAGGCAGGCGCAACACGTTCTCAAAACTAAAGGGCTGATCGGGGAAAAAGGGAACCACGATAGCCTCCGGACGGGCCGCGACCACCGCCTCGGCGGTCAGATTGATGCAGCCGCGCACCGCGCCCCCGGCCGGCAGGTTTTTAGCGGCGTTCTGCGCGCCCGCCAGGCCGATCAAGCCCGCCCCGCTGGCCTCATCACCACACACAAAGGTGTTACGCGGGTCGCGCGGGTAGAGGTAGAGCACCCGCAGCGGTTCCCCTCGCCGCACCTGGGTCTTAGAGCGCAGGGCCAGAAGGTCGCGCTCGAGGGCCCGCACCAGCTCCTCCGCCCGGGCCGGCTTCCCCACTGCTGCACCGATGGTGCGGATTTTCCTTTTTACCCCATCGGGGCTGGGTTCATCGGGCACCAGCACCACACTCACCCCCGCCTGGCGAAGCTGGGAAATTACCGGAGGCGGGCCCGCCTCGGAGACAGCCAGCACCAGGGTAGGGCGCAGGGCCAGCAGAGCCTCGGCGTTGAGTCGGAAGAACAGGCCCAGGTCGGGTTTCTTCAGCATGGCGGCGGGGATGTAAGAGCCGGTATCGCGCCCTACGATGCGCTCCGTCATGCCGAGCTTATCCAGAATCTCGGAGATGGAGCCGCCGATGCTGATGATGCGCTCGGTACTTTTGACCTCCACCTCGCGCCCGGCAGCGTCGGTGACACGAAAGGGCTGTGCTACAGTCAATCCAAAGAAAAGACTGAGAA
>CALFDH010000236.1 GCA_937950405.1 uncultured Meiothermus sp.
TGACCACCATCGTACTGCAGGCTCGTGCATCCTCCGACGACCAGGCTTATAACCTCAAACTCGAGGGCATCGTTTCGCAGTTCAACGCCAGCAGCAAAACATTCGTGCTAAACGGCTACACCATCCGCGTTAACGCACAAACCCGCTATGAGTATGGCGACAGTCAAACCATGAGTAGCAATTCGTTCTGGAGCACCAATCGCAATGGGAGCCGGGTAGAAGTCAAGGGGAATCGCAGCGGCAACCTTGTAACTGCGATCAAAATTGAACTCAAATCCCTCAGATAGCTCCGTCTGAATAGCCATCGAAGATTCGTCGGTTGGGCCTTGCAGAAAACCCCAGCAAGCTCAATGCTGCTAATCTGCCATCCTAAAGGGCGTTTTTGTAGGATGTTTACCAAACGTTAACCACATCTTCTCTCCACCTTTACCTGATTAATCGGAGCCTATTTTTGTGCCTGTAAACACCCAACGCTGGTGAGCCGGGCACCAATCACAGGAGGTATAGCCATGCTCATGCATACTCTCAGGAATGCTGCTCTGGCTCTGGTAGGGGTGCTTCTGATCGCCGTTGGGGTGGCCCAAACCGACGATAGCAGCAAAATCCAGGCGGCCCGGGCCGCCACCGAGCCGGTTTTCGAACTCGGGCGCTACTTGAGTGATATACAGACCCTGGAGGAAAAGTACCCCAAGCTAGCCCTCAGCAAAGAGCAGGCCAAGCAGCTCCTGCCGATTCTCCAGGAAATCAAAGCCACTAAACGCCTGACCCCCGAGGTAGCCCAGAAGCTGTTGCCCAAAGTTCAGGGCATACTCAACCCCACACAGCGCAGCCAGGTAGCGCAAATCGCCAGCCAGCGGACGCCCGGCACTGAGGGCGGCGCCCCTGGTGCCAACCGGGTACAGTTTCTGAACTATGCAAATGGCGGCGCCTTCAACCCGCTGACAAACTCTCAAACCGCACTGGGGCAGGATTTTGCAAAGCTGCTGGCGGCCATGGAAAAGCGCGCTCGCTAGAGTCGGTAATGCCTGGGTAATCCGCTCCGTGCAAGCTGTGGTTGGAGGTAAGCCATGAAAGGGAACCCTAAAGTGCTGGAAGCTTTGAATGAGCGCCTCTCCGAAGAACTGGCCGCCATCAATCAGTACATGGTTCATGCCAAAATGGCCGAGAACTGGGGCTACAGCAAGCTGCACGAGGAACTGGAAAAAATAGCCCGTACCGAGATGCATCATGCCAAGGCTCTGATTGGTCGAATTATCTTCCTGGAAGGCCACCCCGAGGTGAGCAAGCTGGCGCCTATTAAAATTGGCAAAACCGTACAGGAAATCGTCATCAACGACCACGCCGGAGAAGCCGATGCCGTGCGAGCCTACAACGAGGTGATCCGACTGGCCACCGAAGCCGGAGACAACGGAACCCGCGAACTGATTGAGGGCATCCTCAAAGATGAAGAGGGCCATGTGGACTGGGGCGAGCAGCAGTCCGACCAGATCAAGCAGATGGGTCTGGAGAATTACCTGGCCACCAAGGTTTGAGGTGCGAGTGGGTCGGTCTGACGGGCTTGCTCGAGCCCCATGGAGGTTTTGCCTGTGAAACGCATAGTTCTGTGGTTTTTTGGGGCTTTTGCCCTGGTGCTGCTGGCCATACAACTGGTTCCCTATGGCCGTGACCACCATAATCCACCGGTAGTGGCCGAACCTCCCTGGGACAGCCCTCATACCCGTGAGCTCTTTGTCAGGGCCTGTGCTGACTGTCACAGCAACCAGACCCGCTGGCCCTGGTACAGCCACATCGCTCCCGTCTCCTGGCTGGTTCAGCGCGATGTGGAGGAGGGCCGCAGCAAGCTCAACCTTTCCCTGTGGGGCAGTGCCAAACAGGAGCTAGACGATATTCCCGAAGTCATTCGAGAGGTTAGCATGCCCCCACGAATTTACCTGCCCACCCATCCCGAGGCCCGGCTTTCCACCTCCGAAAAGGAGGCGCTGATACAGGGGTTGGTTCTTAGCCTGGGTATCCACGAAGAAAAGGAGGAGGAAGAACACGATTGATGCAGGCTTCACGGTATTGGTAGGCCGGGGTATTCCGTAAAAAGTTGTACTTCAAAAAAGGCCCCCAACTCCTTGCAGAACCTGGGGGTCTCGATGTGGCGTATGATTGAAACAGCTATGCGCAAAAGACTGGTAGCCGGAAACTGGAAGATGCACAAAACGCCCTCTGAGGCCCGCCACTGGTTTCAGGAGCTGATTGATCAACTGCCCTCCACCCAGGCCGAACCGGCCCTGCTGGTGCCTTTCACTCATCTGCCCTATGCCTCGGAAGTGCTCGAGGGTCACGGGGTCTCCTGGGGCGCACAGGATGTATCGGCGCACCCGGAGGGCGCTTACACGGGCGAGGTCTCGGCCCGAATGCTGGCCGATCTGGCCTGCAAATACACCATTGTGGGGCACTCCGAGCGGCGCAGCTACCATGCCGAGTCCGATGCGCTGGTGGCCGAAAAAGCCAGGCGCCTGCTGGAGCAAGGTATCACCCCCATCCTTTGTGTGGGTGAACCCTTACAAATCCGCGAAGCCGGTGAACATGTTGAATACACCCTGCGACAGTTGGAAGGAAGCCTCGAGGGGGTCAACCCTCCATCGGCCTCGCATCTGGTGATTGCCTACGAGCCGGTCTGGGCCATCGGCACCGGCAAAACCGCCACCCCCGAGGATGCCGAGGCCATGCACCGCGCCATTCGCGGCTGGTTGATAGCCCGCTACGGTTCGGGTTTTGCGGAGGAGCTGCGTATCCTCTACGGGGGCTCGGTCAAGCCCGACAACGCCACCGCCCTCTTCTCCCAGCCCAACATAGACGGCGGCCTGGTAGGAGGGGCCAGCCTGAAGCTGGGGGACTATCTACAACTGCTTACCGCCTGACAGGAGTGACTATGCGAGTTTGGATGATGTGCGTGCTGCTTTCCACCCTGGCCCTGGCGCAGCCGACGGATATAGTGCAGCGAACCTACCGCTGCGCCAGGGGCGTGCAGGTTCGGGCCGTTTATCAAAACCAGTTCGACCGGGTGGGGGTGGTGTTCAACCACCAGACCTACGGGCCCTTGTTCCAGGTAGCGGCAGCCTCGGGCGTCAAGTATTCCGATGGCCGCGCTTCGTGGTGGACCAAAGGCAGTGGGGCCGCCGAGGAAGCCCTCCTGATGAGCGAACGCACCGGAAAGATTCTGGTTCAGGGCTGTAAGCCCGTGCAATGAGGGCAGCAAAAATATCCTTGCGGCAAATAGCCGACGTTCACGGTCAATGTGTATGGGGCACCCGCCCCTTACGGTAGACTTGTGCCTAGCATGGCCAACCTTCACCCCCGAACCCAGTTATCCAAGGAGAGCATCTTTGCCCATATGAGCCGCCTGGCGGCTCAGCATGGGGCCATCAACCTGGGGCAGGGATTTCCCTCCAATCCCCCCCCGGCCTTTTTGCAGGAGGCAGCGCGGCGGGCCATCGGCACGGTAGACCAGTACACCCCACCCATCGGCCTGCCCCGTTTGCGCGAGGCCGTGGCCGAGGATCTGGGCGCGGCCCCCGAGGATGTGGTCATTACGGCAGGGGGTACCGAGGCCCTGCACGCGCTGGCCGAGTCGCTGTATGGCCCTGGGGATGAAGTGGTGATGTTTGAGCCCTACTTCGACGTTTACATCCCCCAGGCCCGCATCGCCGGTGTAGAGCCGGTGATGGTGCCGATGCGCCTTACCGACCGCTGGGAAGTGGATTTACCGGCGCTGGAACGGGCCATTACGGTACGCACCCAGGCCCTCTTGCTGACCAACCCCTATAACCCCACCGGCTCGGTTTTTTCCCGTACCGAGGCCGAGCAGATTGTGGCCCTGGCCAGCCAGCACGACCTCTGGATTATCAGCGACGAAGTGTACGACGAGCTCTACTTCGGGCAGCCCCCCATTCGCCTACGCGAACTCGCACCCGAGCGGGTCTTTACCGTGGGCTCGGCAGGTAAGCGCCTCGAGGCCACCGGCTGGCGCATCGGCTGGATTCTGACCCCGCCCGGTCTGGCCCCGCAGGTGGCCGGCATGCGCCAGTGGAGTAGCTTTTGTTCGGCAGCGCCGCTCCAGGCCGCCGTGGCCGAGGCCCTGCCCATCGCCCGCAAGGAAGGTTTTTATGCGCAGCTCCGTGAAAGCTACGGCAGGCGCAAGGGTTTGCTCGAGCAGGGCTTGCGCGCCTTGGGCCTGCAAACTTTTGCCCCTGCGGGCAGCTACTTCCTGACCGCCCTCCTGCCCGAGCTAGACGCCGAAACCCTGGTGCGGGAGGGGGGGGTCGCCATCATTCCCGGCTCGGCGTTTTACCTCCAGAACCCCGCACCCAAAGGCCTCGTCCGCTTTGCTTTCTGCAAGACCGAAGCAGAAATCGAACAGGCGTTGGAGCGGCTCGAGGGCTATCTGAAAAAAGTCCATTCCTGAGCCTGTTCTCGCACCAGATTCGGTTGGTTCGTCGCCG
>CALFDH010000237.1 GCA_937950405.1 uncultured Meiothermus sp.
AGATAGCCCCTCGAGCAGTCAACCGGCAGGGCCTGGTCAAAGCCGTCGAGCTGGGGGGTGCCCACGTCATCTACGCTCAGGTTGCTGGTGTTGTATCGGCGCAGGTGGCTTTGGGTGAGCACCCAGAGCTGGTCGTTGACCCCTGGTTGCAGGCTGCGGCGGTAAAGCAGGGTTACGATGGGCTCGCCCAGATCCCAACTGCCTACCCGTCGGGGTGGGTCGAAAGTGCCCGGCTGAAGGGTGCTGCTTTGAAAAAAGCGGATCTGGTAGGTGTTGCTGCTGGCGTTGTTGATTCCGGCTGCCAGCAGGGCTCGGGTAGGCTCCTCGCTGCTGCCGGTGCAGGCGGCGAGGGTCGTCAGGAGCAGACTTAGGGCAAGTGTCTGTGGTGCCTGTTTCATCTAGCGGCCTCCGGGGTTGGGGAGTTTGATGCCGCCTGGCAGAACGATGTTGTTTTGATTGAAGAGGAACTCGGCGGCGTTGCCTCCCAGGGCAAAGGAAAATTTGAACTCCTGCTTGAGGGTATCCAGGCTGGCCCGGAACGCCCAGCAGCAACGGTCAATAATCAGGTCGAAGCGGGGGCGCAGGAGGGTGCCCTCGAGGTTGGGCAAGAAGAACTCCCGAGGGTTGGCTCCTCCGCTTTCGGGGGCGTTCCACACCATGCGATAAAACAGGCGGGTTTTCTCGAGGCCCATGAAGCTGAAGGTGGGGCCGAACTCGCGCAGGGTTACGCGGAAGCGTCCGCTGTTGTCGTTGAGGCGCTCGAGGGCCACAAACCCCTGCAACGAAAGGCCGGGGGGGTCTTCCATCCGCAGGGGCGCGGGGAAAATTTCCAGCTCCCCGCTAAAGCGTACAAAGCGCAGGAATGCCTGGGTGTCGTCCTCGAGGGTAAGGGGGTTGGGGCTTTCGGGGAAGTGAAACTCCGCCGAGACCTCGTTGATGAACACATCGGGTTCGCGCACGGCAGCCCGCACGGCCAGGCGGGGGTTTCGCAGCAGGCCCTCGCGGTAGTTCCACAGCAGGTCGGCCTGGAAGAGGTCGGCGCTGTATTGGTAGCCCAGCCGGAAGCGGGTCTCGCTGCCGGGGCTAAAGCCGATGGTGTGGGTGAACACCAAGGTATGCAGGCTCAGGGTGAGCTGGGCCAGGCCGTCCAGCAAGGCGGGGGTGGTGGTGGGGTTGGGGTTGGTGATGGAGGGCAGCGGCGCGTACAGGTGGGTGAAGGTCTGGCGCAGGCGGAAGCTGTCCGGCGCCTCTTGCAGCACCACGTTCAGCTCGGTGCGGATGGCCTGCCCGTTGTTCAGGTCGCGGCTGTGGCTGAGCGAGGTGGTGTTGCCGGGGGGGTTGTAGCTGGCGGCGAGCTCCAAGGGGTCGTAGCGGGCAATCAGGGGGATCTGCTCGGGGGGGCGGATTTCTTTTTCCTGCACGTCCCAGTAGCGGTAGCCGGTGCGCAGCGAGAAATTGAAGGGGGAGGGGTTGTAGGCCGCGCTCAGGGTGAGTAGGCGATCCAGGCCCAGCTCGAGCTGGCGCTCGTAGGCCAGGTTCAGGCTAAAAGGCGCAGGGGAGAGGCCCAGGCTGGAGCGCAGCAGGCCCCAGCGGCCCTGCTCGAGGTCGCGGCTGATGCTGGTGGTGAGATTAAACCAGGGGAAGGGGCGCGAGGTCAGGGCGAACTCGGCGGGGGGGTCGAAGATGCGGCGCTCGAGGTCGCGGCTGGCCCGCGCGGTGAAGGAAAAAATAGGGTCGGGGTTGAAGCTAAACGAGCCCTCCAGCCGGCTGGTGCGCTGGGGGCGCTCGAAGTCGAACTGAAAGGGGGTTTCGCCCTCCACCACATTGCGGCTCACGCTCAGGTTCACGCTGAAGGCCCCCAGGGTCTGGCCCACACTGGCCCGGGTATCCCAGCGGATCAGGCGCTCAAACTCGGTGGGGTTGCCCTGGGGGTCGAAGTTCTGGGTAGTGTAGTACCGCCCAATAAAGGTGTTCTCGACGCTAAAACTGAAGCCCGGCCAGGGGGGCGTTGCCGGGCGGTAGCTGCTGCGGTGCTCGAGCCAGAGCCGCCCCGCGCCAATGTAAGGCCCGAGCCGCCGGGCGCTGCGGTTGAGGGGGTTGGAGGGGGCTTCGTAGTAGCCCAACAACACCCGCCCGTTGAGGCGGAACTCACCCTCGATGCCCCGGGGAAAGCTGATCTCGGCCTCGGGCAGGCGCTTGGGGGTGGTGCGTTCGTTGGGCAGGGCCAGGGGGTTGTGGTCGAGGTAGCCGTCCAGCGTGAGGCGGTAGAGGGGCTCGCTGCTGGTGGGGGTTTGCCGGGTGGCCCCCTCGATCAGGAAGGTGGTGTAGTCGGGCTGGCCCCCTGCCCCCTGCAAAAAGCGCGGCTCGGCCTGCGAGCTATCGTCGCGCACGATTAGCCCCTCCAGGCGCCAGTCGGGCTCTTCCAGCTTGTAGCTGAAGCGGTACTTGAAAATGCCGTCCTTGCGCGGGTCGCTATCGGGCAGCACCAGCCCGGCAGGGGGGGGCAGGTACAAAAACTGATAGCGCTCCAGGGCCGCCCCAATGCCGTAGTGGTCGAAGCCAAAGCCCCAGCCCCGCCGCTCGAAGTAGCGCAGCAGGGTAAAGCCAATGCCAAAGTCGGAAACGTAGGGCAGGTCGGCGGTTACGAACACCCCGTCGGTTTCGCTCTGGCCGAACTCGAGCTTGGGCCGCCGCTCGTTCAAGAACAAGAGCAGCACCGGCAGGTACAGGGTGCGTTCGCCGCGCAGGAGCACCCACACCCCCCGGGCAATAATCCGGTCACCCGGATAAAGCAGCACTTCCTGGGCCTGGAAGGCATAATCGGCTACCTCCTGCTCGCAGCGCTGGCAGGGGGTCAGGTAGCCCTCTTGCAGCAGAATCTGCCCGGCGGCCCTTTGGCAGATGGGCCCCTCCAGATAAAACTCGCCCGACTCGATCTTGACCTGGAGGGCCTCGAAGCTTTCGTCGTCGGTGAAGAGCTCGAGCTCGTCGGCTTCAATTAACTGACCCTGCTTGTCCTTGTAGCGCACCCCGCCCATCAGCAAAAGGCGCTTTCGGGTGCGGTTGAAGACCACCCGGGGGGCCTCGATGCTTTCGCCGTCCCGGTCCATCCTGACCGGGCTGCCCACCAGAATCACCAGCTCCTCGCCATTCTCGTTTCTGAGTTCTAAACGTTCGGCCTCGAGGATTTTCAGGCGTTTGCCTCCTGTGGCCGGGGCCTGCTCGGCCTCCTGCGCCAGACCGGGGGTCCACAGCATAAAAATCAACATTAGCAGGGGAAGGGGGAGGCCCAGACACCGGAAAAGGCAGGGTTGCCAGCCAACCCCTGACCTTTTGGCTCCCAACGCCAGATGCCTGGTGCCTTCGTTCATCGCTTCCCCAGTCGCAATAGCGCCAGACCGGCCAGCGCATAGAGCAGGTTGGGCCCCCAGGCGGCCAGAATGGGGTGCAACACCCCCTGCTCGCCCATGATGCGGCCCACACTCCAGGTGGCGTAGTAGATGAAGGTGAGAACCACGACCCCCAGCATGCCCAGGCTGCGGCTGCCTCCCAGCAGGAAAAAGGCCAACCCCACCGCAAAAATGGCGAACGAGTACACCGCGGCGGGTTCGGCCCATTTGCGGTGCAGGGCGGTTAGCTCGGCGTGGTAGGGGAGCCCCTGGGCTTTGTACTGGGCGATGCGCTGGCGCAGTTCGGCCACCGTCAGGCTGAAGAGGCCGCCGGGGGGCTCGAGGGAAAGCTCCACCAGCGGCACCGTAGCCCGCTCAAACCGTGCCACAGTGCGGGGCCGAGCGCCCCCATAGGTCACCCGCAGCCCCTCCGAAAGAATCAGCGCGCCCTGCTCAAAACGGCCCTTCTCGGCCAGCAGAATTTCTTCTGCGGTAATCACCCGCACCTGGCCGATGCCGCTCTCGCTTACCTCACCCACGTACACGATGCGCCCGTACGCATCCACCAGGCGGGTGCCGGGCTGCAGCAAGGCCCTGGGTTTTTGCAACACTGCCTGCCGCAAAACGTTTTGCCCCTGCTGCAAGCTGCGTGGTACCAGACTGTCGGCGGCCACCAGGCACACCCCAAACAGAAAACTGCCCAGCAAAAGCAAAGGAAACAGCACCCGTAGCTTGGAAACCCCCCCGGCCAGCATGGCCTTGAGTTCGGACTCCTCGCCCATGCGCGAGAGCACCAGCAACAAAGCAAACAAGAAGGCCAGCGGCATCCCCCGTACCAGCGCCTCGGGCACCCGGAAGGCCAGGTACTGGCTCACCACCCAGGGGTCGGCCCCCCGGGCCAAAAGCGGCGCCAGCACCTCGTACAATGCCCCGCCCAGCAAGGCCAGCACCACCACCGCCAGCGCCCCCAGCACGGAGGCGCCCACTTCCATGGTCAGGTAGCGGTCAAGGGTGTTCACGGCTGCCTCCAGGTCGGGGCAGGGGCGAGTGGGCGCAGGGGCGAGGGGGCGCTGTATCCAGGCGTCCTCCCCAGAGCTACCGTGCCTCGCCTCATCTGGCCAGCCTCCAGGTGCCAAAGAGGGCCAGCCCCCCATAGACCAGGTTGGGCAGCCAGGCTCCATACGCGCCCAGCAAGTCGAAGCGGGCGAACTGGGCCGAGAGGGTAAACAGGGTCCAGTAGCCAAAAATAAGCCCCACCACCGCGATAAAGGCCCAGGCCGAGTCGCGCAGTGAGAGGCCTATCACCACCGCCAGCCAGGCCAGCACCACCGTACCGGCGGCGTTGGCATAGCGCCGGGCCAGCGGGAACTGGGCCGAGGGGTCGGCTTTGGCTGCGGCCTGAAGGTCGGGCATCCGCATGGCCTCGTAGGAGAGGGCTTTGGGCTGCACGCCAAGGGGGAAGGGCAGGGGGTGTTCGGCCTCCTGGAAGATTTTGCCGTTGGGGTCTACCCGGTAGGCATTCTGTAGCCGCCAGGCGCCACTGACCCAGACCCCTCGTTCGGCGCTCCAGACCGAGCCCCCCGGCTCCACCACCCGGACGCCTTCCAGCCTCGAGCCCACCCCCCCTTCGGGCGGTGGGTAGATGCGCTGGGCGTAGTACACCCCCAGACCCTGGGGGGTGTAGGTGCGCTCGGTCAGGACGCCGGAAGGCTCGGAGCCGTAGTAGATTTTGTACTGCAAGGCTTCAAAGCGCTCCTGGGCAATGGGCTTGAGCCAGCCTTCGTTGTAGAGCACCACCGCCCCCACCACCAGCCCTAGCACCAGCACCGGCCCGATAAAGGTGCGCGGGGGTACCCCCGCTGCATAGGCAGCCTTGAGTTCGGACTGGCGAATCCAGCGGGCCAGCGCTACCAGCAGCGCAAACACCAGCCCCAGCGGTAGCGCGATGCCCAGCGTATAGGGCACCCGGTAGGCCACCATCTGGGCTATTTCGGCCACGGGGGTTTTGGCCCGCAGGAAGGCCCCCGAGAGCGAAGAGAGCAGGTCGAAGGTAATCAGACCTACGAATAGCAGCACGCCCAGCAGATACAGCGACAACGTTTCGCGCAATAGATAACGCTGCAACATCCCAGAGCGAAGTATAAGGTGCTACCAGGTGAGAAGCGGTCAATTTGACCTTCTATAGCGATAATCTCGGAAGGTTCGAGCAGTTTGGGGTTGGTTTTCGCCTATTTGGTTTTGATCGAGAACCGGCGCGTGAGGCTTTTTTCACGCTTCATTCATGCACAAAAAAAGCGCCCCCGGCTCCCTGACGGCACCCGCTCCGTGGCGCTTAGGGCTGCTGCCTTCCGGCCCTGACCCGGTTCACGCTGGTGCGCCGCGTCAGACCGAGGACGCGACCTCGAGGATAGCACACCAGCGCCCAAAGGCAAGATGGGTGCAAGCCGTCGTTAAGAGGCCCCCCCACCCGTACCGCCCAAAAGGCGGATTTCAACAAGGTTTCTGGCTTGCCCACCCTGCCCGACTTTTTCCATCGGCTACAGACTAAAGTCGGCTATGGACAATAGACCATCGACTATAGACCATTAAGCCGCCTCGTTACGTCCAACACCCATCTGCCGGACGTGAACCAGGCCGGGCGCGTTACCTGCGTATAATCACACCCATGAGTGAAGCTGTGGCAACCAGCACCCCGGGCGCTGCCCTCGAGGCCCAGCAACTGGGCAAAAAGTACGGGCGTAAACCCGTGCTGGAGAACATCACCTTTGCCGTGCAGCCGGGCGAAGTCTATGCCCTGGCCGGGCCCAACGGCTCCGGCAAGACCACCCTGATTCGCCTGCTCACCGGCCTGGCCTTCCCCACCTCGGGCGTGGTGCGGATGCTCGGGCAGGACATCTACAACGGTGGCTATGTGGCCCGGCGGGCGCTGGGGGCGGTGGTGGAGGCCCCAGCGGCCTTTTACCCCCACATGACCGGGCGGCAGAACCTCGAGATGATCGCCTTCCTGACGGGTATGTCCAACGTGGATGCCCGCATCCGCGAGGTACTGGCACGGCTCGAGTTGCTGGCGGTGGCCGACCAGCCGGTGCGTACCTACTCGCTGGGCCAGCGCCAGCGCCTGGGGTTGGCTTCGGCCATTCTGCACGAGCCGCAAATCCTCATCCTGGATGAGCCCACCAGCGGCCTCGACCCGCAGGGCATCAGTAAAGTCCACGAAATTCTGTCCGAGCTGGCCTGGAAAGGGGTGGCGGTGCTCTTGTCCACCCACCACCTGCGCGAGGTCTCGGCCTATTCCGACAAGGTGGGCATTCTGGGCGGGGGGCGGCTTTTGGAAGAGGTCAAGCTGGGCTCCAAGGGCGAAACCTACCGCCTGCGGGTGGACGACCCGCCTCGAGCGGCAGCCTTCCTCAAGACCGTACCGGGGGTGCAAAGCGTGAGCCTGCGCGATGTGAACGTGATATTTGAAGGGTCGCCCAATGTGGCATTGGCGGCGCTTGTGCGCGAGAACTACCAGGTGCAGTTCCTGGAACCCGATTACTTCGACCTCTACGACTACTACCGGGAAAGGGTGAAAAATGCCTAGCCATACAGCAGGGGTCAGGGGGCAGGGTTCAGGGCTCGGGGTAGGACATATGCGCTTTCCCGACGTTCGCTATCCCTCAGATGTATGGAGGTTCTTCCCACCGATCAAACCATCCATTGCGAGAAGGAGCACCCTATGCTGCGGGTACTGATCTGGGAATTTGGCAAGCTGGTGCGGCTGCGCTCGGTGCAGATTGGGCTGCTGGCGGCTTTGGTACTGCCCATTTTGTGGGCTTTTGCGCCAGGGCTCCGGGCACAGTATGGCCTCGAGCTGGTCTCGGGCTGGCAGGTGCCGGCTCTTTCGCTCCTGACGGGTATGGACTTCCTGTTTCCCTTTCTTACGGCCATGGCGGCAGCGGAAGTCCTGGGTTCGGAAGTCTCGATGGGAACCCTCAAGTCGGTGCTGTTGCGCCCCAGTCCCCGCAGCCGCTTGCTGGGGGCCAAAGTTATTGTGGTGCTGGCCTACCCCTTCATTCTGCTGCTGGTGAGCCTGGTAGGTTCGTTGCTGGCCGGCTTGCCCTTTGGACTGGGTAGCTTTTTTGGCGGTACAGGCCTGGGAGAGGGCAGCTTTGCGGGTGTGGGCCAGCTTACGCCCCCAGGGGCCTTTATGGAGTTGCTGCGGGCCCATGCGCTGGCTGGGGTGGTGCTCTGGCCGCTTTCGGCCCTGGCCATGCTTTATGCGGTGGTCTTCCTCAGCACCACCTCGGCAGCGCTGGCAGCGGTCTCGACCCTGCTCCTGATGCGCCTTCTGATTGCCTTTCCGGCCATCCAGCCCTTCCTGCTTACCAGCTACTTAGACCTGTATATCCGCCCTGCTGCGGTGAGCCTGGGCCTGCCCCTGCTCATCATCTACACGGTGGGCTTTGCCCTTTTGGCCTTGCTGATCTTCGAGCGCAAGGACATCTGAAGCAGGCTTTCGGCTTTTGGCTTTTGGCCTTAGGCTTTGGGTATGGGCAAACTGACCCATTTCCAAGATGGCAAGCCGCGCATGGTGGATGT